>DASZIR010000042.1:0-31748 GCA_035948995.1 Paraburkholderia sp. | reverse complement strand
AGGGTGTTGTGCTCCCGCACGAATAGCCGGCGCCCGAGGAATTCTTCGAGTTGAGATATCTGGCGGCTCACGGCACTGGTGGACAGGTGCAGTTCCTGCCCCGCGCGAGTGAAGCTCAGATAACGGGCGCTAGCTTCGAATGCTTGAAGACATGCGAGTGGAGGCAACGGAGAGAGAGCCATGGCGTGCGGCGAGCTATCCAGGTTGTAGTAGAGCAGCAGGATAGCTCAACGACATCGGCCGATGGGCATAACTGTCTTCCAAGACCTAGGCGATGATTTGCAGCCTGCAGACTATGCCGGGCACCACGGGACCGCGGGGGCAATGGACAAGCCTGGCTGCAGCCGCCGAAGCGGGCAGACTTGACGGGATGTGGTTAGTGCAGGACCCACGCAAAGAGTCCGAGGAGGCCGTGCATTGGGCCAACTTTGCTTGTTGACGCCAACACAATATCGACCCTTACGCCGATGCCGGGCTGACCATGTCTGACAATTCGAAAAAGGGTCCAGCACATCGGATTTGCAATCCGCTCTGATGGTCCAGCCGAATGTCGGCATGCGGGGCAATTTGGCGTCGACGGCAACCGGCAGACGCGTCGTCGACAAGGTACTGCCCATCCTCATCAAGCGCGCCGCTCAAATCGCCACGCTCAAGAAGCCGCTTTACGTGCACTCGACTGACAAAAAGGTACCTGGCTACTTCTTCGATGTTCATCTCGGACGTCCCGAATGCACTCGCTTCACGACAAGACCGATGCGGGCAAGATGTCTAGCAGACTTCGCGCGGCACCACTACCGTCGAGTACCCCTGGCACCTCGGACCAGATTGTGCAGGGTCATCGGTCATTGTTCTGGGTGAGCGCCGACTCGCTGCAGCGCAGACCCGCTCCCCCATGAAAGATGCCGGTCTGCGTAGGCGCCGCAGCGACGAGGCCTTTACGTGCTGCGCCCAAAAAAATAAGGGCACCGCAACTGCCGGCACGGAAGATTTGCTCCGCTGGCCGAGCGGCAAAGGTACGGCGTTGATGGTCGTGCTACAAGAATAGACAGATGTCGGCAAGGCGCACCGGGTTACCGACTTCCGGAGTGTTGCCATCGAGCGAGCGGTTGTTGCGGCGACGAAGCTACAAAAGAAACCCAGGCGTCCCACGATACCGCCAGGAACGGTGGCGACATCCACTCTACGGGTCTTCGCGAGGAATGGATATGACACTGTTTCTTTCTGGCCTGCAGCTGGCGCTCATCGTCTACGTTGTGGCGGTGGTCGCCCTTTACGTGTTCCAGGACCGGCTTTTGCTCCCGCCAGCGCCAAACGTGGCGGACATCCGGATGGGGCGTCATGCGGACTATGATGTCCAACCCTGGCGCCCCAGAGGCTGCTACGCGGGATACGTCATCGCACCAGCCGGCCGCCAGCCGATTGGAACGTTCCTCATGTATCACGGCAACGCAGAGTCTGCCGCGAACAAAAAATCGCTTGCCGAAGTGTTCGTGCGCCTTGGCTACCGCGTTGTCCTCGTCGAATATCCCGGCCATGGCAGGCGAGAGGGCAGGCGAACGATGAAGGCTGTGTTGGCCGCGTCGCGAAGTGCGCTGTCCGACGCCAAGGCCCAATGGGCGGAATCGATATTTCTGGTTGGCGAGTCGCTGGGTGCCGGTATGGCCGCGCAATCTATTCGAGGCGAGGAATCAGCGGTCGCCAGTGTGCTGCTTGTCACGCCGTGGGATTCGCTGGAAAGTGTTGCAGCGGAGAAGCTACGGCTGTTTCCAGTGCAATGGATACTGCATGACCCGTTCGATACAGTCGATGCGCTCAAGTACTACGCAGGTCAAGTCGTCGTAGTCGGTTGCGAGCTAGATACCCTCATCCCCGTATGGCACGCCGAACGGCTCGCCCGCCTTCATCCGCATGTGCAGTTTTTGTTATTGCCTGGCGCCGGGCACAATGACTGGTTCAGCTCGATGACCGCCGACCATTGGCGAGAGGTATTTCACTGGCTGCAGGTGGCGCCAGCGCAATAGCAAATCCGGGCTTTCACGACAGCCGCCTCTCTCGCCAAAGACATCCATAGCCACCGGGGTTACGCTTGCGGACCGGACGAGCTTGCGGGAGTTTCGGCACGCCGAATGCAACAGCAGTGCCGTTCGTGTCAATGGTCGTGCCTCTCTTCGCCGTCTCTGTGGTCACCATGCCAGCCACCGCCGTCGTGGTCACGACCCCAGTCACCGCGATGCCCATCGTAATGGTCCCGAGCATCGCGCCACTCCCGTTCATCGCGATGGCGCTGCTCCCACTCACGACGCTCCCAGTAGCGACGGCCGTCGTAGTACCTGTCACCATACCAGCCCGGACCAATGACAACGGCGGGAGGTGGTTCAACGTACACCGGCGGAGGCGGAGCGTAGACCGGCTCGGGCGCATACACGACACCCGGGACACCAATGTTGACACCAACATCAACGTGCGCGAATGCGGTAGCGGATACACCGACGCCGAGGCCGGCGACCAGTGCCATGGCGAAACAGCGTTTGCGTGAGATGCTCATAATTTTCATTGTCCAGGATACAAGCAGTGAGCAACAGAATGCGCAAGCAATTCAGTCGACGTTAATAGTGGTCGTGGTCGTGATAATGGTCGTGGTAGCCGCCTTCGGGCACAATGATGCAGCCGCTCAGCGCGCTTCCAAGACATGCGGCCATCAGCATCAGCGCAAAAATTCTTTTCATAACATGCCTCACTTGTCTGTCGTGAAGGCACTATATTGGGCCGGAAGATTACCGGTGTTTTTGTGTGTAACGAGACGTGTTATTTGCAACATCGTCGACCTGCGCGCCGTTCTCTGAAGTCCAGCCAACACGAAATATTCGGTTTCAGAACTCACAACTCCACGGTCAACATCGTGGTCGTCCGAGACGTTGAGCAGATGAACGGCCAGAAGCCGTCCCCTCAACTGAACTGGAGACGAACATGCACAACGTTGCCTACAAACTCGCCGCTATTGCAGCACTGGTCTTGTCATTCGCGGGTACAGCGTCGGCGCAAACCAACTGGAATGCGACGCACCCACGCCGTGCTGAGGTCAACCATCGCCTCGCGACTCAGGACCGTCGCATTCACCAGGAAGTCAGGGAGGGCGAAATGTCCCACGCCGAGGCCGCGAAGTTGCACCGCGATGACCACAAGATTCGCCAGGAGGAGCGCGACATGGCAAGCCAGAACGGCAGCCATATCACCCGGCGAGAAGACTACGCGTTGAATCAGCAGGAAAACCGGGCAAGCCGCCAGATCGGGCAATAACGTCTGTCACAGACGCCAGCGACAAATCGGGGTAAGGGCGGCGCTGGCGTTTGCGGCCTGCGTTCTATCCAACGTTGGTCGCCTTCAGACTTGCTGGAGGGGAACATGAGAAACGTGAATAACCGGTCGTTGCATTATCAGGTCGAAAAATGGCTCGCACCGGCTCCTGCAATGCCGGTTCACGTGACCGAGTTCGGTCGCACCAGATTGGGCGGGCGGCGCTATGTGTGCGTTACGACGTCCTCACTTGGTGGAGCGCGCGCGTTGTACTTCTTTCGGCACGATGACGGCAGCTGGTGCGTGTTTCCGCCTGCTGCCGACAGAGGGAAGTCGGCAGCAAAGCACCCTCTCGCACAGGCGGCCGCCGCCAGCTTTTGACGACGTCGCAAGTTCGCCGCGCTCAATTGCGGCGCTCGCGATTCAAACCGGTAGGTGGTGCGCGGCCATAGAGCCTCACTTCCGTCGAATGAGCTACGTACTCCTTCCGATTTCTCCCACGCACGCCATGAGTCCGTGATGGCGGTCCAGTGGCTAGCCGCAAGACCGCCAAAGGGGCCGATGCTGTAACGGGCGCGTCGCGCGCGGGCATCGGGCATCGCCGACCGACCCAACCGCGCCCCTTTAGCGCGCGCCCTGCATCTCCGGCGTCGTCAAGGACCTGCGCTAAACTCTTAGGACAGTCGGCACCGGCGACTTATAGGGAGACAGATGTCATGGAACGCTCTGAATTCCTCGCAGCCACCCGACAACTGGCAGCCGCCGCCGAGATTCTTGCCAGGGCCGGTCCCCAGGACTGGCGCTTCAATGCGTTCCAGATGCTCGCGTTTTTTCGCCAATACGACCATCCTGGTCCCGGTTTGAATGCGGTCGCAACGTCAGATGACGAGCTGTTCGCGCGCACCGGCCACGCAGCACTTACTATGGCTGGACGTAACGAGTTTGCCGCGTCGCACGCGCTTCTCAAGCAGGCCCGGTCGCTTTTGCCCGCTACATGAACGCCGCCGCTACGAGCTGCAGCTGCAATGTGCTCAAAGCGCGTCGTGACAAAGCGCCATCATCCTCTGAACCATGGTGCTCGAACCGTTGAGTTCCAATTCACTCGTGAAGAGTGCCTGCACGCTAGACAGCCGAACCGCGACTCCGGCCTCGAGCAAGTCTTTACTGGCAATCTTCAGAGCAAGTTGGCCAATTCGGACCCGGTCGGGCCAGTGCATCGTCAGCTGGTTCTTCTCTAGCCAGTGACGGCAGCATTTAACAACATGGTCCACGCGCCATTCTTGAGTCAGAGCGTACGATGCCGCTGCAATCGCGACGAGGAAACACAGCAAGTCGGGACGCGCGCTTTCGGGTTCGGTAAATTCAGGTTTGGTCATGCTAACGGCCTGCTTACTGTCGTTACTCAACACCACCACATGCGGGCGTGGGCACGGGAATCAACACCGGTGCAAATTCGGCAGTCTATTTTACGCGACCACGATCGTGCGCTGGCACGCACACCACGGCGACGGTTGGGGAGGTTGCTGCTTGAGCAGCATCGCGATGTCCGCAATTTGTATCTTTCATGGGATGCCGCATCATGGCATCTGTCGAAGAAGTTGCAGGCTTTCGTCGATGGGCACAAGGTCGACACAGGAGCGGACCCGCGTCCGCGTCCTGAGTTGAAGCCATTGCCGTCGGGTGCACGGTTCCTGAACGTCACTGAATCGGTGTTCAGCGGCATGGCTCGTGCCATTATCCACAACAGTGACTATGCGTCGAGGGAAGCAGCCATACCTGCACCGCTTTCTGGAGGGCGGCGGCGATTAGTTCGTCGGTGGCAGGCATTTCAAGCGCTGCGGGGGTACGAGGTTTGTTTTTGCTCATGATCCGGCTGTCCTTGGAGAGGGTTCTGCGTCCTTGAACACGCCAGACCGTCGAACCCCACCACCATCGTCTTGACGGCAACGGAAGGGTAGAGCATCGAATGCTGTATCAGTTCTCGCGAATGGGCGAAACACCCATGCGGCGCATCTTTTTCAATAATGATGTTATTGACAGGACATCGTAAAGGTGGAGAGTGCCTTGATGGTCCTGCGGTGACGGTGCCGGTGCGAATGTAGCGGGCGGTGAGCGGCACTTGCAGGGGGCCGTTCGGCGAGTGACCAATCGTCCACTGATTCGTATTTCCGACCACTGCGGGGTCTGGGCCGAACGATACCGGTGATCCGCTGTTGAGAATCTGGACTCCGACACCTTGGGCCGTCGAGTCCGCGGTGAGTTTGAGCGTATTAACCCGATTCTTAGGTTGACGTTGTCAGTGAGCGTGATCAACACCTTCGCCCCTGCTGCGCAGTTGAACGTGAGCGAGAACGCCTGTGGCCCCGCGGTGGCGCCGACACCGGAAGTAAGCGCAGCAGCGTTGATATTGGGAAGAGCAACGTCGACATTCGATTGGGTGACGGAACACGTTGCCTGGATGAGACTGCCGGTGCGGAGCCAGTGTAAAGATTCGGTTGGGCCCCGTTGCGCGAGGAGTGCTGCCGCCAGCGTTCTCCTTTAAAATCAATGATTTACGAAACTCGCAGACGGAGCAATCAGGGCTAGTCAAGGTCAAACGATATGGGTCAGGCGGACGCAAGGTGCAATTTAGGTGCACGCGAGGCTCCCTCTAGACGGGGACGAAGGAGAAAAAAATCCACTAGAGACGCCCGAACTACCCGACGCAGAACTGAAAATCACCGTGACCTTGACACCGGAATCGCAGTTGACAGGGATGGAGAAGGGCTACCTGCGTTGTTGTCACGAAGGAGGGGATCCGAAAGGCGGGCGTTTCGTGGTTGGCAACGGGCGCGCGAGCTTCCACATACGTCGGCGGACGACGGGGGCGTCGCGTCGCGAATGCTGCGTTGCGCTTCTTCACCCCATCTTCAAAACCTCTTCCCGCAACCAGCTGGCAAACGCCTGCACATGCTCAAGCGCGGCATGCCGTTGCGCCACATCGAGCCAGTAGCCATACGGCCCGCTCACCTCGATCTCCGAGATCCGCGCAAGGCTGCCGTCGGCCAGTTCCTCGACGATCATGTTGCGATCGACAACCGCCAGCCCCGCACCCTTGCGCGCCGCGTGAATCGCCTGCTCCAGATTTGAGAACTCGATGCCGTTTTCAGCGTAATGCGCCGGCAGGTCCGCCGTAGCCAGCCAGTTCGGCCACAGATCGAGCCGCGTCTCGTTATGCAGCACATGCAGCGCGGGCATGCGCTCGAGCAGCGTGTCGAGCGGTCGTCCAAGCAGATGTGGCGCTCCCACCAGCGTGTGGCGCTCGATCATCAGCAATTCGGAATGTGCGTCGGGCAGCGCTTCGCGGCCGAAACGGATGTTGCAGTGACAATCCTCAGTCGGCTCGGTGCGAATCGATAGTTCGACGTCGGGCAGTTCCACCGCCAGCGAGCCGAGCCGTGGCGAAAACCACTGCGTCGCGAAAGTAGGCGGCACGGATAACACGAGGCGGCGCCGGCCTTTGGCCGTCGTAATGTGGCGGGTGCCGCGCTCAATCGTATCGAACGCATCCGACACGCACGGCAGCAGCTGCAAGCCCGCCGCCGTCAGGCGGATGCCCTTGTGGTCGCGCTCGAACAGCTTCGCGCCGAGCGACTCCTCCAGGATCTTGATCTGCCGGCTCACGGCGCCCTGCGTGACACACAGCGCACTCGCCGCGCGGTTGAAGCTCAAATGACGTGCTGTTTCTTCGAAGAAGCGCAACGCGATCAGCGATGGCAAGCGCCGCATAACTTCACCCTCTATCTTTTCTGGTCGTCCGGCGGCACGCGCGCTGGGCGCTGTCCTGCCGTCCGCAATGGTTGTAATCTTTTTGAGATTGCTTCCGGCGCCTCGTCTCCAGTACGCCGTGCGGGAAATCGGTCCGCATTCGACCCGCATTGGGCTCGTCCGCCGGCCTGTCTCCTGGCCAGCACGCCGCTTCGCCGCATCTTACTGCCTTTGGTGGGATCGCACGATGGGGCGCGTCGGCGCGTCGTGCCCTGCGTGCGTTGCGGCGCGGATTGTCGCATTTCAGACGGCCCTATGACCGCATGCAAGCATCAAAAGCTGCCCGCCAGTACGCCGCTCAACCGGCGTGCCGCACCCGCAGGCCTTCGTGATCCGGAACGGCCGCGCAACGGGCCCACATCGCCTATCCTGATGGGAATGCGTGTTCGTTCGTAACGCGCCCCTCTTCGATCCCGCGGAGTGCCCGTGACCGTTCGCAATCTGGATGCGTTGTTTCGACCCAAATCGGTCGCCGTGATCGGCGCCTCCCGGCGGCCACGCAGCGTCGGCGCCATGGTGTGGGCGAGCGTGCTGGCGGGCGGCTTCGACGGGCCGCTCTGGCCCGTGAATCCGAAATACGACGCGCTCGACGGCCGCGCGGCGCTGGCGGACGCCGGCGATCTGCCCGAGGCGCCCACGGTTGCGCTGATCTGCACGCGCCCCACGACGTGGCCTGGCATCATCCACAAGCTTGGCGGTCTGGGCACGCGTGCCGTGATCATCGTGGGTGACGTCCGCAACGACGAGGACCGCACCGCGCTCAGGCATGCGTTGTCGGCGGCGCGCCCGCACCTTCTGCGCATTGTCGGACCCGGCAGTCTGGGTGTGGTGTCGCCGGCGCTGCGCGCGCATCTGGGTGCGCCGTCGTGCACGGTCAAGGCGGGCGGGGTGGCGTGGGTCTCGCAGTCGAATGCGCTGACGAACGCTGTGCTCGGCTGGGCGCATGCGCGCGGGTTGGGCTTTTCGCATGCGGTGGCGCTCGGCGGCGAGGCGGACGTCGATGCGGGCGACGTGCTCGACTATCTGGCCAGCGACCCGGGCACGCGCGCGATCCTGCTCGAGCTCGACACGGTGCGCGCGGCCCGCAAGTTCATGTCCGCGGCGCGGGCGGCGGCGCGTAACAAGCCGGTTCTGGCGCTGCGCTCAGGCCGCGCCGACCCCGCCGACGGGCTTTACACGGCTGCGTTCCGGCGTGCGGGGATGGTGCGGGTCGACTCGCTCGACGACCTGCTCGACGAAATCGAGACCCTCGGCGTGGGCCGGGTGGCGGCCGGCGCGACGGCCACGCTGATCACCAGCGACCGCGGCGTCGCGACGCTCGCCTGCGACGCGTTCGCGGCGGCAGGCGACACGCTCGCGCAATGGCCCGCAGAGACCACCGAAGCGGTCGCCAAGGCGTTGCCGCGCGCCGTCCCCGGCAACCCGCTGCTGCTCGGCGACGTTGCGCACGCCGAGCATTTCGGTACCGCGTTGCAGGTGCTCGCGCAGCATCGCGCAACTGGTACCGCGTTCGTGGTCCACGCCTCGACGCACAACGCGCCGGTCGGCGAGGTCGCGCAGGCGCTGATTGCGAATCAACGGTTCGCCTATCGTGGGCTGCTGGCGTGCTTTTTCGGCGGCGTGGATGCGGCAACGCGCGATGCGTTGCACGCCCAGGGCATCCCGGTCCATACGACACCGCAGCGTCTCGCTCGCGCATTCGCCCGTCTGGTCGACTACCGGCTTGGGCGCGAACTCTTGATGCAAACGCCGGAGGGACTGCCGGCGCAGATCCCGGAAGAAATTGACGCTGCCCAGGCGCAAGCGCGCGCCGCATTGGCAGCGGGCGAGGACACGCTGACGGAGGACGCGGCGGCACACCTGTTCGCGCATTTCGGACTGGTCGTCGAGCTTCAACAAACGGCACAAGACAAGATCGTCGACATCGACGTCGAGCTGCACGACGACGATAACTTCGGCCCGGTGTTCCGCTTCACGACGCCGTCGGCGGACGGCGTGTCGGCGCCGCTACGGGTCTATGGGTTGCCGCCGCTCAATCCCATCCTGGCGCGCGATATGGTGACGCGCTCGCCCTACGCGCGGCTTGCCGCGCCCGAGCCCGTGCTTGCCGCTTTCACGGCGCTGTCGCAAGCCGTGTGTGACGTTCGCGAGATCGTCGGTTTGAAGCTCGCGCTGCGGGTGTTCCGCGAGCGCGCCGCGATCGTCGCGCCGCAGATCCGGCTAGGCGCCTCCCGCAGCCGGCTCGCGATCATGCCGTATCCGCGCCGCTACGAGGAAACGCTCGACTGGCACGGGCTGCGCATCACGGTACGGCCCATCCGTCCCGAAGACGAAGCGGCCCATCATGACTTCGTCGAAGCGATGACGCCCGACGATCTGCGTTTGCGCTTTTTCGGCGCGGTCGGCAGCTTCGATCATTCGCAGCTCGCGCGGATGACGCAGATCGATTACGACCGCGAGATGGCGCTGATCGCAACCGTCCCGTGTGACGAGGGTTTCACCCGGACGCTGGGTGTGGTGCGCGCCGTGGCCGACCCGGATAACGAAACGGCAGAGTTTGCGGTTGCGGTGCGCTCGGACCAGAAGGGGCGGCGCCTTGGTAGGCTGCTGATGGAAAAGATCATCGTGTACGCGCGCTCGCGCGGCACGCATTGGCTGGTGGGTGAAGCGCTGCGCGAGAACGGGCCGATGATCGCGCTGGCGAAGGCGTGCGGTTTTACGGTGACGCCGACGGAAGATCCGGGCGTGGTGGGCTTCAGGATGGCGCTGGATGAGGCGGAGGTGCCGGTATAGCGCGCCGGATACACGTTCCGCGTATCCGACGCCTGCTGCGCCTTTGAGAATCCTCTGAGTGTTTGTATCGGTCGTTTTCAATATATTTTTCTGCTTCGTTCAGCGATGCGAATTGCGGCCCAGCGCCGCGCGCTCCTCATATTGATCGGTCGTTTGCTCCATGCCTATCGGGCGTGGGGGCATCGCTGATCCGCCCAGAAACGTCCCCACCAGAATGCAATGGATAACCTCGCCGTCTCCGACCAGTTCATCAAGTCACTGCTTTTCGCTTTCATCTTCAGTGCCGTTGCGATTTTCCTGCTTCAAGTCACCAACCTGATCGACCCGGACCACCTGGTGGGCCGCGAAGGGGCCGCGTGGCTCGTCGCTGCAGTCGTCTGTACGCTCGAACCGGTTTTGTGTCATCACGGCGTCTTGAAGGGATCGGTTGAAAGCCGGATCGGCGAATTCACGAAGGCGAGTGCGCCCGGACGCCTGATTGGAGCGCCGGCCGGTTGTGCGTTTGCATGGGCCATGACGATTGTCGGGTCGTAAGCCGTGCGCGAGTGCAGAGTTGCAAAATATTGTAAAGGATTGCAGATTAAATGAAGGCTGAGTCAACAGCTTGTGCAGGTGGCTGTTATACACACGACCGTTGCAAGGTCGCCCACTCAACCATGGCTCATTTCAGGAAATACCGACGATGAACAGGCAGATCATTATTGCCTCCCTTCGCAGGCCTCTTTTCGCTCACTGCCTTCGCACAAGCATCCGCACCGGTGGCCGCGCCGGCACCCGGGCAGACCGCGTTGCCCCGGTCGCCGCAGCGTCCGCCGTCAAGCATCACCACAGGCATCACAGACATCATAAGCACCACGGGTCCGCCACGACCACCGCGGAGCCGGGTTCCAACCCGATCATCAAGCCGTAAGCGTCAGGTGGCATAGGCGGGAGGTCGCACCAGGCCCTATGGCCGCTTGATCAACGTCAGGCGCGACGCCCGTCTCATGACGGCCTATGGGAATAACGGCAAGCGTTCCGCGCCGCACCGGCGTTGCCGATGTCATTTAATCAGGCACATCTTTTGAAAGCATATCGCTTCTGTCGAAACCTTGGAACTCTGTTGCCCTTATCGTTGCTGGCGGGCTGCATGCAGCCACCGGGCCTCATCGGGGAGGCCGATCACACCACGCCGGGCACGGAAAGATCAAAATCCATAACGGCCGTTAAGCCACCTGAGACGGAGGGTGTGCTGCTGGTACCGAGGACGTCGGATTTGCCGGGGTTCCAGGCGGAAGGGCCTGCATCGCAGGACGACAATGAAGATGCGTGGCACTTCCGGGAGTCCGGTCCTGCCTCCTGGTATGGGGGCGCCTTCCAGGGGCGTCGGACTGCGAGCGAAGAGCGCTACGACTTGCACGCGCTGACAGCGGCCCATCGAACCCTGCCGCCAGGTTCCTATGTTCGCGTGACCGCCATGACGAATGCGCGCCCGGTCATCGTGCGGATCAATGACCGCGGACCCTATCCGCGCGGTCGCGTGATTGACCTGTCTTATGCCGCGCCAGCGCCGCCTGATTTGCCGCGTGCCGGCACCCTGCTCGTCGGGATCGAGAGGGTCGGGAAGTGGGACGCCGGCACAGGGTAGCGCGGTATTTTGCGCGGGCAGGTAACGTGGACCGCTTAGGCCGGCAACTTCGCTGCGGCCTCTTCCACCTGGCTGCGCGTGACGGACAACTCGTCAAGCCATGCCTCGGCATACACCGCCCCCGTCTCACGTTCGAGACGTGCAATCGTCGCCGCACAGCGGGCCGCATCCTTCGGCGTCGCAATGAAGTCCTTCACCGACTGACCCGCCTTGAACGCGTCGAACAGTGGTACGCGGATATCGTCCGGCAGCGCGCGCGTCCATTGGTACGGCTTGCCGTTGTAGGTGAACGACGGCGGCAGGATGCGCTCCTTCTTCGCAGCCGGGATCAGGCCGTAAGTGCGCGCGGCTTCGCCGATCTGCTCCGGTGAAAACAGTTCGTCGGGGCTGATGTCAAACTGCTGGATATAGGCTTCCATCGCCTGCATTGCGGCAGCGCGATCGTCGCGCTTTTGCTGCGCACGGGCCACGATGTCGCGCAGTTCGTTGGCTTCCTCGCTGGTGATCGTGAAGCTCGCCTGCTTCTGCTGGAGTTCGGAAAAACGCTGGAATTCGGAATCGGTCAGAAGTTTCGCCATGACGTATCGAGAGCGCGCGCAGGACGAGGCCCACGCGGCGACATTTTTGAGAGGGTCGCCATTCTAAACCATGTGGAGGAGGAGGCCCTCCAGGGGATGAGGGCAATACGATGGCCTGGATGCGGCGTGCCCCGAGGCGAGCGCCCCGGCACATCAGGCAGGACGGGTCTGATCCTGCGTCCGGCGCTTCAGGCCCGGACGCAGGGTGTTGCCAGGGTGAGTCTTACTGACAGGCCTTGCCGGCGTCGGCGCGGTAGCCCTTGGCTTTCGCATCCGCCTCGGTCATGTACGCGCCGTGCTTCGTCTTGCCGTAGTACTTGTCGTTCGGGCAGTGATAGACCTTTGTGCTGGTGTTGACCCAGACCTGGCCGGGACCGCCGCCGGGGGCCGCCTTGGCGGTGCTGGCCGCGGCCGGTGCCATCGCGGGTGCGGCCGCCGGAGCGGACGCCGCTGCTGCGGGGGGAGCGGATGCTGCGCCTGCCGCCGCCGAAGCCCCGTACCAGGTCTTGAGACCCTTATGGCCCGCGCACGCGCCTTTTTTCGTCGGGCCGGAATAGAACGAGCCGTCCTTGCATAGTCCCGTTGTTCCGCCCGGCGCGCTCGCGGGAACCTGGGCGTAGCTCGCGGTCGCGCCGAGCAGGCCGGCCACTGCGGCCATGGAGAGAATGAGCTTTTTCATCGACTTGATCCTGTTGACCTGCCGCGGGGAAGCCGCGTTCGTTGGGTGGCGCAAGCCCTACGGTGTACAGCTTCACCGTACTCGTTGCGTTTCATGTGCGCGCGAATGCGCGACACTGATAGAACGCGGGACGCAGGTGTTCGGCTGACCTGTCCTGCCCAGGACATTGTTAAACATTGCCAAATCCGATTGGCGCAGAGACAGGTCTTAGGCCGTCCTCTCCCGAAACATCGACAAGGCCTCCACGGTCTCGCGCAGTAGCGCAGTCGCCGCCTCGAGCGTTGGTGCAACGTACTCGTCGATGCGCCGCAGGTATGGGCAGGTCATCACCGCAATCGCCTGCCCGGACGGCCCGAGGATCGGGAACGTCAGATCCGTAACCCCGAAAGTCTGCTGACTGTCTTTCTGCGAAAAGCCCGCCGTGCGGATTCGCTCGCAGGTCTGTTCAAGCGCGTCGCGATCGATCGTCACCTCGCCCTTCACCTTCGTATGTTCGGCAAGCATGTGCGCGCGCTGCTCGGCGCTTTGAAAAGCCAGCATGACGCGGCCCGAGCCGGTATCGATCAGTCCGACCCGCGAACCGAGCCGTACCGACATCCCCCACGTACCGGGACCGTCGACCTGTGCAATCACCAGAAGGTTGCCGCGGTCATAGACCACCAGGTGGCACGACTGTTCGGCAGCGTCGGCAAACCGCTGCATCAGCGGCAGCGCTTCGGAGATCAACCGGTTCATCGGCGGATGCCGGTGCGCCAGCGCATACAGCTTCAGGCTCAGGGAATAGCGGTCACCCGCGGCCGAGCGCACCACATACTGGCGCGCGACCAGCCGTTCGAGCATCCGGTACATCTCGCTGGCATTGCGCCCCAAAAGCTTGGTGATCTCTGCGCGCGTCAGCCCCTCTTTCTGTTCGGCGAGCAGTTCAAGGATGTCGAGGCCTTTGTCCAGCGCGGGCGCGCGGTACCGGTCGGCGTCGTCTCGTTCTTCCGCGTCCATCATGAGTCGGCTCCCATGTGCAGGTCTCATTGTTATCCGGTGCGTGAGTGTAGAACGTGGCTGGCCGCATGCGGCCAGGGAAAACACGGACCATTGTTGCAGTACACATTGCTTGACTTCAAAAAGTCCGTATATGAATAATACGTTCATTGGTGAATGAACGCGCACCAATATCGAAAAGAAAGCGCAGGACGATGCGCCGGCCGCCCGGCGAGCCGGTTGAGGTAGTTCAACAACGCAGCTCAGGAGACAAACCTATGACGTTCGCAACAAGGCCGCTCGCGGCCCGCCGCCTCATTCAGGGCGCTTTATCGGCCGGGGTCGCCGCCGCCTGTGTGGCCGGCCTCGTGATGAGCGGCGCCGCGCGTGCCGCCGATACCGGCAAGGTCGGTCTGGACCTGCCGCTCCTCACCTCGCCGTTCTGGCAGTCGTACAACAATTATCTGCCGGTGTATGCCAAGCGGATGGGCATCGATATCCTCGCGCCCGTCAATTCCAACGGGGACCCCGCGCAGCAGATCACCGACATGAACAACATCCTCAACCTGGGGGCAAAGGGGATTGTCGTCGGGCCGCTGGATTCGGCTGCGATCAGCCGCGCACTCGATGCAGCCGCCGCGAAAAACGTGCCGGTGGTCGCCGTGGATGTCGCGCCGACCCAGGGCAAGGTCGCGATGGTGGTGCGCGCCGACAATCGCGCATACGGCGCGACGGCCTGCAAGTACATCGGCGAGCATGTGAAATCCGGCAAGGTCGTGCAGATCATGGGCGATCTGGCGTCGGTGAACGGGCGTGACCGTTCGGAAGCGTTTCGCGCGTGTCTGAAGGGCTATCCGAATCTGTCGCTGCTGGAAATTCCGGCTGCGTGGAAGGGCGATGTGGCGGCTACCGCGCTCGACAGCCTGTTGACGGCCAACCCGGATGTGAAGGCGATCTACATGCAGGCGGGCGGGGTTTACCTGTCGCCGACGCTACAGACGCTGCGCCGCAAGCAGATGTTGTTCCCCGTGGGTGACGCGAAGCACGTGGTGATCGTCAGCAACGACGGCATTCCGCAGGAATTCGAAGCCATCCGTAAAGGCGAGATCGATGCCACCGTATCGCAGCCTGCCGATCTGTATGCGAAGTACGGCCTGTTCTATATCAAGGCGGCGCTCGCAGGACAGACCTTCAAGCCGGGCCCGACCGATCACGGCAGCAATATCATCCAGCTCTCGCCGGGCACCCTCGAAGACCAGTTGCCTGCACCGATCGTGACCAGGGCGAACGTCGACGACAGGAACCTGTGGGGCAACACGATCAAATGAGCGAGCCCATGCACCCGCCGGGCGCTGCGGTCGTTGAGGCGCGTGAGGTCACCAGGCGCTTCGGCTCCACGGCGGCACTGAACGCCGTGAGCATCTGCGTAATGCCGGGCGAGTCGCATGCACTCGTCGGGCGTAACGGGGCCGGGAAGTCGACGCTTGTGTCGATTCTCACCGGCCTGCGCAAGCCGGACACCGGCGAGGTGCGTTTCGGCGGCGCGCCTGCGCCGTCGCTCGCAGATCGTGACGCCTGGCGCGAGCGCGTTGCGTGCGTCTATCAGCATTCGACGATCATCCGCGAGCTCACCGTCGCGGAAAATCTGTTTATCAACCGTCAACCCGAGCGTCGCGGCGTCATCGACTGGCAAGCCATGCGCCGCGACGCGCGCGGGTTGCTCGACCACTGGAAAATCGACGTGCGCGAGGACGCGCGTGCCGGCGATCTGACGGTCGAGGCGCGTCAGCTCGTAGAAATTGCGCGGGCGCTGTCATACGGCGCGCGCTTCATCATCCTCGATGAGCCGACCGCGCAGCTCGACGGGGACGAAATCAAGCGCCTGTTTCGCCGCATCACCGAGTTGCAGCGCGAAGGCGTGACGTTCCTGTTTATCTCGCACCACCTGCAGGAGGTGTACGAGATCTGCCAGACGGTGACGGTGCTGCGCGATGCGCGGCATATCGTCAGTGCACCGGTTTCAGCGTTGCCGCGCGAGCAGCTGATCGAGGCGATGACGGGCGAGCGCGGCGGCCTTGCAGTTGCCGATGCAGCCGCGCGCGATGCGCTGCCCGCCGACACCAGGGTGGCGCTGGAAGTTGCCGGTCTCGGCGGCGCCGACTATGACGACGTGTCGTTCGCCGTCAGGCGCGGCGAAGTCGTCGGCCTGACAGGTGCGACGAGCAGCGGCCGCACGAGCGTCGCGGAAGCCATCGCCGGTCTGCGAACGCCGAAGCGCGGCGATATTCGCGTGGACGGTCGATCGTTGCCGCGCGGTGACGTGCCCGCGGCGCTGGCAAGTGGTATTGGCTGCGTGCCGAAGGACCGCCATCACGAAGGCCTGGTGCTGACGCAATCGGTGGCGGAAAACGCCTCGATGACGATTGCGCGGTTACTCGGCAAGTTCGGCCTTACGCCGCCCGCAAAGAAGAATGCGTTCGGCCAGAAGATGATCGACGCGCTTGGCATCGTAGCGTCCGGGCCGGAGCACGTCGTGTCCGGGTTGTCCGGCGGCAATCAGCAGAAGGTGGTGATGGCGCGCGCGCTGGCGACCGATCCGAGCATTCTCGTGCTGATCGACCCGACCGCAGGCGTCGACGTGAAATCCAAAGAGGCGCTGCTGTCCGTGGTGGACCGCGTGCGTGAAGAAGGCAAGGCGGTGCTGGTGGTCTCCGGCGAACTCGACGACCTGCGCACCTGTGACCGTGTGCTGGTCATGTTCCGCGGCCGCGTGGCGGCCGAATTTCCCGCGGGTTGGCCGGACCACGACCTGATCGCATCCGTTGAAGGAGTCACTCTCCATGAAGAATAGCGTGCCAAGCCCTGCATTTGGCGCGGCTCAAGGGCCAAGTGGTCCGAATCCCACGCGCGACCGCCGGGTGCGGATCGAATTCGCGCGGCTACGCGATCTCGCGTTGCTGCCCGCGCTTGCCCTGTTGCTCGTGATCGGCGCGTTTGTCAGTCCGAGTTTTCTGACGAAAGCCAATCTGATCAGCGTGCTCGGTGCTTCGGCAGCGCTCGCACTGGTTGTGCTCGCCGAATCGTTGATTGTGCTGACCGGCAAGTTCGATCTGTCGCTCGAGTCGACCGTGGGCATCGCGCCTGCAATCGGTGCGATGCTGGTGATGCCGGCGGCGTCCGCGGGTTTCGGCCTGCAATGGCCGGCCGCGGCCGGCTTGCTGGCGATTGTCGTGGTTGGCGCGGTGATCGGATTTATCAATGGCTTCCTGGTGGTCCGCTTAAGGCTGAACGCATTCATCGTCACGCTTGCAATGCTGATCGTGCTGCGCGGCATGCTGGTCGGCGCGACCAAGGGCGGCACGCTGTTCGACATGCCGGCGTCGTTCTTCGCGCTTGCCACCACCATCGTGCTCGGTTTGCCGTTGTCGGTGTGGCTCGCCGCGGCGGCGTTTGCCGTGGCCGCCTTTGTGCTGCGTTATCACCGTCTGGGCCGCGCGCTGTACGCAATTGGCGGCAATCCCGAAGCGGCGCGCGCAGCCGGGATTCGCGTCGAGCGCATCACGTGGGGCGTGTTCGTGCTCGGCAGCGTCCTCGCGTCGATTGGCGGCCTGATCGTGACGGGCTACGTCGGCGCCATCAACGCGAACCAGGGCAACGGCATGATCTTTACGGTGTTTGCGGCGGCGGTGATCGGCGGTATTTCGCTCGACGGCGGCAAGGGCACCATGCTCGGTGCGCTCTCCGGCGTGTTGCTACTCGGCGTCGTGCAGAACCTGCTGACCCTGGCGCAGGTGCCGTCGTTCTGGATTCAGGCGATCTACGGCGCCATCATCCTCGGCTCGCTGATGGTGGCACGCCTCGCGAGTGGCGAAGGCCAGAACTGACAACGAACGTAAACGGATCCATTGCGGAGACCTATCTTGAGCAGCCCACTGCAAACCGACGCCCGCCTGATCCTGCTGAGTCCGCAGGACAATTGTCTGATCGCGGCGGCCAGGCTCGAAGCCGGTACGCACGTCGAGATCGAAGGCGAGCGCGTGACGCTCGCCAAGACCATCGATCTGGGCCACAAAGTCGCGCGCCGCGCGCTGGAGAAAGACGAGAAGGTGTTGCGCTACGGCGCGGTGATCGGCCACGTGACCGCAGCCGTCGCGCGGGGCGAACACCTGCATACCCACAACCTCGAAAGCGATTACCTGCCGACTTATACGCACGATGCAGGGCACGAATTTGTGCATCATTGATTTGTGCATCATTGAGGCGGCTTGACGCCGCGCTGGAACGATCATGACCGACACTTCCGAAGCAACGATCCACGCAACTGCGACCCTACAGCCGACGCTGCAAGGCTATCTGCGCAGCGATGGCCGCAAGGGCATCCGTAATGTGATTGCGGTCGCGTACCTCGTCGAGTGTGCGCATCACGTGGCACGCGAGATCGTCATGCAATTCCGCGAGCCGCTGGATGCGTTCGACGATCCGGGCGGCGGTCTTTCGCTCGCTGAGCGTGAGCCGGCCGTGCATCTGATCGGTTTTCCGGGGTGCTATCCGAACAGTTACGCCGAGAAGATGCTCAAGCAGCTCACCACCCATCCCAATGTGGGGGCGGTGCTGTTCGTGTCGCTCGGCTGCGAGAGCATGAACAAGCATTATCTGGTGGACGTGGTGCGCGCAAGCGGCCGGCCCGTCGAAGTGCTGACGATCCAGGAGAAGGGCGGCACGCGCAGCACGATTCAATACGGCGTGGACTGGGTGCGCAATGCGCGCAAGCAACTGGCCGCGCAGCAGCGCGTGCCGATGGCGCTCGACGAGCTCGTGATCGGCACGATCTGCGGTGGTTCCGACGGCACCAGCGGCATTACCGCGAATCCGGCTGTGGGCCGCGCGTTCGATCACCTGATCGATGCGGGCGCGACTTGCATCTTCGAGGAAACGGGCGAACTGGTCGGCTGCGAGTTTCATATGAAAACCCGTGCATCCCGACCGGAGCTCGGCGACGAAATCGTTGCCTGCGTGACGAAGGCGGCGCGCTATTACTCGATTCTCGGCCATGGCAGCTTCGCGGTCGGCAATGCGGACGGCGGCCTCACGACGCAGGAGGAGAAATCGCTGGGTGCGTACGCGAAAAGCGGGGCATCGCCGATTGTCGGCATTGTCAAACCGGGTGACGTACCGCCCACTGGCGGCCTGTATCTGCTCGATGTCGTGCCCGACGGCGAGCCGCGCTTCGGCTTTCCGAACATCAGCGATAACGCGGAAATCGGCGAGCTGATTGCGTGCGGCGCGCACGTGATCCTGTTCACCACGGGACGCGGTTCGGTGGTGGGCTCAGCGATCTCCCCGGTGATCAAGGTCTGCGCAAACCCTGCGACCTACCGCAACCTCGCCGGCGACATGGACGTTGACGCAGGCCGGATTCTCGAAGGTCGCGGCACGCTCGAAGAAGTGGGCCGCGAAGTGTTCCACCAGACCGTGGCCGTGGCGCAAGGCGCGGCGTCGAAGTCGGAGACACTCGGGCATCAGGAGTTTATCCTTACGTACAAGACCTTCGAACCGGTCGGGCCGGCATGTTTGCCGTCGAGCGCGGCGTCCACGCGTCGGGCCGTCGAGATCGCTTCACAGTGATGACGATGATGCTGGTTCGCACGGGCACGCGTGGCCTCAAACCGCTTAGGATGAGGCAGGGCACACCGCACGACTCGCGTCGCCGCACAACGGGCGAGCCGCTGCGCTAACAACAGGAGACATCGGCATGACATGGACAGTTGGTTCAAAGGTCGGACAGCGCCGCGGGATCGGACGGCGCGCCTTGCAGGTCACTGGGCTCGGTCTTGGTACCGCGCCGCTCGGCGGCCTGTACCGCGATCTGTCGGACGAAGAAGCGCTCGCGACCGTCGCCGCTGCCTGGGACGCGGGCGTACGCTACTTCGACACCGCGCCGCACTACGGTCATACGAAAGCCGAGCATCGTCTGGGCGATGCGCTGCGCCGCTATCCGCGCGACCAATACGTGCTGTCGACCAAGGCTGGCCGGCGCTTCGTGCCGCGTACCACGCCATACGACGGCAGCGAGGGCTGGCAAAACCCGCTGCCTTTCGAGGCGATCTACGATTACACGCACGACGGCATCCTGCGTTCGTTCGAGGATAGCCAGCAGCGGCTCGGCATGGTGGAGATCGACATTCTGCTGGTCCATGACATCGGGCGTGTCACGCATGGCGACAGGAACCCGCACTACTGGAAGCAACTGACGGATGGCGGCGGCTTTCGCGCGCTCGATGAACTGCGCTCGGCGGGCACGGTCAAGGCCGTGGGTCTGGGCGTCAACGAAGGTGCGGCGATTCTGGAGACGATGGCCGAGTTCGATATCGACTGCGCCTTGCTTGCCGGCCGCTATACGCTGCTCGAGCAGGCTACGCTCGAGGATCTGCTGCCGGCCTGCGAAGCGCGCGGCGTGAGCATCCTGCTAGGCGGCGCGTTCAATTCGGGGATCCTTGCACGCGGCGTGCAAGGCGATCTGAAATTCAACTATGGCGCGGCACCGGAAGAGGTGATCGAACGCGTCGCACGCCTCGAGGCCGTATGCCGCGTGCACGATGCGCCACTGGCTGCCGCTGCGTTACAGTTTCCGTATGCGCACCCGGCCGTCGCGACGGTGCTGACAGGCGCGCGCAGCGTCGAAGAGTTGCGGGAGAACGTCGCATCGTTCGAACGTCCGCTTGCCACCGAATTGTGGACGGCATTGCGCGACAACGGTCTGCTGGATCCGCGCGCACCCGTGCCGAAGGATTGAAAGACCATGCACATCGACGCCCACCAGCACTTTTGGGATCCGGCTCGCGGCGATTACGGCTGGCTCACCCCCGATCTGAAATCGCTCTACCGGAGCTTCGGACCTGCCGATCTCGCGCCGCTGCGCGAGCGCGCCGGCGTTCAGCGTACGGTAGCCGTGCAGGCGGCGCCTACCGTCGAGGAGACTCGCTATCTGCTGGATCTCGCGCGTGACGAGGCGTCGATTGCGGGCGTGGTCGGCTGGGTGCCGATGCTCTCACACGACGCGCCGGCCGTGATCGCCGAACTCGCGCGCCACCGGAAGTTCAAGGGCATTCGTCCCATGTTGCAAGACCTGCCCGACGACGACTGGATCGCGAATCCCGCCCTGGCGCCGGCCGTCGAAGCGCTGATCGCGCACGACCTTGCGTTCGATGCGCTGATTTTCGCGCGCCACGTGAATGCCTTCGAATCGTTCGCGACGCGTTTTCCAGCCCTGCGTATCGTGATCGATCACGGCGCAAAGCCGCCGATCCGCGACGGGGAGGCCGGCTGGCAAAGCTGGGCTGACGGTATCAAGCGACTTGCGCGCCTGCCGCACGTGCATTGCAAACTGTCAGGACTTGCGACCGAGGCCGCGCCCGGCTGGACCGAAGCGACGTTGCAGCCGTATGTCGATCATCTGCTTGAGTCGTTTGGCCCGGCGCGCCTGATGTGGGGCAGCGACTGGCCGGTGCTCAACCTGAACGGCGACTACCTGCTGTGGCATTCGCTGGCGAACACCTTGCTTGCGGCGCTGTCCGACCCAGAGCGCGAAGCGATTTTCGGCGCAAACGCCGCGGCGTTCTATCGTTTGTGAAGCTCTTGAAGTCCACAACCTAGACGAAACACCGTGAGGGGGCGCTGAAATGCCTCTGAAAGCGTGCTGTTGAGCGCGCATTGCAATACCCGGTATGACTCAAAAACCATTTCAACTGGAGCCGTAGATGATACAAAGACTGGCCGGGAAGACGGCCCTGATTACTGCCGCCGGACAAGGTATCGGTCTTGCGACCGCAGAGCTCTTCGCCCGCGAGGGCGCCCGCGTGATCGCAACGGACATTCGTATCGATTCGCTCGCCGGCAAGCCGGTCGAAGCGCGCAAGCTCGACGTGCGCGATAGCGCTGCGATCAACGCGCTAGCCGCTGAACTCGGCGCGATCGACGTGCTGTTCAATTGCGCGGGTTATGTGCATGCCGGTTCGATTCTCGAAGCAACAGAAGAAGATTGGGACTTCGCGTTCGATCTGAACGCGAAGGCGATGTACCGGACGATCCGTGCTTTCCTGCCGGCGATGCTGGAAAAGGGCGGCGGGTCGATCATCAACATGTCGTCGGCGGCTTCGAGCGTAAAGGGGGTGCCGAACCGCTTTGTGTATGGCGCGTCGAAGGCCGCTGTGATCGGGTTGACGAAGGCCGTCGCTGCAGACTTCGTCACACGTGGTGTACGCTGTAACGCGATCTGCCCGGGCACGGTGGCTTCGCCGTCGCTCGAACAGCGCATTGCTGCGCAGGCGCAGGCGCAAGGTGCGAGCGTCGACGCGGTGCAGGCGGCGTTTGTCGCCCGCCAGCCGATGGGCCGCATCGGCAAGCCTGAAGAGATCGCTGCGCTGGCGCTGTATCTGGCCTCCGACGAGTCGGCGTTCACGACCGGTCACGCGCATGTGATCGATGGCGGCTGGTCGAACTAGTGAGCGCCCCCAAGCCTGACGCTTTGCGCCAGGCCCCCCGAGGGGGCAAGAAAACGTGGGGCGCTCCGGCGCTTTCTTGACGGCGGGCCGGTCCGTCTCGCCAGCAGGGCGTGGTGCACGGAAAGGGACTCACCTGTTTTTCACTGGACACTCTGGATAGATAGGGAAATGCAACGATGAAACTGCTTCGTTATGGACCGAAAGGTCAGGAAAAGCCCGGCCTGCTCGACGCGCAAGGCAAGATTCGCGATCTGTCGAAGGTGGTGGCCGATATCGATGGGGATACCCTGACGGATGCCGGTCTCGCCCAACTGCGCGCGCTCGATGCGGCTTCGCTGCCGGTAGTGGAAGGCAATCCGCGGCTCGGGCCCTGCGTCGGCAAGATCGGCAAGTTCATCTGCATCGGCTTGAATTACGCGGATCACGCGGCGGAGTCGAATCTGCCGGTGCCGTCCGAGCCTGTGGTGTTCAACAAGTGGAGTAGCGCGATCAGCGGCCCGAATGACGGCGTCGAGATTCCGCGCGGATCGAAAAAGACCGACTGGGAAGTCGAACTCGGCGTGGTGATCGGCAAGCCGGCCAAGTACATCGACGAAGCCAATGCCCTCGATTACGTCGCCGGCTATTGCGTGATCAACGACGTGTCCGAACGCGAATGGCAGATCGAACGCGGTGGCACATGGGACAAGGGTAAGGGTTTTGACACGTTCGGCCCGATCGGTCCGTGGGTGGTCACGCGCGACGAAGTGGCCGATCCGCAGAACCTGAACCTGTGGCTCGAAGTCGACGGCCATCGCTATCAGAACGGCAGCACGAAGACGATGGTGTTCGGCGTGGCAAAGCTGGTGTCGTACTTGTCGCAATGCATGAGCCTGCAACCGGGCGACGTGATTTCGACCGGCACACCGCCGGGCGTCGGCATGGGCGTGAAGCCGAATCCGGTGTATCTGAAGCCGGGGCAGACGATTCGCCTGGGCATTGAAGGGCTCGGCGAGCAGCAGCAGAAGACTTACGCGGCCGAATAACGCGCCGCGAGCGGAGCGCAGCGGATCATGCTGCGCTCGTGCAAACCTCAATCCGACGGCACGGTCTCGCCGCCGTCGCCAATCCGGTTGATTGTCCCCTGCGCGACGGCGATGAGCCGCTCCCGGTCGCCGTCCATCACAAAGATGTTGCACTGACAGGTCGCCTGGTGGCGTCCGGCATACACAACCTGCGCACGCGCCACGAGCATGCCGTTCACCGCCGGCCGCAGATAGTTGATCTTGTATTCGCCCGTGACCACCCGCGGCCCGAGCGCGAGCGCTCCGGCGAACGTGAGCGCATTGTCGGCCAGGTAACTGATCACGCCTCCGTGGACAAAGCCATGCTGTTGCCGCAACTCGTCGCGAATCGGCAGGCACAGCGTGAACTGGTTCTCGCTCGTGTGCATGAGTTCGGCGCCAAGCAGCATGCTGAACGGCTGGGCATGGAGCGCGCCGCGCGCCCGGTCCAGTAGATCTGTCATCGTCGATTCCTTCGGGGAGACCCCCGTGGTGGCGTCCCTACCCACTCTAGGAAGCGCGAACGCTCGGCGTCAAGGTGAATCGCAAAAATGGCGCGGCGATTATTGTGTAAAACAACGTTAATTGCGCGGTTGCACGACGAAACCACGTGCAAGCGGACTCTTCGCGGCGTTTCGCTCAAGACAAGGCGGGTGTTGCCGTAAACACCGTCGTAGTTCCCCGTTCCCCGTCTTTCACTGCAACCCAGGTGTTCCCGATGTTTAGCAAGCTCAAGGTCGCATCCGGCCTGCTGTGTGTTCTGGCAGCTTTCTGCGTACTGCAACTCGTGAGTGAGGGGTTGGGATTCTGGTCGCTCAGCCGCACCCACGATGACGTGGGCGACCTGTCGAACGTGGCGTTGCAGCAGGTCGACGCGGTCAACCGGACCACCCAGGCATTGCTGGACGCGCGCATCAACCTGTCGCGTGCCGGCACGCGCATGGCGAAGGGAGGCGCCGAGCCGACCGATATCGTCCAGCATGCCCGCGATCAGTTGGCGGTGGCGGACCAGTTGTTTGCCGCGTTCGCCAGCGCCCCGAAAATCAACGAGGAAAACAGCGCCCGTGCGACGGCGCTCGCCGAGCGCTATCAGAAGATGCACGCGGCGCTGGGCGAACTGGCGCAGGACCTCGACGCCGGCAATATCCAGGCCTTCCTCGATCAGCCGACGCAATCCTTCCAGGACGCCTACCTCGCCGAATTGCGCAACTTCATGCAGTTTGGCGACGCGGCGAGCCGTGCGTCGCTCGAGTCGATCGACAGCCGGCTTGCGCTGTTTCGCAGCGTCGGCGTGGCGATTGTGCTGTTGTTGCTGGCGGGCACGGCGGCGGTCTACGTGTCGCTCAGGCGCGGCGTCGTCGCGCCGCTCGAAGAAGCGGGCCGGCATTTCGAACGCATCGCACAAGGCAAGCTCGATCAAGCCATCGCCTCGCGTGGCACAAACGAAATCGGTCATCTGTTCTCAGGGCTCGCCAGGATGCAGGCAAGTGTGGCGCGCACGGTGAAGACGGTGCGCGAATCGGCTGATTCGATTCACCTCGGCGCGGACGAAATCGCCACCGGCAACGCCGATCTGTCGGCACGCACGGAGAATCAGGCCGCCTCACTCGAAGAAACCGCCTCGAGCATGGAGGAGTTGACCGCGACCGTACGGCAGAACGCCGATCACGCGCGCGAGGCGAACGCGCTCGCTCAGACCGCTCTGGACGCCACCTCACGCGGCAGTGAAGTCGTGAACCAGGTGGTCGAGAAGATGCACGGGATCGCGCAAAGCTCGGACAAGATCGCCGAAATCATTTCGGTGATCGACGGCATTGCCTTCCAGACCAACATTCTTGCCTTGAACGCAGCCGTCGAAGCGGCGCGCGCGGGCGAGCAGGGGCGCGGCTTCGCGGTGGTGGCGGGGGAGGTGCGCGGGCTCGCACAGCGCAGCGCGCAGTCGGCCAAGGAGATCAAGACCTTGATCAGCGAATCGGTCGCGGAGATCAAGGGCGGCTCGACGCTCGTCGAGCACGCGGGCGACGCGATGCGCAACGTCTCGGCGTCGATTTCGCGCGTCACGCAGATGATGACGGAGATCAGCGCGTCGTCGCTCGAACAGAGTATGGGTATCGAGCAGGTCAATCAGGCCGTGGTGCAGATGGACGGGATGACGCAACAGAACGCGGCACTGGTCGAACAGGCGGCGGCCGCTGCCGCGTCGCTGCATCAGCAGACGCAGCAGTTGAAGGCGGCGGTGTCGGTGTTCGAAATCTCCGATGCGGTGTTGAGGACGCAGCAGTTCGGTGCGTTCGACGCGCATGAACGTGAGTTTTCGTTGGGGTCGGTTGCGTAGTGGTTGAGCGGACCCGTCCGCGAAACAGGGCCCGCGAACCGGATGGTTTCGCGGGCCTTGTTGTTTGCGCACAGCAATCGGATCGACCCGCCGCGTTATCGTGAGCGGCGCGCCATTCAGACCGGCAGCGCCGCGTAGGCCGTAGCGAGATGATAGGGCGTGGTGGACGGCATATCGGCGCGGGATACCTCGCCCGCCGCCGTCTTGCATTCGAACCAGCCTTGCGCGCGCAGAAACCGCTGCCGGAAACGCTCGATCTGCCCGGGCAACACCGCGCGCGCGGCGTCGTCATCGCGGGTGGCGAGTGCGCGCAGATATTCGCTTTGCGCCCAGATTCGCTGCGTGGCGTCCTTGATGCGGCCGGCTTCGTCGAGCGACGCGCACACGCCGCCCGTCACCGGATCCACCCCGTGTTGCTGCGCAAAGCCGAAGGCGCGCGACAGCGCATCATCGAGCCCCGATCCGTCCAGCAGCTTGCCCGCCCGCTTGACCAGCCAGAACCACTCGAACTGATGGCCGGGCTCCAGACGATTGTCGTCCGCGCCCAAGGGCAACTCCGCAATGCAGCCGGTCGGCGCATGCACGAAAGTGCGCGCAATCGCATCGGCCAGCTTGCCGAGCGCGACGTCGAATGCGCTATCCCCGGTCGCCTCGCGCGCCGCCAGCCAGGCTTCGGTGAGATGCATCAACGGGTTCTGCACGGGGGTGCCGGTCACCGCCGAAAAATTCGCGTCGAGTGCGGCGTTGAGCAGTCCGTGTTGCGCCCTAAAGCGCGTTTCGATCAGCGCTGAGGTGCCGTGCACGATGTCGAGCGCGTCGGAATTGCCGAAGCGCGCGCCGTATTCCGCGCATGCGAAGACCAGGAACGCATGCGTGTAGAGGTCCTTCGTCGTAACGAGCGGCGTGCCTTGCGCATCGACGCTGTAGAACCATCCGCCGTGCTGCTTGTCCTGAAAGTGGCGCAGGAGCGAATCGAACAGCACGTGGGCGTGGGCAGCTTCGCCCGCCTGCGAGAAAACGAACAACTGGCGCGCGCAGGCCATTGCGCGGTAGCGGTCGGCCGGCAGCGGACGGTGGCCTTCCGCGCTGACCGCCTCGTACGGCAGGCTCAGCGCGGTATTGAAGCCCGGCCCACGCCAGATCGGCAGGACGACGCGTGCGAAATGATCGCGCAGCGTGGCGGCAAGTGCGATCGTGGAGGCGGGTGTATTCATGCGGTGACTGCTTGGCTAAGGTCGTAAAGGAGGGTGGGTGCGGGCTTGGCAACGGTGCTGGTGATGTCATTGGCAAGGGCGACGCGCGACCAAGCATAAAGCAAACCGCTGGCGATGGCACGTTGCCGGGCGTTCCGGCTGACCCTCGTTGCCAGTATCAAGCTGCACCGCGTGCCGACGACCGAATATGCGGCGATTCGCGACCACCTGCGCAAATTGTCCTGCATCAAGGCGCTCCGCGAAGACGATTCGACGTCGTAAATCGGCGATTGGCTTCAGCGGGCGTGCGCGGCCATGAGACAATGCGATCTCGAAAAAACTAACGGCATTTTGTAGCGGTGTTCGGCGCCCGGTGGCCGGCGACGACCGCTTCTTTCTCTATGGCAGATTCCGCAGCATCCACGCAGTCCCGTACACCTCGCGCCAGCTCGACGAAGCGGCGCGCGAACACCGTCTCCACCGAGACCGAAAACAAGCTTGCCCGCGCCGCCCGCTCGGCGCAGCGCCTCGCACAACTGAGCGACGTGTCGCGCGACGGCAGCACGCTTGACATGTTCCCGGACGATCCCACCCGCGCGACGCTGGAGGCGATGAATATCGACATCCGGCAAGGCACGCTGCATGGTTTTGAATTGCCCGATGTAGTGCTGGCCGCGGTTGGCGCAGCGGTAAGCACGGATGGCCCGGCACCCGCCGCGTCCGATGCAAGGGGGACACGACGTGCGTCGCGTGAGAAGGCTGAAGTCGCGCACGTTGCTGTACCACTGGCCGGGTTTGAGCGTGTGGAACCTACGGTGAAGGGGCGTGCGCCGGAGAGCGTGCTGCCTTCGACCGGCGGCGCCACCGGCGTGGCGCTCGACACGCTCGACGCTGCGCCGGCCCGCGAACCGCGGCCGCCACAGACTGCTGGCTCGGCGTCGATCACGCCGGCGATGGCGGCGGCCACGGTCGCGCGCAGCGTGACCGCGCTTCGCCAGGCAGCCGATCCTGCCGCCGAGCCGGCGGCAACCGGCAAGCCGGGTGCGCTACCGCAGCGCTTTGCGGCGACTTTCGCCAGGGCCGCGACCGCCTCGCGCGAAACCGCGGCAGTGAGCGACGATACGCAGGGCAATGCCGCGGCCGCCACTCCTTCTGCGGCGCCGCAGACCAGGCCGACAGAGGCTGACGCCAACGTGACACCTGCGCCGGGCACGCCCGCCACACCGCGCTCGAACGCGCCGTTTGCCGCGCCGCTGCAGGACGCCGCGCCCACCGCCCCCGAACTCGATCGGGCTCGCGCGACGGCGTTTGCGGATACGGTTGATGCACTGTACGGCGTGATCTCCGATCAACGCCGCGCGGCGACTGACCACTCGCGCCGGATGAAATGGATGCTGTCGATTGTGGTGGGTGCGCTGCTGGTGACGGTCGCGATCGGCATCGCGCAGACCTTGCTGTTGATGCGCCTGACGCGCGAAACCACCGTGCAGCAGCATCGCATTGAACAGATGATGCAGAACCAGCAGACCGCGATGACGAGCCTGCTCGACGCGCATCTGACGATGGCCAATGCAGTCGCTGCGGCGGCACCCGCCCCCGCTCCAGCAACGGCCGCGGCGCCTCGCCAGGCGGCTGCCGCTGCGCCGGCCAGCAAGCGGAAAGCGCCCGCACACGCGCACAAGCCCAAAGCGGCACCTGCCCACTGAGCGTGCGGGCAACCGGACTGGCGCGCCCGCGCGCGCTAGTGGCCGGTTCAACCGGCTCTCCCTGGCTCGCGCTTTCTGATTCGACACCCCACGCGCCCGCGGCAGAACGTCATGGTTCGGCCGGCGGCTCTTCGCCTTGACAGGTGCGGTAAGGCGAAGCTAGCTGCGGTAAGGAGAAGCGCGCCTGCGGTGCCTCCGGAGGCGAATCGCGGCCTATAAACTTTCAGTGCTGACCCACAAGCGATGGACCGGACCCCCGGCCAGCTTTTCCGACGAGGGCGACCATGCCGACCAGCGAGCACAAATTTTCTGTCGATGAGCTTATCGAGGCGTTGCTGCGCGACCAAGGCATACACGAAGGCTTCTGGGCACTGAATGTCGAGTTTCTTGCGACCGGAACCTCGGTCAATTCGCCGGCAGGTTCGGGCAAGACCTTGCCGGGGATGATCGTGTCGGTGAACAGCGCGACGTTGGTGCGCGCCGAGAATTCGACGCACGGCGCGGTCAACGCGGCCCTTGCCAATCCGCCCAAACGCGTCGCCGACACCAAGCCCGTTCGGGCCAGGAAGCCGAACCCCAGCACACTGCAGTAGGAGCAGCACGATGCAGTAGGAGCGGCGCGCTGGCGCTGCGCTCCCTCCCGCAGGTCAGTCCGTTTGCCGACTGGGAAATAGGGTCGCAGTTGCGATGGATAGCTTGTTGTAATGACGCAACGCAACATCCCGGTAAAGCTATGCGACAAAAGGTCACACCACAAAAAATGTTGCGGCGCACTAGCTTTTACCTAGGGGAAACCCTATAATGCTTCTTAAGGGAAAACCCTAGCACCAAATTAACCGGGAGTCGCCATGAGCGTTATCTTTGCATTGTTCCAAAAGGTCAGCGACCTCTTTGCGTCGCCCCATCTTCCGATGGATTCGGATTACTCGTACGAAGCGCGTCATCGCGAAGCCGAGCGTCAGCGCCGGGCGCAGGCTACGCTGTTCGGCATCAAGCTGAGCGACTGATTCGTAGCGTCGGGGCGCGGTAAACCGCGCTCGCAGTGCGCCTTCCGGGGGCGCTGCGCCGCATCGAAGCCACGGCTTGCCGTGGCTTTCGTTCGTTTACGGATCGTGTTCCTGGCCTGGCTAGTGGCAGGCTCGGCGTCCGCCTGGTACGTCGTCATCCGACGGCTCTCCCGTTACATGATTGCCGTCTCAGCCCGCTGGCGGCGCCGTCTTGTGACGCCGCTTTTGGCGGCCGTCCAACGTCCGTAGGGCATTTCAGAATATTTCCCGGCTGAAATGAATGTAACGGTGGCTGACAGTTGCCGTTCGCTGAATACGCTCCGGGTGCTCGCCGGGCCCCGCAGGGCTCGCGCTTTCGATGGAGGGGACTCTCCCACATCCGGCCCCGAATTCGAAACGTCCGCTTACAAGCGCTCACGTCTTTATGCATTTCGCTTCGTTAAAGTCGCTTTCAGGCGTACGGCACCGGACCCCACCTCGATGAGCCAGTCCGGCCCGACGCAAACTTGAAACGGAGGCCTCACTATGAAAACCTGGAATAAGACATCACGTTCGATGCTCGCCGCGCTCGTTGCCGGCGGCGCGTTGCTGACTGCCGGCAGCGCATTCGCTCAGGCGGACCGCATGGTCATCTCGGCGCCTGGCCCCGTCACGACTTACGAACAACCGCGCATGATGCCGGTTGGCGTGCAGATCGATCTCGGCTGGCATGGCGACCGCTACTGGGACGGCCACCGGTATTGGGCGCATGACGACTGGATGCGCCATCATCCGCATGACCCGGACCCACGTCACCACGACCACGGTGCGCCGCCCCGGCACGACAATTAACGCAGCGGTAGCGACGCCTGACAGCGCGTCGTGGGGTCTGACGAGGCCGGTCTCTCTTGATGGGAGACCGGCCTCGCTGCATTGGGTTTACGAAACCGTAAAACCCCGCTCTACGCTATCCTTAAACGCTTTCATCGACGATTCAGCGGGAGAGTGGCTTGGAAAAGGCAGTGGTGGGCGTAGTAGGCACGGGCTTGATGGGCGTCGGGATTGCGACGCAGGGCGCATTGCACGGGCACCGGACGATCGTTCACGACGTCGATGCCGTGCGTCTGGCAGGCGTGCTGCCACAAGCGGAGGCGGTGCTCGACGAACTGATCGACGCGGGCCGGATCGACGCCGCAGCGAAGCACGCGGCGCTCGGGCGCATCGAAACCCATGATCGGCTCGACGCCATGGCCGCCGCGCAATTCGTGGTCGAGGCGATTCCCGAGGTGCTCGAGTTGAAGCACCGCCTGTACACGTCGCTGGCCGAACTGCTTGCCGATGATGCCATTCTCGCCAGCAATACCAGCGGCTTCACGCCCGATCAACTGGCTGGCCCGCTGCGCGCCAAGGGGCGTTTCCTGATCGCGCACTTCTGGAATCCGCCTCACATGATTCCTCTCGTCGAAGTGGTGCCTGGCACCGCAACCGACCCGCAGGTCACCGCGCAGACCGTGGCGCTGATGAGCGCGATCGGCATGGAGCCCGTCGTGCTTGCCAAGGCAATTCCAGGCTTTGTCGGCAACCGCTTGCAGTTCGCCGTGCTGCGCGAGGCGCTCAACATTGTGTGCTCGGGCGCAGCAACGCCGGAGGTGGTCGACCGCGTGATGAAGGCATCGCTTGGACGTCGTTGGGGCATTGTTGGGCCCCTCGAAGGCGCGGACCTGGGCGGCCTCGATACTTTCCTCGATATTTCCACCCATCTGATGCCCGAACTGGCAAAAGACGAAGGCGTGCTCGACCTGTTACGCAAGCAGGTCGAAGCAGGACGCGTGGGTGTGCGCAGCGGCGCCGGTTTCTATGATTGGGATGACGCGCATCTCGCCAGGGTAAAGGAAGGGCGCAGGCGGGTGATTGGCCGAGGCTGACACCTGTGGCCTTGCGTCTCGTGCCACGAAAGGTGCGAGGCCCAGATGCGGCGCCTCGTGCCGGTTCAGGCGGGTAACACAGCGCCCTTCGAGCAGACTTTCCCGACAACGCACACTCAGATCCCGAAGCCCCGACTTGACGTCCTCGTCGTCCTGAAGGACGGGGATTCCCACTACTGGCGCTCGACGTCCCGAGCGGAGAATGTTTCGCGCAGCATTGGTATTGCGATCATGTACGACGCCGCAGCTACAGCAGGTCCACTCCCTTATTCGCAAGCCCTTCAGCCCGCTAGGGCCGCTGCGCGA
>DASZIR010000041.1:0-33801 GCA_035948995.1 Paraburkholderia sp. | reverse complement strand
CCGTTCGGCCAGCGCGGTGCGACGCGCGTCGTCGAGGCGGTCATAGAAGCCGCGTGCCAGTGGGCACGAATCGCCATGACACGCCTTGTCGGGATGTTCGCAGGCCTTGTCGCGCGCCACCAGTTCGAGCGTGCGCAACGGTAGCGGCGACGGAGCAACGCTGGCGTGCAATGACTCGATGGCATCCAGCGCAAGCGCGCGGCCCGGCGTCTTGGCCGTCAGGAAAAAGATCCGCTCGACCTGATCCGCCGCGCAGGCCTTCAGCAATGGAAAAATCGTCGCGAGCGTCTTGCCGATGCCGGTAGGCGCCTGTGCCATCAGATTTTGCCCATCGCGGGCAGCGCGGTAGACGGCAACCGCCAGCTCACGCTGACCGCTGCGAAACGCATCATGCGGAAACGCCAGCGTGTTCAATGCGGCGTTGCGTGCGTGGCGGTGCGCTTCTTCCTGCACCGCCCAGTCCAGAAACCGCTCGCACTGCTCGACAAAAAACGCTTCCAGCGAGGCGGCGCGGTGAAATTGCGTGAGCACCGTTTCCTTCTGGCTCGCAATGTCGAAGTACACCAATGCGACGTGCAACTCGGTAAGTCCGCGAGTCTGGCACAGCAGGTGCCCATAGACGAGCGCCTGGGCCCAATGCAGGACACGGTGGTTGCCGGGCATTGCGTCGAGTTCGCCGCGATACGTCTTGACCTCCTCCAGCCGGTTGAGCGCGGCGTCATACCCATCGGCCCGGCCACGCACGTTCAGGCCGCCGTGCGCGCCGGTGAGCGTGATCTCCGCTTCGTAGCCGCTCGCGCGCCGTGCGGCCACGGTCGCGTGTCCTGCGATCCCCTCCGACGCCGTGGGTGCTGGCGTGAAGCGCAGATCGAGGTCGCCCCGCCGGGCCGTGAACTCGCACAATGCCCGCACCGCTACGACGTAGGTCATGCTGCCGCCTCGCCTTCGATCCCTGGCGCCTCGTCTGCCCAGCGGATATCCAGTACACGCACCGGCATGCCATGGTGAACGCAGTACTCGAGCCAACGGATCTGGTTATCCTGCAGGCGGTCGCCCGGACCTTTCACCTCGATCAGTTCGTAGCGCCGCTCAGCAGGCCAGAAGCGCACCAGGTCGGGCAACCCCGAGCGGTTGCCGCGGATATCGCGCAACAGGCGTTCGAAGCATAGTTTCAGATGCGCGGCAGGCAGGCAATCGAGCGCCTGCGTCACCAGTTCGGGCGTCAGGACACCCCAGAACACGAACGGCGACTGCAGTCCGGCTTTGCTCTCGAGATGCCGCAGGATCGTTTCGCGGTATGCGCCGCTGTCGAGTTGCGCGAGGCAAGCGCTGAACTGTGCGGCACGGCGCGCGTGGAAGTCCGGAGCGTGCAGGTCAGCGGGACCGCGCTGGAACGGATGGAAGAACGCGCCCGGGATTGCCGCGAAGACCGGCTCCCAGCACAGCAAGCCGAACAGCGAGTTGATCAGCGCGTTCTCGACGTAGTGAACCGGCGCCTGCGGAGCGTTCAGATGGTCGCGCGCCGCGTATTCCACTGTGAACGGTTCGACGGGCCGGGTCAGAACCAGCGTGCTGCGCTCGATGGGCCTTGCGCTTGCGGTCCGCGCCACCGGTTGGTTAAGGCGGCGCAGTAACCTCGGCAGCATCCGCGCCACGCGCTGGCGTTCCTCTTCGCTTTCCGGGGCTTCGGCGGCCTGCGATGCAAGCGCCAATGCGACGTCGAATCGGCCGCAGCGCTCCAGCACGCGCATGCGCCGATGACGCGCGCCGGGCCATGGGCAGCGCGTATAGACGTTTAGCGCCGCTTCCCAGTGTTGCTGCCGCTCGCAATGCTGTCCGATGCGAAACAGCAGCTTCGCGCGGCGTGTTTCGAGCCACGCGTTAGTGGTGTCGATGGCTTCGATCGCGGCTACCAGGGCGTCCACCGGTTCGCCGTCGGCAAGCGTTTCGAGCGTTTCCCGGCACGCGTGCAAGGCCAGGTATGTGTCTACGTCCGCACGCTGTTGAAACGCCCGCGACGACGGCGCAAACGCCACTGTTTCGTACTGGAATACGCCGAGATCCGCGAGGATGAACTCCGACCAGTCTTGCTGCAGGTTGCCGAAGAACATCAGGCGCAGGCGCTCGCACAGCGGCGCGACGGTTACGCGAAAGACGCAGTCGGTGGTTTGCGACGTGTGCGAGGCGTACGCAGTCCACCCGGCGTAGGAGCGCGCTTCGTCGTGGGTGGCGCGCAAGGCGAGGAGCAGGTCGGATTTGCGGGTGTCTTTCCTGATGGAGACGTCGGCGAACATCTGCAGCAGTTCAGGCCGCGTGGCGAGGCCGAACAGTTCGTCGAGGCTCAATTGCGGTTCGGCATCGATCCAGCCGAGCGTGACCAGCGGCCCCGCGCCCTGTAACGGACAGCCGATCTCCTCGTATGACAGGCGGCTCGCGCGGAACAGCGTGCCCTTACGCATCAGCATGCGCACGAGCAATGCGCGCGACGCCGTTGGCAGCCGGCGGAATTCGGTCAGGAAAGCGCGCTCGTCCGTGCCGAGGACATCGTTGTAGCGCTCGGCAAGCCATGCCAGCGCGCGCTCGAAATTCTGCAGGTAATAGGGGGTATGAGACGGTCCGCCAGGACGTGCCGCCTCAGAGGGCGCCCCGGAGGAAACCTCGTAGGGAGCCGCAGAAGGCGCGATGGAGGGAGCGTCAGGGAGCATCTGTCACCACGGAGCATTCACAGGAGTCTGTATATTTATACAGTGATGATAGCAAAACCCAAGTGTTCCTCGTCCGGCCCCTGCGCGAGCGCTGAATTATTAAGACTTAGAACCCAGTCTGCTCAATGCTTACTAGCGAATTTGCTCCCGCCGCAGAGGGTGCCCGAACCGAATTCGTTGATTCGAGGCACGGATCGCGCCGGTTCCTTTCCGGCGCATTTCCTATTTGTTGTCGCGCACCCCGCCGGCCAGCTTCGCGACGAGATTGTAGGCACCGCACGCCATGACGACGCAAAGCGTTACAGTCAAGGCAAACATCAGCGGCGCCACGATCCATACTATCCAAACTGGAGTCGGGCCAGGTCCGCCTTGAGGGTCGAAATGCTGCAGGAACTTCATCACGAGCACACCCGGATAGGCGAGCAGCATGGCAACGAGACCTGCATGAACCACGGCACTCCCATCAGCAATAACACGCACCTGTTTGCCATCTATCGGATGGGTTACCACTCTCGCATGACGGGACACGGGTTTCGAGGCGTCGTGTCAACAACCCTTCATGAACAGGGCTACGAGAACGAGCAAAGATGATGCAAGAGTGGGCCGACTATCTGGACGCCGCAAAAAAGAAATAACGACGATTCTCCCCCCAAACATTGTTGTATCACGCGTTCTATGACGGCGTTTGCAACATGTCTCGCACATTGACAGAAACGCCCAATTGAGATATCTTAAAGATATCCAACTCAGTGCATGAAGAATGTTATGCCGACTTCGAAACCTAGTAACCAGATTGCCTTCCGCTATCGCAGCGTCGATAGCGCAACAGGTGTAACCCGCGACACGGCAAAGCGACTCGCCGAGCAACTGGGCGTTGATGAAACACAAGTGATTCATCAGGCGCTGCATGCGCTTGCGGTCCAAATCTTGCCGCAGTATGAGAACGACGATGGCCCGCTCACCGCCATTCAGGTCCGGCAGATTAAAAAGCAAGCCCCACAGGGTACCAAGCGCTCGATTAAATCGAGCCTGTTTGAAACAGAGCCCGCTACGTCGTGACCGGTATCGAACCACAGTGGTGGGGCGAGCCGACAGCCGGGGAAATTGTCTGGTGCCATTTTCCAGACAACATCCATCCACGCCCCAAGCCTCGTCCTGCCCTGATCCTTGCTGTCTTCGACGATGACGCGCCCTACTTCACGGTTCGAGTCACTTACGGCACCAGTCAGCGCACCACGACCTTGCATCGCGGTGAATTCTGCATTCTACGGGCAAGCAATCCTGCTGCTTATGCCGCGGCTGGCCTTAGCTATGACACCAAGTTCGACCTGAGGCAAGCCCTCGACCTGCCTTATACGACAGAATGGTTTTCTGTGCCCCCGGCAGCCCCTCATGGCCAGAACCCAAAGCTTGGTATCCTGCATCCCTCCCTCGTTCGAGCCGTGCAGGCGGCATTTCGCGCGACGACAGAATAAGCATGGTAGGACTGGCCGCACGATTATCCCTCCCCACAGCCAGGTAAACCAGGATGCTCGGGAGCCCGTGAGAGAAGTTGCGATGCCGAGGCCCGAATTGGACATAGTCCGGGAACGCGCTGTCCTTAAAGCTGCCTGCTGAAGCGACGCCGTGGCATCTGTCCTCGCGGCCATTCGACATTAACCCGGAGGACCAATGACAACGGAAGCGCCACATACTGATACCAACGCCAAGGATGCGACGAACAGGGCCCGACAATAGCCGTCCTGCGAATCGCGATTGGTTGAAGTCGCGAGCAAAATCATATTCTCTACGCTGGACGATAGTGTCCTGCATTCTCTGGCTGACAGCGTGGAACAAGTCTGGTTATCTGTTATCGGGGACTTCGCTGTTCCTTGCGGCAATCGCGACAAGTTGCATCGCGATAGGGTTCTACATCGCTCATCGAGTATTGAACAAGTAGTCAGAGGAAGATGACATGAAGAACCCAGGGCACGTCGATACCGTTATTTTTGATGTGCAGTTGCCACCTGGACCCGTCGAGGTCGTCGGCGTGCCGTTCGAATACCCAGCGAGCACCTTTGCCGTTCATCGCCCGGCGAACCAAGATCCGCTCGCAGCGCGCTATGTGGTGTCGCAGTCAACTCGTGCCGGGCGGTGCCGTGCGCCGCGGGTATGAGCATCGACGTCGTACGGACCGCGGCGATCGCGCTGCTCGACAGCAAGGGTGCCGAGAAAGTGTCGAGCGCGTTGAAGAAAGCGCAACGCGCGACGAACAGGCCACGCGAAACCCGCGCGGCGTGACTACGGAAAAGTGAACCAGCCCGGATGCGCATGAAGGTACGATTTATTGAGAATGAGATCGGCCGCTTTACTCTAAAGGGGAATTCGATCAGATGGAAAAGTTCATAACACGCTCCAAGGTTAACGGAGCCAGCCATAGTGGCGCATGGCTTCTACGATCGCCCTACACCATTGCGGCGGGCAAGGCTTAACCCGCTCTGTGGTTCGCGTGCGCCTCAACGGAAGACCGCTCAATTCCTTGACGTGTGCGATCCAGCAGCTTTGCGCTACAACGCCGTGACGTCGTTTTACGAACATTTTTATGTCGCTGTAGGGCGCCATCGTGCTTTTCCTAGGCCCGGGTGCGCGCCGATGCAACGCGCCAAAGCAACCTTCGGCAGTTCCAGCCTGCAAGACTCGAGGAAGAATCCCCGCGCTATGACGCGGTCGGCCGTGCTGGCCGCACGCTCAGCACCACAGTACACATAGGTCTTATCGCCGAACCCCTTGCCCATTGTCTTTCCTCTAGACTTTGTACGGTACACGCACGCCTGGCTCGTCGGCAGGAAAATCCTTCGTGTTGCGCGAAACCAGCAACAGGGAATTGACCTGGGCTGACGCCCAAACAATCGCATCGGGCAGGCGAATCCGCTTCTGCTTGCGAATCTCCACCGCTCGATTCGCAATCGCACCGTCCAGTGCGATCACGTCGAACGATCCAAGCCACGCACGAATCGCCGCCGCGTCGTCTGCTGTTGCCCCGCCGAGTACTTCCATCCAGGTGATCGCGCTGATCGCTCTATACTCATATCGCGCCAGTTCTTTTTTCGCTGCGCCGGCGCCACAGAGATAGTCGATCAGAATGTTTGTGTCGAAGAGCGCCTTTACCATTCCGAGCGCAGTTCCTGCTGGTATTCAAGGCCATCGACCTTTTTGCTCTTCCACAGCCCGAAAACGTCGACCGCAAGCGCCGCCTTGTGCTGCGAGATATACGCCGCGATCGCATCGCGGATGACAGCGGCACGGGGGCGTTGCTCAGCCTCCGCGAGTACTGCCAACTCTTCAACCTGCGAGTCGGGCAGGTCAACCAGGATTCGGCTCATTACCGCCTCCATTTCATGATATACATATCGTATATCATGAAATATCACTCCGCACGAGGGATCGCGGTCTCGACGGCCTCCACATACCGTGTTATCGGCCTTGGTCGCGAAAGGCTTTGGCACCTAACCGGAAATTGCCAAGAACGTGATCGGGATTGAACGCAACACATTACGAATGTGAAGCCGTGGATAAAGCGTGTCTGGAGTCACTTTCCTCCCGGAAGCTCTCCATTACCCAACTTTGGCGGATCTGCCCCTAAGTCCGGGTAATCTCATCGATTTGGCCTTTCCAGGCTCAAAACATGTGACCCGGTCCCATCAATTCCGAGTTCGTGCACCACCCTCCCTTCAACGCCACCCCAACCGCATCAATTGGATGAATTGCAGCAATTGCTTCCAGCGCCTCAGTTGCGTCACCATGTACCGCACGCTCGTTGCGCCTGGCACCGTTGTCGTCGCAACAGAAAGTCGCTTCTCCGCAAGGCCGTGTCGTATTGCTGCCGGGCGCTGGCGATGCGCGGCCACTACAGTCCAGAGACTGCACCCATACACGGCGCCCGACGCACACGATGAAACCGGCCAACGAATCCTGGATCCGCGACGCGGCGAGTCACCCGTGGGCGTCGCCGGGTGCGCCGGGTGCACCGGACTTGCCGCTTGCTCCGGTTTCACCGCTGGCCGCGGAATCTGCGCCAACGCCGCCGTCGCCCGATGAGCCACGCACGCCCACGCTCAACGAATCAGTCAACCGGTCAGTGGCTCCACTCACGGGCGGCACGCTGCAACCACCAGCGCAGCCGGCCAGCACGGCCACGCCCGCCGGCAGCCTGCAGGCCACCGCGATCCTGCTGCTGGGTTATGCCATTCTCATCACCGGCAACGGCCTGCTCGGCACCTTGATCTCGCTGCGGCTGATCCAGCAGCAAACGCCATCGCTGGTGGTCGGGGTGGTCCAGTCGGCGTACTACGTCGGCTTCATGGTCGGCGCGTTGTGGGGCGGCGGGCTGATCGGGCGTGTCGGGCATCATCGCGCCTTCGTCACGTTCGCGGCCGTGTCGGCTTGCTGCGCGCTGGGTTACGCCGCGTGGAGCGCCGCCGCGATATGGGTGGCGCTGCGGTTCGTGATGGGCTTTTGCCTTGTCGGCATCTTCACGGTGGTGGAAAGCTGGCTGCATCAGGTGGCGAGCAATGCGCAGCGGGGCCGCGTGTTCTCCGCGTATCTGATCACGAACTATCTGGGCGTCGGCACCGGGCAGTTCTTGATCAGCCTCGCCGATCCGGCCGGCTTCGCGCTGTTTAGCGTCGTCAGCGCGCTGTTCTCGGCCTCGCTGATCCCCGTTGCACTGGCGGGCAACGCGCCGGCGCCGCTGACGGCAGCGCAGACGCCCAGCGGCGGCGGTTCGCGCCTTGCTCGCGGGCTGTCGGGCTTGAGGACGGTCTACCAGTGGGCGCCGCTCGGCGTCTACGGCTGTCTGGCCGCAGGCCTGCTCAACAGCGGTTTCTACACCATGCAACCGGTGTTCATGCGCACGCTCGGCTATTCGGTGGCCGACGTGTCACACTTCATGGGTTTCGCGCTGCTTGCGGCACTGCTGCCGCAATGGCCCGTCGCGCGGCTCGCCGACCTGTTCGACCGGCGCACGATCATCGTTGCAATCACCGCGCTCGCTGCCGCGTGTAGCCTGCTGCTGTTCCTGCTGCATACCGGGCCGCTGGTCGAAGCACTCGGTTATTTGTATGTCAGCGTGGTGTTCTCGCTATATGGCGTGGTGACCTCGTACGTCAACGACTGCATTCCCGCCGACCAGCGCATTGCCGTCAGCGCCGGGCTGTTGCTGATCTTCTCGCTCGGTGCGAGCGCAGGGCCGACTCTCGCGTCGGCGCTGATGGCACTGGCAGGTCCGGGCGGCTTATATCTGTTCACGACGATCGTGACCTGCACGCTGGCGGCGCTGACCCTGCAGAGTTTGCGGACGACGCCGCGTGTAACGCGTTGAGGCGCGGGAGCCTGCGCAGCGCCTTAAGCCGGCGCGAGCCACACCACCGTCAACGATCTCACACCCTGCGCGCCGCGAATCAGCACGCCTTCAATATCCGCCGTCGCCGACGGCCCCGTCACCAGCGCCGCATAGCGCGCGCTGCGGAAGTCCGGGCGCCGGTACACATCCTGCAAGCCATCGAGAAGCTGCGCAGGATCGAGCAACACCACGAGGTGCTGCACGATATAACCCAGCGCGTTCACGACATACTCCTGCTCGCTGAACCACACCGAGCCGGTCTCCGCGACGCCAAAGCGGGCGCGTACCACACCGACGTCCACGTCTTGCAGCGAAGCCGGCGGCGTATCGGCGCTCAATGCACGCGTACCCGGCACCTCCGGCGTGGCCGAGCAAATCGACGTATCCGTACCAAAGCGTTCGCGAATCAGCGGCAGCACCTCCGCTGCCGAAGCGGCCGGCACGCATGTGCCCCCCATGCCCTGCAACGCCGCCACAAACCGTGCTCGCAGATCGCCGCCCGCCGACGCAAACAGCGGCACCTCAGGGCGTTGCCGCGCATCCGGCTGAGCCGCGCGCACCTTGGCCAGAAATGCCTCACGCGTTGCCATCGCCACCTCCACGATTCTTCTTGTACCACGCGTGAAACGTCACCTTCGGCGCCTCCGGCAGTTCGCGCTGCCGGCCCCAGATATTGAGCGGGTTATACAGCACAAAATTCGGCAGATGCCGCAACGCACCGCTCATCGACGATACCGTCGCGCGATACAGCGTCGGGCTCGCCAGCAAGCGGCCGGCCATTTTCAGCACTTCCTGCTTCACGAACGGCACTTCGTGGCGCTCGCTGATCACTTCACGCCACTTGTAGATCTGCTCGTGAATATTGATCTTCACCGGACACACATTCGTGCAGCTCCCGTTGAGCGTCGATGCAAACGGCAACGCGCTATAGCGCTTCAGGTCGAAGGTCGGATTGATGATCGCGCCGATCGGCCCGGAATAGGTGCCGCCATACGACAGCCCGCCGCTGCGCCGGTACACCGGACAGGTATTCATGCAGGCACCGCAGCGGATGCACTTGAGCGAGTACCAGAAGTCCTGCATCGCCAGCCGCTCGGAGCGGCCATGGTCGACGAGGATGAAGTGCATCTCGGTGCCCGGACGCGGCGCGCGAAAATGCGACGTATATTGCGTAATCGGTGAACCGAGCGCGCTGCGCGACAGCATGCGAATGAAGACGCCAAGGTCCGCAACTTTGGGAATCAGCTTCTCGATACCAATCGACGCAATGTGCAACGGCGGCACATTCGCCGACAGATCCGCGTTGCCCTCGTTGGTGCACACCACCACCGTACCGGTTTCCGCCACCGCGAAATTGCAGCCGGTCATGCCGGCCGTCTTTTCGCGCACGAAATACGGCCGCGTGTTCATCCGCTGGCTTTCCGCGAGGTAGTGGATGTCGCTGTTCTCAGGATCGGTGCCGATGGTGCGGCCGAACAGTTGCGCCACGTCGCCGCGCAGCTTGTGCACCGCAGGCACCACCATGTGGCTGGGATCCTGGTGGTCGAGTTGCTGGATACGCTCGCCCAGATCGGTCTCCATCACCGTGATGCCGCGCGGCTCGAGATAGTCGCGCATCGCACATTCATCGGTGAGCATCGACTTGCTCTTGACGAGCGTGGTCATACCGCTCTCGGACATGATCTTGTACACGAGTTCGTTGTGCTCTTCGGCGGTCGCCGCCCAGTGTACGATCACACCGTTCGCCTCGGCGGCCGCCGCAAACTGCGCGAGATACTCGGACAGATGCGACAGCGTGTGCTCCTTGATGCCTGACGCCAGTTCGCGCAGCGTTTCCCACTCCGGGATGTTGTGGGCCTGCGCATCGCGCTTTTCGCGCAGGTCCCACAGGCGCTTGTCATGAAACGCCACGTGTTCCGTCTTCGCGATGAAGGCGCCGGCGGCTTTCGCGTGATCGATGCGGCTCATTCGCGTGCTCCATTCAGTACCTGGGCGATATGGATGAAGCGAGCATCGGCTTTCATCCGCTCCGCGCAGCCTTGCTGGTGCATCAGGCACGACATGTCGCCCGATACGATATATTCCGCGCCCGCGTTCAGATGAGCGCGGACCTTGTCCTGCCCCATGCGCACCGACACCGGTTCCTCGGTCACCGAGAACGTGCCGCCAAAACCGCAACACTCATCGGGACGCGCAGGGGTCACGAACTCGATGCCTTTGACACCCTTCAACAACGTCAGCGGCTTCGAGAACGGCATGCCGGCGACTTCGGAGATTGACGCCTCTTTCAAATGCCGCAACGCACTGCAACTGTTGTGCAGGCCCACCCGATGCGGGAACTCGGCCCACGGAAATTCGCGCGCTCCGACGACGTCGTGCAGGAATTCGACCAGCTCATATGCGCCGGCCCGAACCTTTTTCACCTCGTCGGTCTGCTCGATCGCGGTTAGATGTTCGCGCACGTGATGAATGCAGCTCGCCGACGGTCCAACGATGTAGTCGTAACCCGCAAAGTTACGCGCGAACACTTTCTCCGCGCCGGCCGCTTCGGTCTGTGCGCCGCTGTTGGCCATCGGCTGCCCGCAGCAGGTCTGCTCCTGCGGATAGTCCACCTCGATGCCGAAACGCTCCAGCAGTTCGAGCGTGGCGATCCCCACTTCGGGATAGAACGCATCGATAAAGCAGGGAATGAAGAGTGCGACTTTCATGGGTTCAAGGACCAGCTTATTGAGGGGACGAAGCGCGGCCGGATATCTGCTTACTCTACTGCTGAATCACGCCGGCGCGGTCGCGGCGAACGATGGGCGACGAGCGGCGGGCGGCGGCAACTCGAACCCCGCCCGCACGCGTCAGGCTCATCCGGACACAGCAGCCGCAACAGGACGCTGCAATTATAGCGTCCGCGTTCGGGCCGCGCGGGCGGCCCAGCAGGCCGGGCGCGGAAGCGGCACGCGAAGCTGGGCGCGACGCCGTATCGTGCGGAACCGCGTGAGCCTCTGCGGCCCGTCATGCCGTACGAAGGCGCATGAGGCTTAGCGGCTCGCCTCCACATAGAAGCGCGCCAGGTCGCCCTTCAACGCGTGCAACGCCGCATCGTCGAGATAAATCATGTGCCCGGTCGGATAGTACGCAATCTGAAGGTTGCCGCGCAGCGACGGAGCGAGGCCCATGTGCGCAAGGTCATATTCGGTCGCGAAGAAAGGCGTCGCCAGATCGAAATAGCCGTTCAGGGACAGCACGCGAAGTTGCGGATTCTGCCGCATGGCTTCGGCCAGATCGCCCGCTGCGTAGGGGACGGCCAGCTCCTCGCCCCACCATACCCGGTGCTTCATGTCCCATTGCCGCCCCGCCTCGTCGTTGAACACGCGGTAGCGATCCGTGGGCGTGAAATGCAGGTCCTGCGCGAGATGCTGGTGAAGTGCGGCATCGTAGGTGCTCGCAATGCTGGTCACGGATGCGTCGTAGTCAGGATGCTCGCCCGCATCGTCGAAGTCGATGCCTTCGAAGCGTGCGTCGTAGCGTCCCACGCTGCGCGACTCGCCGCGCAGCAACTGCTTGCGGAACCTGGACGGCCAGACCCGCAGCCGGGTGTCCTTGACGTACTGAACGTCGAGACCGGTGTAGTGCGCCACGCGCGCGGCGATCGCATCGCGCTGGCTGTCGGGCAACGCGTCGCCTTCGGCCAGCGCCTCGGCATAAGGACCACGGGCAAAGCTGCGCACCTCGTCCAGAAAGGCCGGCAAGCTGGGCGGTTTGGGCGAAAGCTTGTCGTGATACCACGCAATGGCCGCGAAGGTCGGCAAATAGCTCTCGCTTTCGAAATCCGAGCCGGGCATGAAGTCGGCGTAGTTAAGGACTGAGGACAGCAGGATCACGCCGTTCAGGGCAATGTTGCTCTGACTCAACCGGTACGCGAGCATGGCCGCGCGCGTCGTTCCATACGATTCGCCAAGCAGGTACTTGGGTGAATTCCAGCGCTGATTGACCGTCAGATAGCGTTCGATGAACTGCGCGAAGGCGTCGAGGTCCTTATCGGCGCCCCAGAAATTCTTGCTGGTTCCGTGGCCGACGATCCTCGAGAAGCCGGCTCCCACCGCGTCGATAAACACGAGATCCGACTTGTCGAGCAGGCTGTCCGGGTTATCCGCCAGCACATAGGGTGCGGGAGGCGTGATCGCCGGACTCGTGGTGCGGGCCCGTTTCGGACCGACCGAGCCCATCAACAGGAAAACGCTGCCGGCACCTGGGCCGCCGTTAAAGAGAAACGTGACGGGGCGGCTCGCCGGGGTCTTCGAATCGGCGGTGTAGGCGACGTAGAAAACGCTGGCGGTCGCCTCGCCGCCGTCGTTATGCAACAGCAGATTGCCCGCGGTCGCGGTGTAGTCGATCTTTTGACCGTTCAGGCGGATCGAGTGGTGCGTGACGGAGGACGTCTCCGGCGGCACCGGCAGCACGGCGCCCGGCCGGGCGCCGCTGCCGTGAGGATCGTCCGCAGCGTCAGGAGCGTCTTGAACCGCCGGTTGTGCCGGGTCGGCGGGCGTGGGGGTCTTCGCATGGCCTGATTGGGCGGCGTCGGCGCTGGTTTTCTCGTGCTCGGCTGCCGGGTTCTGGCGCGGGTTCGTCACCGCCGGCGCTGAGGCGGCCACGCCGGACGCCGCGACCGCCGCGGAGACGGAACTGCCTGGAAGCTCAGCCGCAGCGCCCAGGTGAACCATCCCGGCCAGCGTCATGCCGACGAGTCCTGCCTTTGTCCGCTGGCGCAGCGATATGCCAAAGTGCATGGCCATGCTCTCCCCCAGTCGCAGCCTGTTTGCCCCTGAGTGTAAACATGTCCAGCGTCCAGCACAGCCGGCCGGTCAATTGCGACCGCTAGATCGCCCGCCTCGTTTCAATGCGCCGCTGCGCTCATCGTCACGGTAGCCGACGCGCCCAGTGACGCGCGCGCCTTGCCCACCTGTTCCGCCGTCATTGGCGCGGCCGCATTGCTTCAGCTTTCGTGAATTTCAGCGCGGGGCCTCGAAAGGCCTGCCGGAATGCGAGGAAACATGCGGACGGTGGCGCCGCGCAGGCAGCGACGAGGCTTCAGCGCGATTCGACCAGCGCTACCTTCACAAACAAGTCCGGCTGAGCGTGCAGCCGCTCGGAGAACTGCTGCATATGCAGCGCAACGCGCCGCGCATAACCTTTGCCGCCGCCGCTGTAGCGTGACAGGGCCGACGCCACGTCGCCGCCGGTATCGTCCAGATAGCCGCGCAGAATCGAGGAGCCAATCGATACATTGACGGCGGGATCGGACAGATCCTTGCCGCCCGAGACCAGTTGTGGATGGGCCGAAGGCAACACCTGCATCAAGCCCTTGGCGCCGGCGGAACTGACCGCACGGCGGTTGAAGCCGGATTCGGTGGCGATGATCCCGAGCAGCAACACCGGCGACATGGCGAAGCGATTGGCGGCATCGAGCACCGCCTGCGCAATCCTGATCGACTCGCCCCGCGCCACGCGGAACTGCCCCGACACGATGGTTGCGATCTCAACTAGCGCCGGCGCGTTGCCGGCGCTCAGTGCCTCGCTGGCGGCGACCGGCGCGTCAATGCTGGGCGCATCAGTGATGGGCGGCACTTCGGCCGCCTGCATCGCACTCGCAAATGAGAGTGCCAACGCACCCAGCGTCAAGCCCGCAAAGCGTCGGAGCCACGTAGCGCGACTTCCCCTTCCCTTGTTCGTCTGGTTGTCCTGCATATCGCCCGCTGGTTATTCGCGTTCGATGAACAGTACGTGAAACGGTATATCGGACGAACAAAAACCGGACGGCCCGATGTAAACGCCGTATCAAGATCGCATTGACGGATCTTCGACGGATCTTTGATGGGCCTTCAGTGGGTCGTTAGCAGACCTTTAGTATGCCTTGGGTTGCCCTTCAGATTTGAGAACTCGCCGCCTTGAACGCCGGCGCCTTGAACGCCGGCGCCTTGAGCCGCAGGCTCCCAACGAACGCCGCAATCCGGTCGCAAGCCTCGGCAAGACGGGGTTCGTCGACCACAAACCCGAGTCGCACGAAGCCGTTCGCCGTCTCGCCGAACGCACTGGCGTCGAGCAGCGAAACGCCCTGCGCACGAAACAGTTGCCACGTGAAATCGACGGTATCGAGGCCGCAGCCGCTCACGTCGACCATCATGAACATACCTGCTTCCGGCAACAGGCAACGCAGCCCAGCTACCCGGCTCAGCCGCTCATAGACGACGTCGCGGCGGCGCCGATAGACTTCGCGCATTTCAGCGACGATCTGCGCCTTGTGCGCGAACGCGGTCAACGCCGCCTCCTGGATAAACCCAGGCAGACCGTAGAGCATGCACAGCGCAAGCCGGCCCAGATGTCCGATCAGCGCATCCGGTCCGATCACCCAGCCCACCCGCCAGCCCGCCATCGCATGGGATTTCGACAGACTGGCGATCGTCACGGTCCGCTCAGCCATGCCGTCGAGCGACGCGATGCTGACGTGTTCGCGCTCGAACGTCAGATCCCCGTAGACCTCATCGGAAAGCACCCATAGATCATGCTGGCGAGCAAGCTGCGCGATGCGCTCCAGATCGGCGCGCGGCATCACCACCCCGGTTGGATTGCAGGGGGTGGCGAAGAAAATCGCCTTGGTGCGCGGTGTGATCGCCGCTGCGAGCGCGTCGCAATCGAGGTGGAAGCCGCGCGCCGGATCGACCGGCACGGGCACCAGCGTCGCGCCAGACGAGCGCACGCACGCTTCGTAGGTGAGATAGAGCGGCTCCGGCACGATGACCTCGTCGCCGGCCTCGCACAGGCACAGCGACGCTGCGAAGATACCGTTCTGCGCACCGGCGCACAGGATCACGTTTTCCACGCCCACCTTACAGCCGGTAGTACGCGTATGCTCCTGCGCAATCGCGGCACGCAGCGGCCCGCGCCCGACCACCGCGCTGTAGTGCGTATCGCCGCTGCGCAACGCGTCGACCGCCCGTTCGACGATCACCTCGGGCGTCGCAAAGTCCGGATCGCCGACACTCAGGACGATTACGTCCTCGCCTCTCGCCAGTGCCTGTTGCGCGGCATGATGAATTTCCCACGCGGACGTGCGCTTACCCTGCAGGCGCTCGACCAGACTTGAATACTTCATCCACCACTCCTCGCGGCGCAGACAGCGCAGCCCGTGGCTTGCCGTGCCGAATCCCGCCGTGTCAGCGTACCGGGCGCACCGGCACATCCTGTTCGAAACATTCCCCATAGTCCTTGCAGCGCCCGCAAGGACGGACCTGGCGCCGGCCACGCGTTCGCGCCGCAAGCGCGGGTCGGCGGCGCGGTGTCCGGACATCAATGTAATGGGGCGCGGGCGAAACGTCCATCTTTGCGAAGGCCGCGAGATGTGCAATGCCGGGGCAATGCCGGCAAAGGGAATGAGAGAAGTAGCGGTAATGCCTTACTGGATCAAATCTGTCGGCGCAGTTCGGCCGGCGGCACCTTCATCAGATGGCGATACTTCGCCACAGTGCGCCGCGCGACGAGCACGCCCTGCTCGGCCAGCATGCGTGCGAGCGTCACATCCGAAAGCGGATCGCGGGTGTTTTCCGCAGCGATCATCTCCTTGAGCAGCGCGCGCACCGCCGCGGCCGAACAGGTGCCGCCGCTTTCAGTCCCCAGCTCGCGCGGGAAGAAGTGCCTGAACTCGAAAATGCCACGCGGCGTCGCCATGTATTTGTTGCCCGTCGCGCGGGAAATGGTGGATTCGTGCAAGCCGAGTTCTTCGGCCACGTCACGCAGCACCATCGGCTTGAGCGCGATCTCGCCATACTGGAAGAACGCCTTCTGATGCGCGACGATGCATTCGGCCACGCGCTGGATCGTATCGAAACGCTGCTGCGCATTGCGAATCAGCCAGCGTGCTTCCTGCAGCTGTTGCGCAAGCGGCGAGCGGCCCGTGCCGGCCGAATGGGCAAACAGCTCCGCGTACATGCGATGGATCCGCGCGCGCGGCTGCACAGCGGGGTTGTTCGTCACGATCCATTTGTTGCGCACCCGGCGCACGATCACGTCCGGCACGACATAGTTGTTTTCCGTGCGGCCATAGAAGTTGCCGGGCTTCGGGTCGAGCTTGCGCACAAGCGCGCACGCCACCCGCAGTGCTTCTGCGGAACACCCGATCTGCTTTTGCAACTCAGCCTGCTCGCGGCGCGCCAGCCGTTCGAGATGATGCTCGACGATCTGCAGCGCCACGTCGCGGCCCGGGACGTCGTCGGGCAGCGCGTTCAGTTGCAGCGCAAGGCATTCAGAGAGCGAACGTGCGCCGAGACCCGGACGGTCCAGCGATTGCACGAGGCGCAGCGCCACCAGCAGTTCTGCTTCGGTGAGGACCGGTTCGAGATCGACGATCGCGGCGAGATCGGCCAGGTCCTGGCGCAGGTAGCCGTCATCGTCGAGCGCCTCGATCACAAGGCGCGCCACCTCGCGGTCCCGCTCGTCCAGACGGTAGAGCCGCAACGCGTCGTGCAGTTGCTCACGCAAGGTAGGTTGCGCGCGGGCCCAATCGGCCGGGTCGCTGCCGTCTGGATCGCCGTTCTGGCGGGACGAACTGCGGCTATAGGTGTCCCCGGAGAATTCGCCCTGGAAGTCACCGGACGAATCGTCCTGGGCCACGGCCTCGACCGCCCCGGCGGCGCTCGCGTCGAGCATCGTGTCCGGTTCGCTCGCGGCGACACTCTCACCGGCCGCGACCGCAACGCTGCCCTCACCTGACGAAGAGGTTGCAAGCGCAACATCTTCTGTCTCTGACGAGTCATATTCGAGGAACGGATTGGTGTCGAGCGCGGTACGCAACTCTTGCTGAAACTCGAGGGACGATAACTGCAACAGCCGAACCGACTGCTGCAAGCGCGGTGTCAGTGCGAGCGACTGCCTTGTGCGTAGTTCGATTGAGGGCGGCATTGTAGTGAAGTCCTCTGAAAGGTTCGAAAAAGTTGTTTTGCATAGCTGGAGCAACTGCCGTACCAGCCCTCGCAAAGTGCTGTTTTTTCTCAGCTTTGTTTTTTGCCTCCTCGTCTGGCGAGGTCCGTGCGCGTCCTTTTTTACAAAGCGCCGGAAAAATGCGGAGTGCTTGTGCGAAGCGTCGTGCGCCGCGCCGTGCCAGCCGCCTTGATCGTAAAATCCCCCGCCGGGCAACGCATAACGCGAACCACCATGCCGGATCTCGCGCCCCCGGGCACACGCCTTGCGAAAAGGCGTGGTGTGGACGGATGCCCCTCTTCGCGTGCAGAGCAACATCCGCACAGGAACGAGCTGGGCGTCCGGTGTCGATAACGGGCCTGATGGAACCGTAGCGGCAACGATCCCACGCGTGTCATCGGCGGCGAGTATCCGGTCGCGATCGACCGCATAGGCAACAAGACCGCATCTCTTCTCAACAACACGAAGGAGCATTCATGAAGACCCTCCATTTCCTCAAGGCCGCCGGCAGCATTGCTTGCGTCGCATTCGCCCTGAACGCCGCCGCCCAGACCGGCGCTTCCGCACCGTCAGCCAGTTCGGAAACGATCGGCCAGCACGTCGACGACGGCACGATCACCACCAGGGTGAAGGCCGAACTGCTGGGCGCCAGGAACGTCAAGTCGACTCACATTCACGTGAAGACGCGCAAGGGCGTGGTGTGGCTCACGGGTACGGTACCGACTTCGGACGACAAGGCGGCTGCGGCAGAGGTCACGCAAAATGTGTCCGGCGTGCAAAGCGTCAAGAACCATCTGAAGGTGGTGGCGGACTAAGTATCACCCGCCCTGCGGGCATCGACGCTGTTCGATGCCTGTGCGCATGAGCAAGGGGCCGTCAGGCAACTATCCCGCGGCAACTCGCGCCCGGGCCTCGCGCCGGTCGCATGCGCCGTGACGCTCGGCGAGCGGCGCGAACCTCACAGCATTCCTGAAGAAATTTCGTTCATTGAAAAAGCCGTCTGGCGCACACACCGGCACGTTCGCGTGAACGGGGCATTACCATAGCAGCTGCCCATACCACTCCCCCGTTTCCGGAGAAACACCATGCGCATCGAAACCGCTTTTCTGTTCGACCTCGACGGCACGCTGGTCGACAGCGTGTATCAGCACGTGCTTGCCTGGAAGCAGGCGCTCGATCAGGAGGGCATCGAATTGTCGGTGTGGCGCATCCACCGCAAGATCGGCATGAGCGGTGGCCTGTTCACCCATCAGTTGTTGCGCGAGACGGGCAGCGAGATGAGCGCGGAGCGCATCGAGCACCTCCGGCACGCGCACGCCGAAGCCTATAAGCGCCTGGGCAGCCAGGTGCGGCCATTGCCCGGTGCACGTGAGCTGCTCGCGGCGCTCAGCGAAAGCGGAACCCGTTGGGCCATCGCGACCAGCGGACGGATGGAAACCGCCGCCGTGAATCTGGCCGCATTAGGGGTCGATCCTGAGAAATCGGTGGTCGTCACACGCGACGACGTCAAGTATGCGAAGCCGGATCCCGATCTGTTCCTCGCCGCGGCGCACCGCCTCGGTGTGCCGATCGAGCATAGCGTGGTGGTAGGCGACAGCATCTGGGACATGCTCGCGGCGCGACGCTGCCGTGCACTGGGCGTCGGCCTGCTGTCCGGGGGCTACGGTCAGGACGAACTCGAACGTGCCGGGGCGCTGCGCGTCTACGAAGACCCTGCCGATCTGCTGCTGCATCTCGACGAGGTTGCGGCGCGTCCTTAGTTCCTTCTGGTCTGATGGTATGCGACGAGCACGCGCGATCCCTTCAGACGGTTGGCGCATCGGGCTGACAGGGCCGGCCGCTGCGCCGCGCAGGCCTTACCACGGGCTGCACGGCGCAATGGCCAGGATGGCGACGTCGGTCGCAAGCAGCCCGAGAATGAACATCGTGCTGGACATCGCGCAAATGCGCGACAGAAGCCAGTCGCGCTCGTCACGCGTGCCTTTTAGAACCGGTGGGAAACGCCATGGAATTCGCGCGGTACGCCATAGATTGCGCCACGCCACGAAGGTGCCGAAGGCGGCGAAGATCAGACAGACAAGACTGGCAGCCACCACCGTGAATGGCGTCCACGACATCGTGTGCACGACAAACACCGGGCCACCCAGCCCACACCGCTGCCCCAACACCATATCGGCGATGCCGACCTGCGCCAGCCATGCGAGCGGCGCAACCAGCAGCGCGATCAGGACCTGCAGCGCGCTGACCTGCGCTGCGGCCGGCTCGCCCGGCGCGGCGCGGTCGCTCTCGGATTGGGTGGCCGCGCGGCGGCGTAAGCCGTGCCGCGAGGTTGCGCGCGAGTGGAATCTTTCCGCGGTCATACTGGTTCCGGTAAAGGTGCTCGGGGTTCTTCAGTGACGTCTGCGCTGACCTCTGCGAACTTCTTCAGTGACGTCGATCAGGCCTGGTCGTAGCTGCGTCAGGGACGATCCAAAGCCGATCGCCGGCAATGCGCCGCCACCCTCCCGACGCAGCGCAGCAAGAAGCGGGCCGAATGAGCAAATCGCGGGAAAGTCAGGCCACCGCTGCGTCGTCGCCCCTCCCCCTCGCCGGCGTTCTGCTTCCCTCAGGCAAGAATTGCAATTTTTCAGCAGGCTTTACGCGTCCTTCCGTCCGCGAGGGGGCTTCCGCGCGCACGCGGCGGCAGACTGCCGGCACGCTTGCATTGGCCACCAGAAGGCATGGCGGCCCAAGCGCCCGCTTCCCGCTCGAGTCGCTAGAATACGTAGCCTTCAGACAGCCATCGCGCAAGCCGCCACCCACCATGACGGAATCCCACCAGGCCCGGCGCGCAGCGCGGGTGAGCGCCGCCAATTCGCTGTTTGCGTTCCTCAAGGCGCTGCCGCTGCCCGACCGTCTGATCGAAGGCTGCGTGATGGCGTTGCAGGCGGTAGCGGGTGCCAGCCTCGCCTTCTGGATCGCCCATCAGTTGCACGCCGAACAGCCGTTCTGGGCCGCGATCACCGCCATCGGGGTCGCCCAGCACAGCTATGTCGACACGCGCAATCTGTCGCGCGACCAGTTTATCGGCGCGATGGTCGGCGGCGTGTGCGGGCTTGCCGGCGCCGTGCTGGGCGGCGGCGATTTCCTCGCCTATGCGGCCACGGTCGCGGTAGCGATCATCCTCTGCTGGGGCGCCAACATCGGCAGCGCGGCGCGTCTTGGCGGCATCACCGCCACGATCATGTTGCTGGCGCCGCGCGTCGGGCCGCCATGGGAGGTTGCGCTCGCGCGCCTGGGCGAGGTCACGCTCGGCACGCTCAGCGCGTTGCTCGTGTGCTGGCTGATCAGTAGCGCCGAGCGGCGCTGGTTCGGCCGGAAGGTCTAAGCAACGCCCGTCCTGCCGACACGACCGCGCAGCCTGCCTCGCGGTCTGCTTCGCTGTCTACCTGTTAGCGCGCGCGCTGACGGCTGCCGTCGAGCTGGGCGCGCCGCGGCTCACCCTGACGCTCCAGCATCCACCCCGGATACTCGGACGGCAACGCGCTCACCGCGTCGAGCTTCGCCAGTTCATCGGCGTTCAGTTCGACCCGGGTGGCCGCGATGTTGTCATCGAGCTGCTCGACTTTCTTCGCACCGACAATCACTGTCGTCACTGCGCGTTGGTGCAGCAGCCACGCCAGCGCGATCTGCGCCACCGACACCCCTTTGGCCTCGGCGATGCCGCGCATCGTATCGATGCAGTCGTAGGCGCGCTCGCGGTTCACCGGCGGAAAATCGAACGTGTTGCGGCGGCTACCCGCCTCGCCCTGCTGCTCGCGGCCATATTTGCCGCTCAGCAGGCCACCGGCGAGCGGACTCCAGACCATCAGCCCAAGCCCTTCGCTGTGCAGCATCGGCACCAGTTCGCGCTCCAGATCGCGGCCCGCGAGCGTGTAGTAGGCCTGCAGCGTCTCGAAGCGCGCGAGGCTGAACCGCTCAGCAATGCCGAGCGCCTTGGCGATCTGCCATGCGGCCCAGTTCGAGACCCCGACGTAACGGACGTGCCCCTGCTGCACCAGCGTATCGAGCGCGCGCACGGTTTCTTCGATCGGCGTGGCCTGATCGAAACCGTGAATCTGGTAGAGGTCGACGTGATCGAGTTGCAGGCGTTTCAGGCTCGCCTTGATGCCGTCCATGATGTGATAGCGCGACGCACCCCGCGTGTTGGGCGATTCCGCCGTCGCACCGAATACCTTGGTCGCAACCACGACCTGATCGCGCGGTACCTTGAGATTTTTCAGGGCCTGCCCGGTGATCTGCTCGGACAGACCTTGCGCATAGACGTCGGCGGTATCGATGAAATTGATGCCGGCATCAAGCGAACGGCCGACCAGCCGTTCCGCATCGGCCTGCTGCAGATCGCCGATCTGGCGCCAGATGCCTTCGCCGCCGCCGAAGGTCATGGTGCCGAGGCAGAGTTCAGAAACAAAGAGGCCGGTGCGGCCTAACGGGTTATAACGCATCTTGCGGACTCCAGCGTGGGTGGGGAGACTGGCGAGCATACTGCACGCCACAGAATCTGGCAGGCGCGCTGAACACGCGGAAATAGCTGCCGGGTCGCGGCGTTGCGCCGCTCGGCCTGCGGCAAAACCTACCGCTCACGACGAGCTTGATCCGCCGTGGCACAGCAGTACAAAACCTGCGAGACTGCTGTCTGGCTCCGCAAAACGCGGCGGCACCCGCCGTCCTCTGGATATGGCCCGTCACGCCCCCATCTACGGCAGCATGACTGCCGCCTCGTCGCGTTCACGCGGCGGCGCGCTGGACGGCTTTCATCCAGCGGTCGCCCATTGGTTCCTGAAGACCTTCCCCGCGCCGACCGACGCCCAGGCGGCCGCCTGGCCGCTCATCCGCAGTGGACGCTCGACGCTGGTCGCAGCGCCCACCGGGTCCGGCAAGACCCTCACGGCGTTCCTCTCGGCCCTCGACGACCTCGTCCAGCAAGGTCTTGCCAACGGCGGCGAGCTGCCGGACGAAACGCTGGTGGTCTACGTGTCGCCCCTGAAGGCGCTGTCCAACGACATTCGCCTCAATCTGCAGATGCCGTTAGAAGGCATCGCCGCCGAACTCGCGCAGCGCGGACTGCCGCCGCTCGAGATTCGCACGGCCGTGCGCACCGGCGACACCACGCAGCAGGAGCGTACCGCCTTGCGCAAGCGCGCGCCGCACATCCTCGTGACGACGCCCGAATCGCTCTACGTGCTGCTCGGCTCGGACTCCGGGCGCCGCATGCTGGCGACCACGCGCACGGTGATCGTCGACGAAATCCACGCGCTGGCGGGCAGCAAGCGCGGCAGCCATCTGGCGCTCAGTCTCGAACGGCTCGACGCGCTGTGCGGCCGGCGCCTGCCGCGCATCGGCCTGTCGGCAACGCAAAAGCCGATCGGCGCGGTGGCGCGTTTTCTGGTGGGCGGCGCCAGTGTCACGAGCGATGAGCCTGCGGACTGCGCGATCGTCGATGTCGGCCACGTGCGGGCGCGCGATCTCGCGCTGGAGATTCCGCCGGTGCCGCTCGAAGCGGTGATGGCCAACGAAGTGTGGGAACTGGTCTACAACCGCCTCGCGGAACTGATCGCCCAGCACCGCACCACGCTGATCTTCGTCAACACGCGCCGCATGGCCGAGCGCGCCGCGCGGCATCTCACCGAGCGCCTCGGCAAGGAAGCGGTCGCGGCGCACCATGGCAGCCTTGCCAAAGAACAGCGCTTTAACGCCGAGCAGCGGCTCAAGCGCGGCGAGCTGCGCGTGCTGATCGCCACGGCGTCGCTGGAACTCGGCATAGATATCGGCGATGTGGATCTGGTCTGCCAGATGGGTTCGCCGCGCGCGATTGCACCGTTCCTGCAACGCGTCGGGCGCTCCGGGCATCATGTGGGCGGCATGCCGAAGGGGCGTCTCTTTCCCGCCTCGCGTGACGACCTGATCGAATGCGCAGCCTTGCTCGATTGCGTGCGGCGCGGCGAACTCGACGCGCTGCAGATTCCACGCGCACCGCTCGATGTGCTGGCCCAGCAGATCGTCGCCGAAGTGTCGAGCACCGAATGGAGCGAGGATGCCCTCTTCGACCTGATACGGCGCGCCGCGCCTTACGCCGAACTGCCGCGCGAACAGTATGACGCCGTGCTGCGCATGCTGGCCGAGGGCTATACGAGCCGCCACGGCCCGCGCGGCGCCTATCTGCATCGCGACGCCGTCAGCGGCACGCTGCGCGGCCGGCGCGGCGGCAAGCTGGTCGCCGTGACCTCGGGCGGCACGATTCCCGAGAACGCCGACTATGCGGTGATCCTCGAACCGCAAGCAGTGAATATCGGCACGGTCAACGAAGACTTCGCGGTCGAGAGTCTGGCCGGCGACGTCTTTCAGCTCGGCAATGCATCGTACCGGATCCTGCGCGTCGAGGCGGGCCGCGTGCGGGTCGAAGACGCGCAGGGGCAGCCGCCCAATATTCCGTTCTGGCTCGGTGAAGCGCCGGGCCGCAGCGATGAACTGTCGCTGGGCGTCGCCCGCTTGCGAGCGCAGATCGAGCAGTTGCTCGACGAGAGCGATGAGCCGCAAGCCGCCGCTGCACCCGGGCGCGCGGGGCGGCGCGAACGCGAGCTCGCCGTCGTCGGTGCGCCTGGGGCGCTCGATATGGAGCACGGCGAGACGCCCACGTATGTATCGGCACCCGGGCCTGCGTCGAATGCAGCGCGGCTCGACCGTGCGATCGGCTGGCTGACCTCGACGCTCGGTCTCGACGAGGCCGCCGCGCGCCAGATCGTCGATTACCTCGCACGGGCGCGCGCCGCCTTGACCACACTGCCGACGCAAAACACCCTGGTGATGGAGCGCTTCTTCGACGAATCGGGCGGCACGCAACTGGTGATCCATGCGCCGTTCGGCAGCCGCGTGAATCGCGCGTGGGGCCTGGCATTGCGCAAGCGCTTTTGCCGCACCTTCAATTTCGAATTGCAGGCAGCGGCTACCGAGGACGCAATCATCCTGTCACTGACCGGCAGTCACAGCTTCGCGCTGAACGAAGTGTGGCGCTATCTGCACTCGAACACCGCCGAACACATCCTGATTCAGGCCCTGCTCGACGCGCCGCTCTTCGGCGTACGCTGGCGCTGGAACGCCACCACGTCGCTCGCCTTGCCGCGCTATAGCGGTGGGCGCAAAACGGCGCCGCAACTTCAGCGCATGCGCAGCGAGGATCTGCTGGCGGCCGTGTTTCCCGATCAGGTCGCGTGTCTGGAGAACATTGTCGGCGAGCGCGAACTGCCGCACCACCCGCTCGTCGACCAGACCGTTGACGACTGCCTGCACGAAGCAATGGACACCGAAGGCTGGCTGCAACTGCTGCGCCGGATCGAACAGGGCGAGGTCAAGCTGGTCACCCGTGAGTTGCCTGCGCCCTCGCCGCTTGCGGCAGAGATCCTCACGGCCAAGCCCTACGCGTATCTCGACGACGCGCCAATCGAAGAGCGCCGCACCCAGGCCGTGCTCAACCGGCGCTGGTCCGATCCCGCCCCGGCCGACGATCTCGGCGCGCTGGATGCAGACGCCATTGCGGGCGTGCGCGAGGAGGCCTGGCCGCAGCCGCGCAACACCGACGAAATGCACGAAGCGCTAACCGGTCTTGCCTGCATCAGCGACACGGAAGCACAGCACAACCCCGACTGGCTCACGTGGCTCGTGGCCCTTGCACAAACCGGACGCGCAACACGCATGAGGATCGCATCCGGTGCCTCGCTATGGCTGCCCGCGGAACGCCTGACCTGTTTGCGCGCAATCTATCCGGACGCGTCCATTGAGCCGCCGCTCAATGCCCCCAAAGGTTTCACGGATCCATGGAACGCGGACGATGCGCTCGTTGATGTGATCCGCGCACGGCTGACGGGCTTCGGGCCGCTGCCCGTGGCAGAGATTGCTGGGGCATTGGCTCTAGCGCCGGCCGCCGTGGAGCAGGCATTGACGGGTCTCGAGGCGCAAGGCTATGTGATGCGCGGGCGCTTCACGCCTCGCGCGTCCAGCGCGGCCGGTGCATCCGGTGCATCCGGTGCATCCGGTGCGTCGGCGGAAGAATGGTGCGAGCGGCACCTGCTCGCGCGGATTCATCGCTACACCGTGCGGCGCTTGCGGCGCGAGATCGAACCGGTCGAACGGCACGACTTCATGCGCTTTCTGTTCGAGTGGCAGCATCTGACACCCGAGACTCGCGGCGAAGGCCGTGACGCGCTCGCGGCAGTGCTCGATCAGATGGCCGGTTTCGAAGCAGCGGCCGGCGCGTGGGAAGAAGACATCCTGCCCGCGCGACTCAAGGACTATTCGATTACTTCGCTAGACGAACTATGCCGATCCGGCAAGCTGGTCTGGACGCGTCTGACCGAGCGCTCTCGCGCCGCGTCCGCACCGGTGCGCAGCACGCCGATCGTGCTGCTACCCAGGCGCGATATCGGCGTATGGAGCGCACTGATCGGTCAAACGAAGCAACCGGAACTGTCGCCACGCGCGCAGGGCGTGTACGACGCGCTGATGCAGCATGGCGCGATGTTCTTCGACGAATTGCTCACAGACGTGCGCCTGCTGCGCATCGAACTGGAAAACGCATTAGGCGAACTGGTCGCCGCGGGTCTCGTGAATTCGGATAGTTTTGCCGGGCTGCGTGCGTTGCTAAAACCTGTCGCGAAGCGCCAGGCGCATCACCACACCCGGCGCGGTGCTCGCGCCGGTGCGCTGATCGGCGGTATGGACGACGCAGGCCGCTGGGCGCTGGTGCGCCGCCGCAGCACAATGGCAGTTGCCGAAGACACGGCAGCGTCGACGCCACCCACCGTCCGCGCCCCACTGCTCGCGCCGGAAGTGCTCGAACACCTGGCAATGAGCTTATTGCGCCGCTATGGCGTCGTGTTCTGGCGTGTGCTCGAGCGCGAAGCCGAATGGCTGCCGCCGTGGCGCGATCTGCTGCGCATACTGCAACGGCTCGAGGCGCGCGGCCTCGTCCGTGGCGGACGCTTCATCAACGGTCTGGCCGGTGAGCAGTTCGCGCTGCCCGAGGCGATTCCGTTGCTGCGCGAAGTCCGCCGTCATGCGAACGACGGTGCTTTTGTATGGGTCGCTGGTACCGACCCCTTAAACCTCGTGGGGACGCTGCTGCCCGGCCACAAGGTGCCGGCGGTGGCCGGCAATCGCGTGCTGTATCGCGACGGCGTGGCGGTGGCCACGCTTGTCGCAGGCGAATTCGTTTACCTGACGGATGCCGACGGCGCGGCAAAGGAGCAGATGCGTACCCGGCTCGCGCACCGCTACTGAAATTGCACACGGCGCACTTAAGGAATCGAGGGACATCGCCGTTAATCTTTATGAGCCCGAATCCCGGCTGCTTCGATACAATGAAGTCGATCTTACATCTGAAGTAGACTGTTTGCCGCCCGCCAGCCCGCTCTAAAAAGCTGTCGGCCCGAAGGCACGCTTTGCCCGGGAAACACCATGAACGACGACCATCGCGATCAGGTGCTTTATGCCCAGTTCGGCACAAGCAGCCCCTGCTGGCGTCTGTCCAAAGACAGCAACGCGCTGGAACTGACGCCTGTCTCCGGCGACATGCCAGCCAATGCCGCCATCGCCCTCACGCCGCAACAGGCCGCCCAGATTCGCCGCCTGACGGGCATCACCTCCCATCTGATCCTCGACGTCCGCCTGCTGGGCGAGCCGCTGCGCTTGCACCTGGTCGGCAAGAAACTCAGCAGCAACCTTTGGGCCGGTACGGCTTCGGCCTACGACGACACGGAATCGGTCGCGCGCGACCTGGTCCATGGCCTGTCGTTCGCCGAGCAGGTGGTGTCGGAAGTCAACTCGGTCGTCGTGATCGTCGACCGGAATGGCCGTATACAACGCTTCAATCGCCTCGCCGAAGAACTCACCGGCATGAAAGAGGAAGACATTGTCGGACGCAATGTCTGGGCACTGTTCATGTCGTCCGAGGCGGGGGCAGCGTCGAGTCAGAACATCGCGGGCTTTTTCAACCGCGGCGTCTCGTATGAGGTGGAGCGGCGCGTGAGGACCGTGCACGGCGAGCGGCTCTTCCTGTTTCGCAACAAGTTCGTGCAGAGCGGCAGCGGCGTCGACGAGCAGTTCCTGATCTGCTCGGGCACCGACATCACCGAGGAGCGCCTCGCGCAAGAGCGTCTGACCGAACTGGCGAACACCGATTCGCTGACCGGCCTCGCCAATCGCAACGCGATCCATGACAAGATCCGCAGCGCGATTGCGAGTTCGGCGGCTGGCGAGTCGATCGGCATCCTGTTCCTCGACCTCGACAACTTCAAGAAGGTCAACGATCACTATGGCCACGTCTTCGGCGACCGGCTGATCAAGGACGTCTCGGCGGCGATCGGCACCTGCCTGAACGAAGGCGACACGCTGGCCCGGCTCGGCGGCGACGAATTCATCGTGCTGGCCGCGACCGGCACGGCTGCATCGCTGGAGGCCACCGCGCAGCGCATTCTCGAGCGCCTGCGCACACCGTTCAGCCTTGGGCTCGTCCAGGTCTACACCGGCTGCTCGATTGGCATTGCCCTGTCGCCGGAGCACGGCGACAGCCTCGAATCGCTGATCCGCTCGGCGGACACCGCGATGTATGTCGCCAAAGACGAAGGCAAGCGCACCTACCGGGTCTTCTCCCAGGAGATGGACCGCAAGGTGGCCGAGTACATGTGGCTCGACACCAATCTGCGGCGCGGCCTCGAAGAAGGCCAGTTCACGCTGCACTATCAGCCGAAGCTCTCGCTTTCGACTGGCGTGGTGCTCGGCGTCGAAGCGCTGGTGCGCTGGAATTCGCCCGAACGCGGACAGATCATGCCGAACGAATTCATCCGTTATGCAGAGGAATCCGGGCTGATCGGACACCTCGGCCGCTGGGTCATGCAGACCGCCGCCATACAGGCTGCCCAATGGAAGGCAAGCGGCTTCAATCTGCGCGTCGCAATCAACGTGTCGGCGCGCCAACTGGTGGATACCGCGGTGGTCCGGCATTTCAGCGAAGCGCTGCAGCAGGCGGGGCTCGATCCGTGCCTGATCGACCTCGAACTCACCGAAAGCTGCCTGATCGAGGACGAAGCGTCCGCGATCGAACTGATCAGGCAGTTCCGCCTGCTCGGCGCCCAGGTGCACCTCGACGACTTCGGCACCGGCTATTCATCGCTGTCGCAACTCGGGCGGATTCCGCTCGACGTCATCAAACTCGATCGCAGTTTCGTGCGCTCGATCAATGAGAATAGGAAAGCCCAGGCGCTGGTGCGCTCGATGGTCGTGGTCGCTCACGAGCTGAATTTCAAGGTCGTCGCCGAAGGAATCGAGACGGAAGCGGAGGAAGCGTTTATGAAGGGGCTGGGTGTCGAATATGTGCAGGGCTTCCTGTACGGTCAGCCGATGCCCGCCGCTGAATTCGAGCAATGGTTGCGCGAGCGGCAGAAGCTCAGGTTGATCGCCTGAGCTTCCGCCCTGCTCAGGCAACGCTCGCGCTATCCTGGCGCTGGTTGGCGGTACGGCGGGTCTGCAGCATGACCAGCCGCTCCATGAACGCGAGGTCCTTTTCTTCGATCGTGAATGCGGCCGCGACCCAGTCCTCGGCAATTTCCATCAGCTCGGCACGCGAGATTTGCAACACGCGCTGACGCGCCCGCAACATCGCGCGAATCCCGTTCATTTTCGGGCGCAACGTGTCGATGAAGGTGCGCGTCGCCACATAGGCCTCGCCCGGCTCGAACAACTGGTCGACCAGCCCCCGGCCGGCATACCACTCCGCCGTATGCGACTCGCCGATGCCGATCAGCTCCTCTGCGAGGCGCATGCCCGCCTTGCGCGCCACGAGCGAATAACCGCCCATGCCCGGGAACAGATTGAACGCGATCTCCGGGAAGCCCATCCGCGCGTCGTTCTGTGCAAGCAGGAAATGATGGGCGAGTGCCGCTTCGAAGCCGCCGCCGAGCGCCGTGCCCTCCACCATCGCGATCGAGATCGCGCCGGTGTCGAAGCCGCGTGCCGCGGCATGCACGCAATCGACGCAGGCCCGGGCGTACGCCATGAGCGCCTGCCGCTTGCCGGAACGAATCGCGTCGGCGAAGAAATCCAGATCCCCACCGACGTTGAACATGGCCGGAATCAGCGAGCCGGTCACCCAAAAATCGATCGGCAAACCGGAATGACGCGCGGCCTGGGCAAGGCCGAGAATATCGTGCACGAGTTCGAGGTTAAAACAGGGACGCGGCTGCGCACGCAACATCATCCACATGATGTTGCGTCCCTCTTCGTAGTGGGCGGAGACTTGCGACAAATTGCCCGCTTCGAGGAACGCACGGCAGGCGTGGTGGTTGTAAAGATTCATTTTGAATGGTCCTTTAAGGTTAAACGGCGGTAATGCCATTCGAGCCTAAAGCAGACCTGAATCTGTTGGGAGCGGATTACCCTCACAGAACAACGCAGGTAAGCCTTACGTAGCAATGTCCTGTGGGCATTGCCGATGGGGTTAAAACGAGGGTTGCCGGGACGGGCTGAAACGGGCCAACGGTAATGAAGTGCAAGAAACGCCACGTCGACACGCGAACAAATTACCGAACGCGAAAATGCGGAATTTATGTCCGAAAATGAAGCTGGCGCAACTATTCTCTTCGCAATGTATTGCCGGTAGAAATATCCATTTCAGATATTTTTAGGCGTGGGAGACGAAGCGGTTTAATTCCATTACCGGTGTCTTCGGACACCTACGCCTAAATTGCGACAGGCGAAGAATAAGGTCTTGTGGTTTTGCGAGGCGATGATGGCGTTCAGGCGCCGGTCGATCCGGCTACATGAGGCCGCCTCCGGAGCAACCCGTGGCCGCCCGAGCGAATGCCTCACGACAGCCGGCGCGACCTCACTGCAGATGCATCGACCAGCGTTCCACCTGCCCGACCGGCATGCCTGTGGCGAGCGCCGCGTCGCGAATCTGCTGCCAGGTGGCCGGGTCGACCGGTACGCCTTGCGCCTCGCGCTGGGCGCGCGTGGCGCGCTCCGGTTCGCCGGGCGCCTGAATGCGCTCGGTCCCCCCGGCAAGCGGCGAGGCTTTCACCCAGTCGACGAACGCTTGCGCTTCAGCCTCGGCGTTGGGCGCATCGAATGCGGCCGGATCGATGATGACCGACAGCATGCAATTGATGATCGCGTGGGTCGTGCCAAGCGTCTCCGCATGGGTCGTGTAGCCGCCGGACAGCGCGCCGCCGAAAATCTCGCACATCGCGGCCAGCCCGAAGCCCTTGTGACCACCGAACGGCAGCAACGAACCGAACGGCGCTTCGTGCATCACTTTGGGTTCGAGCGTGGGATGCCCTTCGTGATCGATCAGCGCGCCGGGCGGAACCTGCTTGCCCTGGTTATACGCGACGCGCGTCTTGCCGTACGCCACGGCGCTGGTGGCGAAATCGAGTACGAGGGGTGGCCTGCCGGTGCGTGGAAACGCCGCGCAGAAGGGATTGGTGCCGATGCGGCGGTCGGTCCCGCCGAACGGTGCGACGAGCGGGTCACCCGCCACGTTGACGAAGTGAAACGACACCAGTCCGGCACGCGCGCATTGCTCGGCCCAGTGACCGATGCGCCCAATATGATGTGCGCCGCGCAGGCCGACCGCGCAGATGCCAAGCCGCTTCGCACGCGCGATGCCACGCTCCATCGCCTCATATGCGACCACCTGGCCGAAGCCCTTGCCGCCCTCGATGGTCAGCACTGCGCCCGCATCGCGCACCACCTCCGCGTGCAGATTGAGCTTGAGCTCGTTATCCCGCAGCGAGGCGACGTAGCGCGGAATCATCCCGACGCCATGCGAGTCGTGACCGGTCAGATTGGCGGCCACCAGATGATCGGCGACCAGTTCGGCCTCACGCGGCGTACTGCCCGCCTGCTCCCAGATAGCCCGCACATAAGCATGCAGGCGGTCGGCGGGGATCCGCAGCGGGGACGGCTGGGCAGCGCGGGTATCGTTCATTCGTGAGTGTCGATAAATGCGGGTGAATGCAGGTGAATACCGGGAGTATCTTTCAGAGCCGGGTCGGAACCGGCCTGGGACCGGCGCAGACCCGGTGCCGACCGGCACAAGCGTCGACACCGGGAGCGGCATGCCCCTCCGGTTCAGGGCTCAATGTACAGGAGGCGTGCGGCGCGTCTCAAGGCGCCGCGGCAATCACATCGGCCACCGCGGCCGTCAGCTTCCTGCCGTACGGGATGTGCAGGAATTCGTTCGGGCCGTGCGCGTTCGACTTCGGTCCGAGCACACCGCACACCATGAATTGCGAATGTGGAAAACCTTCCTTGAGCACGTTCATCAGCGGAATCGTGCCGCCCTGGCCGATATAGGCGCAATCGGCGCCGTAATGCTGGCGCGACGCATCGTTGAGTGCGCTGGCGAGCCACGGCGCCAGCTCCGGCGCGCTCCAGCCGGTTGCGGCACCGGCGTCCGGCCTGAAGGTGACCTTGGCGTTATACGGTGGCTCGAACTCGAGCAGCGCTTTCAGTTCTGCAACGGCCTTGACCGCATCGATGAGCGGCGGCAGGCGCAGCGACAGCTTGAACGCAGTGCGCGGGCGCAGCACATTGCCGGCGTCGGCCAGGGACGGCAAGCCGGCCGCGCCTGTGACCGACAGCGACGGACGCCACGTCGAGTTGAGCAGCGCTTCCTTCGGATCAGTCGTGGTAGGCAGCACCTGACGGCCATCCTGACCGCACGCCCACGGGATTTTCTTCCACACGTCGTCACCGAGAATGTGGGCGGTAGCCTCGGCTTCGCGCAGCCGCTCGGCCGGAATCGGGCAATGGAAACCCTTCGGCAGCAGGTTGCCGTTCGACGCGTCTTCGAGACGGTCGAACAGTTGCCGCATGATGCGAAAGCTCGACGGCGTAATGCCACCGTAGCCGCCCGAGTGAATACCTTCGTCGAGCACCTGGACTTCGAGGTCGCCCGCCACCAACCCGCGCAGCGACGTGGTGAGCCAGAGCTGATCGTAGTTGCCGGCGCCCGAGTCGAGGCATACCACCAGCCCCACCTTGCCGAGCCGCTCGCGCAGGGCATCAACATACGGCAGCAGATCGTAGCTGCCCGACTCCTCGCAGGTTTCGATCAGGCCAACGCAGCGCGGACGCTCAATGCCTTGTGCGTCGAGCGCAGCCAGCGCCGTGATGCTCGCATAGATCGCGTAGCCGTCATCCGCGCCACCCCGGCCGTAGAGCTTGCCGTCTTCCAGTTTCGGCGTCCACGGTCCGAGGTCCTTGCGCCAGCCTTCGAATTCGGGCTGCTTGTCGAGATGACCGTACAGCACGATGGTCTCGGTGCTGCCCGAACGCGTGGCCGGGGTCTCGAAGAAAATCACCGGCGTGCGGCCCGGCAGGCGAATGACCTCGAGCGTCAGACCGCGCACCGGCTGCTGTTCCGCCCACTGCGCAGCGTCGGTCACCACGCGTTCGATGAAACCATGCTTGACCCACTCGGGATCGAACGCCGGGCTTTTGGCCGGCACGGCGATATAGTCGGTCAGCGCGGGCACGATCTCGTCGTTCCACTTGCGATCGACGAATTCGCGTAGCGTGTCCTGGTTGATTTTCTTGGGCTGTTGAACGGTGTCGTCGGAGATCATGGTGGCTATTCGGTGGCTCGGTCGAAAGGCACATGATAGTCCTCTCGCGCGCCGCCCTGAAGTCCCCCATTTGGCCAGTCCTTTATTGGCCAATCCCTCGAGCGGCGCTGCAGCATAAATTGCGTGCGCCCCGGGCAACGCGTCGCGGTGGCATTGTGTTCCGGGACGTGCGATTTCATCACCGGCGCGCGGACACCGGTTGACGGCGGCGATTCGGCCCAGGGCTGATTCAGGACCCGATACGACGTGAGTGCGCGAATCTTGCAATCGCGCGACAATTGAACAGGTAAGCCGGCAATCCTCCCCATTCAGAGGCTGTCGCAAAAGGGTACACAGCCGAACGCGACGGCTTTTCTCGCCCTGACAATTCAAGCACTTATAAAGCTGAATTGTTTCGATTTGTACCTTTTGCGACAGCCTCTTCATGGGGCGGAAGGACAGGCGGCGAACCGAAGGTTCGCTTGTGCTGCCGGCGATAAACCGGATGAATTGAACTTGACACGGACCTGTATGTATGTACAGTATTCGCATGTCTTCTACGCTTCAGTCCGGTGTCCGGTTCAGGGCCTACCCCGATCCTGGGGTAGCGTCGCTGCTCAGGCGCTGGGTGGGATGCCAGCGGGCCATCTACAACGGGAAGGTCGAGGAGGACCGGCTGTTCGCCGCGCAGCGCCGGCTCGAACTTGCGTCGGGCAAGGCGGACGTGAAGACCCCGCTGGACCAGCAGTACGCCCAGTTCAAGGATCGGGAGCTGACGCGCTGGCTGTACGAGGTGCCCAGCCAGATCCTGCGCAACGGTGCGGTACGCTGGATGAGCGCCAAACAGCGGCAACTGAAGGGACTGGGCAAGGCGCCGCGACATCGTTGCCGGACGGATTTCAACAGCGTGGTGATTACCCGGGAGCTGTTTCGTTTCGTGCGCACTCCCGCGGGCGAGCGGGTGATCGAGCTCGGCACGAAGACGAACCCGGTCGGCGTGTTGCCGTTCAGGGCGCATCGTCCGTACGGCATCCCGAACACGATCGTCGTCCGTGAAGTCGCCGGCCAGTGGTTCGTGAGCTTCTGTTACGCGCACGAAAGCGGGATTGTCCTG
>DASZIR010000040.1:0-32489 GCA_035948995.1 Paraburkholderia sp. | reverse complement strand
CGAAGCGCCGCGGCCTTTTAAATAGGCCGCGTGGTGAATTCGCGTGGTTAAAAATTTAGCCGCTCGCTGACGTAAATGAAAACGGCTGGGCAATTGCGCCCGGCTGTTTTTATTTGCCCGCGCCACACCCACGCGAGGCCGCAAAAAAACCGATGCGGATTGCTCCGCACCGGCGTCACGCCTTCTCGCAAAGCGCAGCAACAAACCCGTCAATGCGAATCGCGCGGCACGGGCGCACCGCTCGATCCCACCAGAAAGTCGAGATCCGCACCCTGATCGGCCTGCAGCACGTGCTCGACATAAAGCCTGTAATAGCCGCGTTTGGGCGCCTCAGGCGCCTGCCACGCGGCGCGCCGGCGGGCGAGCTCCTCGTCGGAAACGTCCAGATGCAGCCGCCGCGCCTCCACATCCAGTTCGATCATGTCGCCGGTCTGCACGAAGGCGAGCGGCCCGCCCGCCGCCGCTTCCGGCGAGACGTGCAGCACGACCGCGCCGTACGCGGTGCCGCTCATCCGGCCGTCCGAGATGCGCACCATGTCCGTAATGCCCTTTTGCAGCACTTTCTTCGGCAGCGGCATGTTGCCCACTTCCGCAAAGCCCGGATAACCCTTCGGCCCCGCGCCCTTGAGCACCATGATGCAGTGTTCGTCGATATCGAGTGAATCGTCGTCGACCTTCGCGTGCAGTTCCTCGATATTCTCGAACACCACCGCGCGGCCGCGGTGCTTCAACAGGGACGGCGTTGCCGCAGAGGGCTTGATCACCGCGCCGTTCGGCGCCAGATTGCCCTTCAGCACCGCGATACCCGCCCGGGGCTTGAACGGCTCGGCAAAGGTCGTGATGACCTTCTCATCGTAGTTCGCCGCGTTGCTCACGTTGTCCCAGATCGTCCTGCCGTTGACGGTCAGCGCGTCGCGGTGCAGCAGGCCCTGCTCGCCCAGCTGTTTCAACACCGCCGGCAAGCCGCCCGCGTAATAGAAATCCTCCATCAGGTATTCGCCTGACGGTTGCAGGTTCACGAGACACGGCACATTCGAGCCCAGTTCCCAGTCTTCGAGCGTCAGTTCGACGCCGATACGCTTGGCGAGCGCGATCAGGTGCACGACCGCGTTCGTGGAGCCGCCGATCGCCGCATTGGTGCGAATCGCGTTTTCGAACGCCTGGCGCGTGAGAATCCTGTCCATCGTCAGGTCTTCGCGGACCATCTCGACGATGCGCCGGCCGGCCAGATGCGCGAGCACCTGGCGCCGTGCGTCGACCGCCGGAATCGCCGCGTTGTGCGGCAGGCCCATGCCCAGCGATTCGACCATCGAGGCCATTGTCGACGCCGTGCCCATCGTCATGCAGTGGCCACGCGAGCGGTTCATGCACGATTCGGCCTCGGTGAATTCTTCCGGCGTCATCGTGCCGGCGCGCACTTCCTCCGACATCTGCCACACGCCCGTGCCGGAGCCGATGTTCTTGCCGCGAAACCGGCCGTTGAGCATCGGTCCGCCGGAGACCGCCAGCGAGGGCAGATTGCACGACGCCGCGCCCATCAGCAACGCCGGCGTGGTCTTGTCGCAGCCGACGAGCAGGATCACGCCATCCATCGGATTGCCGCGAATCGACTCCTCGACGTCCATCGATGCGAGGTTGCGAAACAGCATCGCCGTCGGCCGCAGATTGGTTTCGCCGAGCGACATCACCGGGAATTCGAGCGGCAAGCCGCCCGCTTCGTGGACGCCTTTCTTCACGTACTCCGCCAGCTCGCGGAAGTGCGCATTGCACGGCGTCAATTCCGACCAGGTGTTGCAGATGCCGATCACCGGCCTGCCGTCGAATTCGTCGTGCGGGATGCCCTGGTTTTTCATCCACGAGCGGTGCAGAAAGCCGTCGCGGTCCTTCAGGCCAAACCACGCGTGACTACGCAGTGGCTTTTTGGTCTGGTTCGAATCAGCCATATATGTCTCCTGTTGGCAATCGGATAGATCGCGCGCGGACGCGTCACTGAACGTCACTGAGCGTCAGTGGACACGCTTGCTGCGGCGGTACTGGTCGAACAGCACCGCTAGCAGCAGAATACCGCCGCGAATCAGGTATTGGTAAAAGGTCGGCACATTCAGCAGGCTCATCGCGTCCTGCACGGAACCCATGATCAGCACGCCGACCAGCACACCGGAAATCGTCGCCACGCCGCCCGTCAGCGAAACGCCGCCAAGCACGCACGCGGAGATCACCCCAAGCTCGAGACCAACCGACGTTTTCGGGTCGCCGAGGCTCATCCGCGAGGCGAGCATGACGCCGGCAAATCCGGTGACGAGCCCTTGCAGCACGAACACGGTGATCTTGATGCGCGTGACCGGCAGGCCGGCGAGCAGGGCGGCCTCGCTATTGCCGCCGACCGCCAGCACATTCTTGCCGAACACGGTCTTTTTCAGCAGAAAGCCGAACAGAACGAAGCCGACGATGTTGCTCCAGATCGGATACGAGATGCCGAGCAACGAGCCGCCGCCCAGGTCGAAGAAGCGCTCTTCGGAGATCATCACCGCGTCGCCGCTGGAGGTGATGAAAGCGAGGCCGCGCACCACCTCCATCATCGCGAGGGTGACGATCAGCGAATTGATCCTGTAGCGCGCGACCAGCACGCCGTTGACGAGCCCGACCGCACCGCCTGCGAGCACGCCCGCCGCCACGCCGAGCAGCACGCTATGCGTCGCGGTGATCAGGGTCGAGGCGACCACGCCGGCAAAGGCGACAATCGACGCAACCGACAGGTCCACTTCGCCGAGCGCGAGCACGAACATCATCGTGACGGAGATCGAACCGATCAGGGTGACCGAGAGCAGCAGCCCCTGGATATTGCGGGCGCTGATGAAGTCCGGCACGGTGAACGACAGCACGGCAAACAGGATGATGAACACCATCACGATGCCGGACCTGTTGATCAGATCCCAGGTGCGCGCGGCGCGCGCGCTGATGCCGTTGGCAACCGCCGGCGGGGTGCCGGGGTTGGAGTCGGTAGATTGCGTTTGCATGTTGTCTAATCCCTTGACGGATTACATTTCCCAGTTCAGTTACGCAGTGCGAAGTACATGATCGGGTTAGCGGGGCAGGGCGAGCTTGATCAGCGCATCGGGCGTCGCCTGCGCCTTCGGCAGGTCGCCGACGATACGGCCTTCCTTCATCACCAGCACGCGGTCCGCGATGCCGATCACTTCCGCCAGATCGCTCGATACGACCACCACCGTGCGGCCCGCTTCGGCCAGGCCGTAAAGCAGGCCGTAGATTTCACTGCGCGCACCGACGTCGATACCGCGGGTCGGTTCGTCCATGAGGAACACATCGATCTTCTCGGCGAGCCAGCGCGACAGGATCACCTTCTGCTGGTTGCCGCCGGAGAGCGTGCCGATCGGCGTGTCGCCGTTACGCGTCTTGATGGCCAGCCTGGCAATGAAATCCTTTGCGGTTTGCGCTTCCTTGCGGCCGTTGAGCACATTGAAGCGGCTGAAGTGGCGGCGGCAACTGATATTCAGGTTGTCCGATACCGACGCGATCGACACGATCCCTTCCTGCTTGCGATCCTCCGGGCACAGTGCCACGCCCGCACGCACCGCATCGCGCGGCGTGGCGAAGCGCACACGCCTGCCCTTGAGTGCGATCTCACCGGCGCCCGGCTTCACCGCGCCGTAGATCAGCTTCATCAGCTCCGAGCGGCCTGCGCCCACCAGTCCGAAGAAGCCGACGATCTCACCCGCGCGTGCGGAAAACGACGCGGGTTCCTTGAGACCCGGTCCCATGAGTCCTTTCACATCGAGCTGCACATCACCGGTCGCACGGGGCCGATAGCCATACACGTCAGCAATCGAGCGGCCCACCATGCAACTGATCAGGCGGTCGCGATCGAGTCCTTCGCCCGCTTCGAAGGTATCGATATGGTGGCCGTCACGAAACACCGTCACGCGGTCGCACAGTTCGTAGACTTCATCCATACGATGCGTGACGTAGATGATCGCGCGGCCTTCGGCCTTCAATGCGCGAATGATCCGGAAGAGCTGCGTGGTCTCGCGCGACGACAGCGAACTGGTCGGCTCATCGAAGGCAATCACGCGCGCATCGCGCATTAACGCCTTGCCGATTTCGATCATCTGCCGCTGACCGATGGACAGATGCTTGACCTGCTGCGCCGGATCGATCTTCTCGCCAAGGCGCTCGAGTTCGCGCATCGCGCGGGCCAGCAGCGCTTTCTCGTCGAGCACGCCGAAGCGGTTGGGGAGGGCGCCGAGCATCAGGTTTTCTGCCACCGTCAGCTCCGGCACGAGATGCAGTTCCTGATAGATGATCGCGATGCCGGCCTCGATGGCGGCCTTGGTGGTGGTGAAGTGTTGCGCGACACCGTTTAGCGATAGCGTGCCCGCAGCCGGCTGGTTCACGCCGGAGAGCACCTTGAGCAGCGTCGATTTGCCGGCGCCGTTCTCGCCCATCAGGCCATGTACCTCGCCGCGCCGCACGTCAAGCGACACCTGATCGAGCGCCAGCACGCCCGGAAAGCGCACGGTGATGCCCTCGAGCTGCAGATACGCCTGAGTTTGAGTCTCCGCGGACGCCGGCCCGAAGGGCGCGCGCGCTTCGTCATGTTGTGAAACGGTCATCGAATGCCTCTTGCAGATGGACACAGCGTGCGGGCCGGTTACCGCAGGGACTGCCAGACAAGGTTCCGGGCAGTGTTCTGGATAACGGCCCGCTGCGAGCGTTTGCAATTCACCACGCCTGCACGCTCAGATGCCGAGTTCCTTGCGCACGTCCTGCCAGTTGCTGCGCACCATCAGCTTGCCGGTGGTCTGCGTATCGGCGGGCGGCTGCTTGCCATCCTTGATCCACTCGACGAGGTTTGCCGTGCTCTCCTTGCCGTGCATCGTCGAGCTCACGGCGATCGTGCCGTAGAAGCCCGTCGGTTCCTTCTTCTGGAACTCGGCAAACGCTTCGCCCGCACCGTTGATGCCGACGCCGATCACATCCGCCGCCGGAATGTGCAGTTGTTCCGTCGCGCGAACGCCGCCCAGCACGCTTTCCTCGTTAAGCGCGAAGATCACCCACTTCTTGATGTTCGGATGCTGCGCGAGCACCGGCGATGACGCGTTGAAACCGCCTTCGTCATCGGTGGTCTTCTGCGGCGCGTCGAAGATGTTTTCCTTCCTGAAGCCATTGGCGAGCAGCGACTGGGTCGCGCCGTCGGTGCGCAGTTTGGCGGTCGGCAATTCATAGTTCGTGATGCGCAGCGCGCCGACTTCTTCCGGCTTCCAGCCGCGGCGCTTCATTTCGTCGGAGATCGCCTGGCCGACCTGGTTGCCGATCTTGGAGGCCGACATGCCCAGGTGCGGCACGTCCGCGAGCGGCTTGCCGGTCGAGTCGACCAGCTGGTCATCCACTGTGACGAACTTCATGTTGTAGCGCTTCGCGCGGGCTTCGATCGCCGGTCCGAGGCGTACGTCGGGCGCGCAGATCACGAAGCCTTTTGCACCCTGGGCGCCGAGGTTGTCGATCGCGGCCAGCACTTTTTCACCGTCGGGCGTGCCGATGTTGACGACCGAAAAGCCGTCCTTCTGGCCGAGCGCAGAGGCGGCCTTCTGTTCGTTGATGAACCATGCCTGTTCCGGCATCTTCACGAGGAAGCCGATTTTCAGCGGCTCGTCGGCCTGCGCGGACAGGTGGGCGGCGAAGGGCGCTGCGAGGGCCGCGGCGGCCATCGCAGAGAGGGTCAAACGACGAAGCTTGCTGGTCATGTCCTGTCTCCTTAGGTTAATCAAGCTGCGTTGATTTCGTCTGTTTGCAGCGGGTTTTCAAACACACATCGCACCCAGCGCCGGTGCCTCGACCAGCACGGGTTCAACTGTCATCCCGTCGCGGTGCATGTCACTTGCGGTACATGTCACTTTTCACCCCGCGACGTAAGCGGTTTTCACGGCCGTCCAGAACGCCGCGTCATGGGTTCCATACGCCTGACCCTTGCGGCCACCAGCCGGCGCGTGATGATCGACGGCCGTAGTCGGCAGGTTGATCGTCACCGTGCCGCACTGCGCATGGCGCCTGAAATGCCGTGCGTGATTGAGCGAGCGGGTACAGATGCCGGCGCATAAGGCGGACGGCACATCGTTCACGAGGTGCAGCGCATGCTCGTAATCGTCCGCGGCGAGCACGGCGGCCAAAGGTCCGAAGACTTCCTCGCGGGCAATGCGATGGGTCGGCTCGGCGATGAAGAGCGCCGGCTCGAGGTAATAGCCGCGCGTCGCACGCTCCAGCCGGCGGCCGCCGTGGATCAGCTGTGCGCCTTCTTCGCGTCCAGTACGCACATAGTCGAGCGTGCGCTCGAACTGCTCCGCGTTCGCGACTGGCCCCATCCCGGTGCCGCGTTTTAACGCATGATCGACGCGCAGTGCGGCGAGCTTCGCCTTCAATGCCTCGACAAACGGTTCGAACACCCCGCGCTCGACGATCAGCCGCGCGGACGCGCTGCCGCTCTGGCCCGCTGCGCCGAATGCGCCGCTTAGTGCAGCCTCGACGGCACCGTCAAAATCCGCATCGTTCAGCACGACGAGCGCGTTCGGGCCGCCGCTCGCCACCTGCACGCGTGCCTCGCGGGCGACACCGGCGTGCCGCACCTGCGTTCCCGTCGCTGCTGAACCGCTAAAGCTGAGCGCCGCCACCAGCGGATGCGCGGCGAGGCGCGCGCCGACCTTGCGGCCGCTGCCCATCACGAGGTTGAACGCACCGGCCGGCAGACCGGCGCGGCTCATGATCGAGGCAAGCGCCGACGCGCACGCGGGCACCGATTCGGCCGGCTTGAAGACGACGCAGTTGCCGCAGGCGAGGGCGGCGGCGATCTTCGCTGCGGGAATCGCCATCGGCGCGCTCCACGGCGCGATGATGCCCACCACGCCAAGGGGCTCGCGCGTGACGTCGATCTCGACGCCTTGCCGCGCCGACGCGAGCACTTCGGACGAAGCCCGCTGCGCCTGCGCGGCAAAGAACCTGACGAGCTGTCCGGCACGCACCACCTCGGCCAGCGCCTCGGGCAGCGTCTTGCCAACCTCACGCGCCAGCAGCCGGGCTAACTCATCGCGCCGGGCGAGCAATTCGCCACCGATGGCATCGAGCGCATCCGCACGACGCTGCGCCGACCCCAGCGACCACTCGCGAAACGCCGCGCTGGCCGCCTCAATGGCGGTGTCAGTCTGACGGGCATCGGCGCGCATGTATTCGCCCACCGGCTCGTCGAGATCGGACGGATTCAGCTGCAGTCCGGTCGTCGCGCCCGTCTCCCAGCCGCCATTGATGTAGTGGCGGAACGGAGTCGACACGAGCGGAACGAGCAGATCGCGGTTCATCGGGTGGGGCGGGTCAGTGGGACGGACATGCAGCAGCCATGAAAGTCCACGCATGGTATGAGCCGTCGCAATAACTTTCCAATCCCTTTTTGAGCCATCGCAATATCAATTCCGGTATGGCATCATCGTGGCTCACGCTGCCCCGGCGGCCTTCAGTCGCAATATCGAGACAACCATGACACGCAGCTATTCGAACTGGTTCGTGCGCGCGCGGCTCAAGACGCGGCAGTTGCTGCTGCTCGCGGCGATGGAGGAAGAGGGCAACGTGCGGCGCGCGGCCGACGTGCTCGGCATGACCCAGCCGGCTGCGTCGCGGCTGCTGAAGGAACTGGAGGACATGCTGGGCGTGAGCCTGTTCGACCGCACGCCGCATGGCATGCACGCGACGCTGTACGGGGAAGTGATGATCCGTCACGCGCGCATGGTGTTGTCGAACCTCAGTCATGCGCACGATGAAATATCGGCGCTGCGCGCGGGGCTGACAGGGCAGGTGCGGCTCGGCGCGATCGCCGCAGCGGCCGCGACCATGGTGCCGCGGGCGATTGCCAGCGTGAAGGAGCGCTACCCGCAGTTGCAGATCTGGGTGCAGGTCGAAACGTCCGACGTGATGCTGCCACGCGTCGCCGAAGGCGAACTCGACATCATGATCGGGCGCGTGCTGGAACGGCAGGATCAGCTCAAGACCGAGGTTCGCTACGAACCGCTCGCCGACGAACCGCTATGCGTGGTCGCGCGGCCCGGCCATCCGCTCGAAAATGAAACAGGTCTGACACTGCGCGGCATCGTCAATGCAAGCTGGGTGCTGCATCCGCCGGGCAGCGTGCTGCGCCACCGTTTTGATCTGATGTTTTCGCAGATCGGGCTCAATCCACCGCAAAACGTCGTCAATACCAACAATTTTCTGGCGATTTCGAGCCTGTTATTGCAAAGCGACATGCTCGCGGTCCTGCCCGACGAAGTCGCCCGACAGTACCAGCAGTACGGCATGTTGAAGCGGATTCCCCTCGATCTACCGTGCAGAATGGATACATTCGGTATCATCACGCGCCAGTCGCATTTGCTGTCGCCGGCGTCCTCGGTGGTGCTGGAAGCCTTGCGCACAGCGGCCGCCGACGTGTATGGTGCGGCCTTCGACCCAGCGATGGCACGTTAAATGCTGGAAAATGGCTGCAGAAAGCAGCCAGGGCAGGCGTCCATCGTGCATGATCGGACCTCGCCATCTCACGGCTGCAGTCGGGCCGGCGCCGTTTCGCTGTCATCTTCCTGTGGCAACGTCGCCTGGGCCCCCGCAGTCTTGTGGAGGAGCGAGCGATGTACAAACAACACGGCAAGCGGCAGCAAGCCGCCGACGATTCCTTTTCTGTTCGGTCCGCAGGCGCGGGCCCCTGGTGTGGCATGGCTCTCAAATCGACGATTTACAAAGCGGAACTGCAGATTGCCAACATGGATCGGCACTATTACGCCGATCATGCGCTGACGATCGCGCGCCATCCGTCGGAAACCGACGAACGCATGATGGTGCGCGTGGCCGCGTTCGCACTGTTCGCCCAGGAGCGACTGGAGTTCTGCAAAGGTTTGTCCGATACCGACGAACCCGACCTCTGGCAAAAGGACCTGACCGGGGCGATCGAAACCTGGATCGAGGTCGGCCAGCCGGACGAACGGCGCATTGCGAAGGCAAGCGGCCGCTCCAGCGAGGTCGTGGTGATCGCCTACGGCGGCCGGACCTCCGAGATCTGGTGGCAAGGCGTGCGCAACAAGGTGGAGCGGCTGCGCAACGTGACCGTCTGGTCGCTGGATGACGAAGTCGCGGCCGCGCTCGGCAAACTGGCCGAACGGACCATGCGGCTGCAATGTACGGTGCAGGACGGCGCCGCATGGCTTGGCAGTGCCGATTCGGACCCGGTGCCGATTGAATGGACCGTGCTGAAGGCGCCGGCTAACGCGTAGCAGGGCATCGGAGGCACTGGCGCCCGCCGGGCCTCAGCGCGACGCTATAACGACGTTGCCCGCGCCGCTTCATGCGGCCCCTTCAGGCGGCCCCTTCAGTTCGACCATGTTGCCCTCGGGGTCGAACAGATACAGCGACGGCCCAAAGCCGTCCGCGCCGTAACGCACACCCAGCTCACCGACCCGTGCGCCGCGCTCCTGCAAATGCGCCTTGAGCGCCTCGCCGTCAAACGCTTCGACGCGCAGGCACAGGTGATCCATATTGCGCCCCGTGCCGGGCGTGCCGCTATCCGGCCGGTCGATCTTCGCGCCCACCTGCAGCAGATCGATCAGCGAGCGACCCGCGCGCAACTGGATCAGCCCCAGATCGCGCTGCTCCTTCTCAAGGCTGCAGCCGAGCACGTCGCAATAGAAGTGAGTGATGACTTCGAGATCGGCGACCCGAATGACGACATGGTCGATCTCGCGAATGTGGATCTTCATGAAAGACGCCCCCTGGCCGGTTCTGTACGGATGACTGGGAGTGTAGGAGAAAGCCACGTCCCTGGGAGAGGTGTCGATCCTGGCGCACCCCACGCGGCTTCGAGCAGGATACAGGGCCCGATCAGGGAGCAACAGGCAGAATGAAGGCAAAAAAAAGCCCGCTCCCAGGGAGCAGGCTGAATCCATATCAGGAGGAGACATGGAGGAGACAGGACCTACTATACACACGGGGTTGGTGCGACGCAATAACTTTTTAAGGGAAAACCCGATGGAGTGGCGTTTTGTCGCAACCCGTCCCCAACTGTCCCCAAAAGGCCCGTCCGCGCAAGGGGAGAAGCAATGACAGAGCAAGAACCGGAGCGTAGTGTGACGGCATGCAAACTACATTGGTGACCATCGAAACCGTCTTTTCGGGGACATCATGAATCGCACCGTGACACCTGGCTGGTCTACCGACACCGAACGCTGGAACGCCCTGGCCGGGCGCGACCCGCACGCCGACGGCGCCTTCTTCTACGGCGTCAGGACCACGGGCGTGTTCTGCCGCCCGTCGTGCGCGTCGCGCCAGCCGCGCCGTGAAAACGTCGATTTCTTCGCGACTGCAGACGCCGCGCGCGCCGCGGGCTATCGCGATTGCAAGCGCTGCCAGCCCGGCGGCCTGCCGCGCGAACTCGAGATCGTCAACCGCGCCTGCGCCGCGCTCGACGCCGACCCGCAGCAGCGGCTCACGCTCGCCCAGCTAAGCGACGCCGTGCACGTCAGCCCGTTTCACCTGCAGCGCCTGTTCAAACGGGTGGTGGGCGTCTCGCCGCGCCAGTATCAGGCTGCCCGGCGCGGGGCGGCGCTGCGCGATGCGCTCCAGCGCGGCTCGGATGTGACGCGCGCCACCGTCGACGCCGGTTTCGGCTCGCCGTCGCGCATGTACGAGAGCGCGCCGACCGAACTCGGCATGGCGCCGTCGGCATACCGGCGCAAGGGCGAGGGGCTGACGGTGCACTACGCCGTTTCGCCGACCGCGCTTGGCTTCGTGCTGGTGGCCGCGACCGCCAGGGGCATCTGCAAGATCGGCTTCGGCGACGATGCCGCCACGCTCGCCGGCGAGTTGCGCGGCGAGTTCGCCAATGCCGGGCTGGTCGAAGATGCCGCGCGGCTCGCACCGTTCATCGCCCAGGTCGACGCCTACCTGCACGGCACCCGCCAGCGCTTCGACCTGCCGCTCGACATCGACGCGAGCGCCTTCCGGCAGCGGGTCTGGGACGCCTTACGGCGCATCCCGTACGGCGAGACGCGCAGCTACTCCGACATCGCCGAGGCGGTCGGCTCGCCGCGCGCCGTGCGGGCGGTCGCCAGCGCCTGCGCGTCGAACCCGGTCGCCCTGGCGATCCCCTGTCATCGTGTCGTGCAGAAGGGCGGAGCGCTCGCCGGTTATCGCTGGGGGTTGCCGCGCAAGGCCGCGCTGCTCGATGCCGAAGCGCAGCACACGGGCGTGGGCGCCGGGGTTAGCAGCGGCGCTGGCGCAACGGCAACCGGGACCGGGACCAGCGAGCGCAAAGCGGTGAAGTCCGTCACGGCCACCCCCAATCTGGATCACGCCGCGTGAGCACAACTGCCGGCATCGCCACCCACATCACCACCCTTGAGCTGCCGTTCAGGACACCGTTCGACTGGCCGCGCATCCTGCGTTTCTTCGCCGGGCGCGCCACGCCCGGCGTCGAGGCGGTGGAAGACGGCGCGTATCGCCGCGCAATCGACTGGGCCGGCGACAGCGGCACGCTCACCGTGCGTCCGCATGCGCGCAAGCGCTGCATCGTCGCCACCATCGAAGGCGCCGCCAGCCAGCACGCCGATGCGCTCGCCGCCCCGATTGCGCGCATGTTCGACCTGCACGCCGACCCCAGGGCGATCGGCGCGCACCTCGCGGGCGATCCCTGGCTCGCGCCCCTGATCGAAGCCGCACCAGGTCTGCGCGTGCCGGGCGCGTGGTCGGCCTTCGAACTGGTGGTGCGCGCCATCGTCGGCCAGCAGGTCAGCGTGAAGGCCGCCACCACGATCATCGGCCGTCTGGTGCAGCGTGCCGGCCAGCGCATCGACGATCACCCGCACGAGCGCACCGCGTGGCGCTTTCCGACGCCGGCCGCGCTCGCCGCCGCTGACATGGCGCAGATCGGCATGCCGGGCAAGCGCGTAGCGGCGCTGCAAGGCATGGCGGCGGCGGTCGCTTCCGGCGCGGTGCCGCTCGACAGCAATGCCGTCGACACCGGCACCTTGCGCGCCGCGCTGCTGGCGCTGCCCGGCATCGGGCCGTGGACAGTCGAATACGTCGCCATGCGCGCATGGCGCGACGCCGACGCCTGGCCGGCGTGGGATCTGGTGCTGATGCAGTCCATTGCAGCACGGGATCCGGCGTTAGTGCGGCCCACGCAGCAACGCGCGCGCACCGACGCGTGGCGTCCATGGCGCGCGTATGCGGCGATGCATCTGTGGAATGAAGTAGCGGACCGCGCGGGCGCGGCGCGTGGCGGTTAGCCCCCTCGGCGCCTCCTGATAAAACCCGGCTCAGGCCCGCCCGAAGCGGCCTCAAGCAGGTGTCGTGGCGAGATGTTAAAGTGCCCGCTACTGAAAATTCCGCCGGATGATGTCAACCGCACATGGCTAGCCGCACCTGATCTGCACATGAGCGGCACATGGCGGCCGACAACGTCCGACTCGCCTCAATGCCAAACACGACACCTTCCCGCACGACCGACCCGCTTTCGCACCGCCTGTCCGTGCTGGCTCGCGGCCCGCAGCGCAACGCACTGACGACCGGCCTGCGCGGCATCGAAAGGGAGAGCCTGCGCGTCACGCACGACGGCCGGCTGGCCATGACGCCGCATCCGCTCGCGCTCGGCTCGGCGCTCACGCATCCGTCGCTGACCACCGACTACTCGGAAGCGCTGATCGAACTGATCACGCCCGCGGAACATGACGCCGCCATCACCCTAGAGAAGCTCGATGAGCTGCACCGTTTCGTCTACTCGGTGCTCGACGACGAGATCCTGTGGAACAACTCGATGCCGGGCCTGCTGCCCGACACGGACGACGGCATTCCGATCGCGCAGTACGGCACGTCGAACATCGGCAGGCTGAAGTACGTGTACCGCGTAGGTCTCGCGCTGCGCTATGGCCGCACGATGCAGACCATTGCCGGCATCCATTACAACTATTCGCTGGACGAGGAAGTGTGGCGGCTGCTGCATGCGGACCAGCAGTCCACGGCGAACGCGGTGGATTTCCAGTCCGAGCGCTATCTGGCGCTGATCCGCAATTTCCGCCGCACCAACTGGCTGCTGATGTACCTGTTTGGCGCATCGCCGGCGCTGGATCGCCGCTTCTTGCGCGATCGCAGGCACACGCTCGAAACATTCGACGCCGACACGCTGTATCGCCCGTATGCCACCAGCCTTCGGATGAGCGATCTCGGCTATTCGAACACCTCCGCGCAAGCCGCGCTGCATGCCGATTACGACACGCTGCCGGGCTACCTCGACGCGTTGGCCAGGGCGGTCAGCCAGCCCTATCCGCCGTACGAGGCCATCGGCACGCAACGCAACGGCGAGTGGGTGCAGATCAACACCAACGTGCTGCAGATCGAAAACGAGTTCTACTCGACGATCCGGCCCAAGCGCGTCACCTATCCGGGCGAGCGTCCGCTGCACGCGCTCGCCGCGCGTGGCGTGCAATACGTCGAAGTGCGCTGCATGGATATCGATCCGTTCGAGCCCGACGGCATTTCGCTCGAGACCGCGCGCTTTCTCGATGCCTATCTGCTCGTCTGCGCACTGGACGACAGCCCGTCGCTGCCGCCGGACGCGTACACGGAAGCCAACCAGAACTTCGGCCGCGTGACGATGGAAGGGCGCAAACCTGGACTCGAACTCACGCGCGGCGGCGAGCCTGTTGCAATGCTCGACTGGGCGAATGAACTGTTCGCGAAGATCGATACCGCAGCAGCGGCGCTCGACGCCCTGCGCGGCGACGACGCGCATGCGCGCGCCGTGGCCGCACAACGCGCCAAACTCGCCGACGCGTCGCTGACCCCATCGGCTCGCGTGTTGCAAACGATGCGTGACAGGCAGCAGGGTTTCCTCGCCTTCGGCCGGGAGCAAAGCGAAGCGCATGCGGCGTATTTTCGTGCGCGGCCGCTCGATGCGGCCGAGGCAAAAGCGTTCGCCGATCTCGCCGCCAGGTCGCTCGAAGAACAGGCGAAACTCGAGCGCGAAGAGGTCGGCTCGTTCGATGCGTTCGTCGCCGCGTATCGCGCCTATACGTTGAACCGCTTCAGCGTCTGAGCACCGCCGTCGGCGCTGGCGAGCGAAGCACAGGCAGAACAGGGCAGCCCCATCGGGCTGCCCTTTTTTGTCTGCGCGCCGCCCGACACCGGTCCGGTAAGGGCTACGCCCCTGGCCGGCAGCGGATAGTCGGGCATCGGCAAGAAATGCGCCGGCCTGACGTTTCGGCCGTGCGTATGAAACGCTGCCCGCTTGCGATGGTCCAACCCTTACACGGTACGGCCGTCCGCGCGCAGGCTGCGCGCTTCCGGTCGTCTCCACGCAGGGAGGAAGCAACGCGATGAAGAAAGCTCTATTGGCAACATTGTGTGTGCTGGCCGCGGGCTGCTCGACGCGTGGGCAGGTCGATCCTGACGTCATGCAGATCGCCACCACCCCGCTGACGTGTTCGAGCCAGACTGAATGCAATATGTGGTGGCAGCGGGCCCAGACCTGGGTGACGAACCATTCGCACTACAGGATCGAAGCCGCCACCGATTCGCTTATCCAGACCGCAGGCCCGGACGGCGGCAAGCGTGCGCTCGCCTACCAGATCACGAAGACGCCGAACAGCGACGGCACCGCGACCATCGGCTTTGCCGCGCATTGCGACAGTTCCCTCGGCTGCAAGCCGAATCCATGGGAAGCGGGCGCCGATTTCAAGAAGTTTGTGAGAAGCGGGGTGGCGAGCAACGCTCCGCAAGGCAATGGTGCGCCAGCGCCCGCCAGCCCGTCTCTCGAGGCCGCCCCCGCACAGTCGATGGGTACCCCCGGCGACGAACCCGTAACGCAGTAAGAACGAAACCGCGCGAGACTGCGCCGCCGGCGCCGGCGGCGCGGCCTGCAGGCAGGCGCGTCCGGCGTTCAGTGGACGTTCAGTGGCCCATCGAAGGGCCGGCGCCCTTGCGCGGCCTGGTGATCCAGACGAGCGCCGCGAGCACGATAAAACTGACGCACGAGATCCGGAAGAAATCGTTGGTTGCCATCATGTAGGCCTGTTGCGTGACGATCTGGTTCAGCTGCGCCGTCACGCTCTGGCCTGCGAAGCCGAGGCTCGTCAGTGCGTCGCTATACGAGTTCGTGTCCGGCGCGTAGGCGCTGACCGATTCCGTCAACACCGCGTGATGGTAGATCGTGTCGTTTTCCCAGTACGTCGTACTGATCGCGGTGCCGATCGCGCCCGAAAGCGTGCGGAAGAAATTCGACAGACCCGAAGCGCTCGCAAGACGCTCATCGGAGACGCTGGAAAGCGTGATGGTCGTCATCGGCACGAAGAAGCAGGCCACACCGATACCTTGCACGATCCGCGGCCAGATCACGTGATTGAACGGCACGTCGAGCGTGAAGGTCGAGTTCCAGAACGACACGAACGCAAACACGATGAATGCAAAGCTCGCGACCATGCGCAGATTGAGCCGGTGCATGTTGCGCCCGATCATCGGCGAGAGCACCAGCGCGAGCAGGCCGACGGGTGCGGTGGCCAGACCCGCAAGCCCGGCCGTGTAGCCCATCACCGTCTGCAGCCAGAGCGGGAAGATCACCACCGAGCCGAAGAACGCCATGAAGCCGAACGAGATGATCAGCACGCCGAGTGCGAAGTTGCGGTCCCTGAAGAGCGAAAGGTCGACCACCGGCTCCTTTTCCGTCATCTCCCAGACCAGCATGAAGGCGATCGAGATCACCGCGATGATCGCCAGCGCGACGATGAAGGTGGAATTGAACCAGTCGCGGTCCTTGCCGAGGTCGAGCATCATCTGCAGGCACGACACGCCGGTCACCAGCAAGGCGAGGCCGACCGCGTCGATGCGCTGCCGGGTCGTTCTGGTCTCACGGCCGCGCAGCAGCACGAACGCGCAGGCGGCCGAGAAGAGCCCGATCGGCACGTTGATGTAGAAGATCCACGGCCACGTGTAGTTGTCGGTGATCCAGCCGCCCATCACCGGGCCGAAGATCGGCGCGACGATCACCGTCATCGCCCACAGGCCAAGTGCGAGGCCGCGCTTTTCGGGCGGATACGAGCGCATCAGAATCGTTTGCGACAGCGGCACCATCGGACCGGACACCAGCCCCTGGATCAGCCGGAAGGCGATCAGCGATTCGAAGTTCTGAGCGAAGCCGCACATCGCCGAGGCGATCGTAAAGAGCAGCACCGACAGCGTGAAGAGGCGCACCTCGCCAACCCGGCGCGCCAGCCAGCCGGTCAGCGGCACGGCGATCGCCGAGGCGACCGAATACGACGAGATCACCCAGGTGCCCTGGCTGGTCGCGACGCCAAGGCTGCCGGAGATGGTCGGCACCGCAACGTTGGCGATCGACGTGTCGAGCACCTCCATGAAGGTGCCGAGCGCAAGGCCGACGGTAAGCAATGCCAGCCTGCCGCCTGCTAACGGGGCGGGTTCAGCGGCAGGTGCGGGTGCGGCAGCAGCAGGAGCCGAAGCGGCCATGGTCCAATCTCCTCAGCCGGCAGAAACTTGACCCAGCATGCATATCGCGCCCTCCAGGCCGGCTGCTTGCATGCCTTGTCACCTTCTGCCCAGACAGATAAATGCTTGAGCTTCGACGCCCGGAAAGGCGTCTCGTGGTTACAGCTCGCCGCGTTGCGGCGGCGCGGGGTCCCCTGTTTCCCCGGCTATACAGGGCGCCGTGCACCCGTCGTCCGCGCTGCCGCCCGAGCCGTTCGTGATGAGGCGGCCCAGCAAACCGGTCAGCGTCGCGACCTCCGCGTCGCTAAAGCCCTGCAGCTGTTCGTTCAGTACCGCCGCGCACAGACGCGGCAACTGCCGGGCGACTTCGCGTCCGAGCGGTGTCAGTTCGAGCCTGACCATGCGCCGGTCCGCATCGCTGCGCATGCGGACAATAAAGCCTTTCTTTTCAAGGCGGTCGAGCATGCGCGTCATCGAGCCGCTGTCATACGACATGACCCGCGACAGTTCAAACGGCGTATGCGCACGGCCGCACGACAACGCCAGGATCACGCCGATCTGCTGCGCGGTCAGCCCCAGCGGCCTGACCGCGCGGTCCGTCCGTTCGACCAGCACGTTACGCGCTTTCGTCAGGTAATAGCCGAGACTCAATTCGAGGTGAATCTCGTCGGCATTGTAGGGACCGTCGGTCATCTGGAATTCACTTTGAAACGTCAGGAAAGCAGAGCGGATTTTAGCTGCCTAAGCAGACAAGTCAACCTAACGCGCACCCGTCACGTGAACAAAAAAACAACACAGCAGACTGGTGTGAGGCGAAGTATCTTGAAATTTAATTGCATAGTCAATATTATTACAGGCAACGAGTTACGCGCGATCTGCGCCACCCGAGACCATGTTCTGACCGCTTTGCCGCGCACCCCACCTGCCGGTGCGCAGAGGATCCCCTTCATGCTGTACCTGAAAAATACCCTTGGTGGCCTGGGCCGCTCGCTTCACGATTCCGCACTGCACACCTTTCAAGGGCCGCATCGCTGGTGGAAGCTGGCGCTGTACGTGGTGATGTTCGTGCTGCCGGGAGGATCGCTCGGGGTATTGTTCTTTGCGTGGATCGACAAGCGGCGCAATGGCCGGGCTGCAGAGCCGGCGCAGATTGCGCCGGTCGCACTGCCTGCCGGCGCGGCCGCGGTGAAGCCGGTCGCGGCGGTCGCGGCGCAGGCCACAGCCAGCGTCTGCCAGGCGCGCTGCGACATGCCGGCCTGCCGGGCGGCCGCTGGCAAACAGGCCCGTCAGACTACGGCTGACTCGCGCAGCTAGGCAACCGCGCTGCTGGCGCACGCCCCCTTGGCACGCGGCCGTGCCGTAACCGCGCGTAATCGCCCGTAACCCTCAGGACCGCCCCAGTTACACACCCGCAGCGCACTCCGCATTAACCTTTCGGTTTTTCCGTGCCGTCCGCATCGCGTACGCTACCATTCCGGAATCGTCGCGACGCTCCGTCTCCATTGCCACACGGGCGCTCGCCTGACGATCTTCCCCGGACCTCGCATCGGCCGAACCGACAGGAATTCATTGCATGCAGTTTGACCGAACCTCGCGCTCGCGGGCCATCGCACCGCGGCCCGTTGCACTGCGGACCATCGCGCCGCGCGCGCTGACAATCGCTGTCGCGGCGGCGCTCGCCGCGCTGCTGGCAGGCTGCGCGGTCGGCCCCGACTACAAACGGCCCACCACTGAAATTCCGGCGTCCTACAAAGAGGCCGCCCCCGGCTGGAAGGTCGCCCAGCCAGCCGACCAGCACGACCGCGGCGCGTGGTGGACGATCTACGACGACCCGCAGCTCAATGCGCTCGAAGACAGGCTGAACACGTCGAACCAGACCATCGCTCAATTCGCCGCCGCTTACCGCCAGGCCCGCGCGCTGGTCGGCGAAGCGCGTGCCGCGTATTTCCCGGTGATCAGTGGCTCGGCAGGCCTCACGCGCTCGGGTAGCGGCTCGTCGGGCGGCTCCACCTCGTCGTCCCGCTCCGGCGTCAGCAACTCCTACAACCTGCAGCTCGATGCGAGCTGGGAGCCGGATCTGTGGGGTAAGGTCAGCCGCTCCGTCGGCGCGCAGGAAGCGAGCCAGCAGGGCGCGGCCGCCACCCTGGCCAACGCGCGGCTGTCCGCTCAAGGCACGCTCGCCCAGACCTATTTCTCGTTGCGCTCGCTCGACGCGATGCAGAGGCTGCTGGACGACACCGTTCTCGCGTACGAAAAGTCGCTCAGGCTCACGCAGAACCAGTATGCGCAGGGCGTCGCGGCGCGCTCGGATGTGATTCAGGCGCAAGCACAGTTGCAATCGGCGCAGGCTGCGGCGATCGACAACGGCATCGCGCGCGCCCAGGACGAGCACGCAATTGCGGTGCTGGTCGGCGAACCCGCCTCGACCTTCTCGATCCCGCCGGCGCCGCTCACTGCGACGCCGCCCGCCGTGCCGGGGCAGATGCCGTCGGCACTGCTCGAGCGCCGTCCCGATATCGCGGCGGCCGAGCGCGCCGCCAAGGCCGCGAACGAGCAGATCGGCGTGGCGATTGCGGCGTTCTTCCCGTCACTGACGCTATCGGCCACCGGCGGCTTCCAGAGCTCCGTGCTGTCGCAATTGCTCACTGCACCGTCACGCTTCTGGACACTCGGCCCGCAACTGGCCGGGACGATCTTCGACGGCGGCTTGCGTGAAGCGCAGACCAACGCGGCGCGCGCGACCTACGACCAGGACGTGGCCGTCTACCGTCAAACGGTGCTGGCAGCGTTTCAGGACGTCGAGGACAACCTCGCCTCGCAACGCATCCTCGAACAGGAAATCGTGGTACAGCAGCAGGCCGTCGATTCGGCCCGCCAGGCACTGGATATCGTGACGAACCAGTACAGGTCAGGCACGGTCGCCTATGTGAGCGTGCTGACCGCGCAGGCCACCGCGTTCACCACGCAACAGAAGCTCGCCAGCCTGGCGGGAGAGCGCATGGTGTCGTCGGTGGGACTGGTGAAAGCGCTTGGCGGCGGCTGGGATGCCTCGCAGATGGATCGCGAGACCGGCACCGTCGCGGCACCCGCTCCCGCTCCCACGGCCACGCCCGCGGCGGCCGTGGCGCCGCTCGCCCCCGCGGCGCAAAAGGATGCGAGTACGCAGGCACAGGGCAACTGATCGTCGCCCTCGCCAGTGGCGGCGGGCGTAGGGCGCCACAATAAATGAGATCGCGCTTGAACAAAATCACATACCTGGGCGGCGCCGCGTCACAGGTGGCTTACGGTCGCGCCAGACTTGCTGCAACTGAGCTATGTTCGCGCCAAAGTAGTGGCTTTTTTTCAGCCGCTGCTGCGACGACCGATGATGAGAGAACGTCGGCACTTTGGAGAGAATGCGCAGAAGCGCCTGCTTTGGAGACGTCGCCTGGCACCATTTGATCGCCGCTAGCGTGAGCTTGGCGAAGAGGGTTCGTTCCGCCTGGTCGGGACGAATCCGACCTGCAGGCCGAAGAGCTTCGCAACGCTGTTGAGCGAGTCGACGGTCGGATTTCCGGTCCCGCGCTCGATGTCCTGGATGACCCGGCGGCTGACGCCTCGGTGCGCTGCGAATTCCGCCTGGGTCAGGCCCGTCATCGCGCGCATCGCTTTCATGGCCTCAGGAATGGTCATGTCGCCCCGGCCGATTCTTTCGTAGAAAGCACGGCGCAGGGCATTCTGCTCTTCACGGGTAGGTCGGTTCCGGCGGGGCATGATGAGCCTCTGGCGGTTGAAGGGCTTTCAGTTGTCGGACCTGCGTATCAATGTACTGCGTCAGGAACCCGATGATGTCGTGATCGACGCCCTGCGCTTCCAGGATGTCGGGCAGGCGTTCGATCTGTGCGGCAAAGCGGCTCAATTCCAGGGCGAGCATTCGGCGCTCCTGGTCAGGTACAGGCAGCGCCGCAAGCACGTCGGCCCAGTCCGTCAGCTCAACCCGGGTGTCCGGCCGATACCATCTCAGCCCACGTGGAATCACCTCGGGATCCAGGTACATCGGCGCGAAGTCGAACAGGGGTGTGAGTCGGACTTTGCCTTCGACCAGTTGCACGGCTGTATTGCGCGCGTGATTATCCGTGTTGCGCATCGCCAGATTGAGCACGTCCCGCTTGATGAATTCGAGCGTTTCGGCTGATGGATCGGTCACAACCTTGCGGATCCCGGCCACGACCTCGAAGAGGCTCGGGCGCAGGTCAAAGCCGGCCAGCCCCAGAATGGATGCCACGCTTTCCTGATGGAGGCGCACGACTTTCCCGTCGCTCGCGATCCGGTCAAAGCGCGGGACCAGTAGAACGTCTCCGTGAAGGGTCGGCAAATCCGCGTACGTGCGGATACCAAGCGCGGCGGCCACCCGCATGTACGCCGCTTCATTGCGCAGGACCTTGTCGTCGGCCGCGCTATTGCCGCGCGGCAGTTTCGCGATCAGATGCTGGGTAGCGTCGGCATCGGGCAGGATGGCATCACCGTGCAGCAGGCCCGCCCGGTCCCGGGTTAGCAGGTATTTCGGCGCCGCACCCTGGACCCCCGTGGTGCCGGTGCCCAGCATCCCGTGCAGGAACAACCTTTCCTTGAATTCCGCGCTGCGCACGGCGACGTCGTCGATCGTCAGGCCGGGTAGGCCACGCGCGCCCGGGTGCCGCGCCACGTGCGTCTCAAGATAGTCGACTGCCTCGGCAACCCGGATTCGGCCGACCGGATTGAAGGCGCCCGCGCAGATCAGCGGGAAGTCCGCGTCAGAGCCATCTGGTAGCTTCAGCTCGCCCAGAAGGAAGCGACGGCCGGGCCCCTGCGGGACGAGGTCGTAGAGGAAGGCGGGAATGGTCCGGGCCGCGCGGATGTCCATATCGACGGGCTCAGCCAGTGATAGCGGGGCGTTCGTGTGTTCGACGGCGTACATAACCAGATGATTCCACTGGCACAGGCCGCCGTTGAGTTCGATCTGCGCGCAGTCGACCCAGCAATCGTCCAGGAATATTTGCAGGGTGCAATTCATGAGGCAACTCCTTGTGCATCATAAATGTAGCACGATAGGGCGATGGATTGCTGATACGCTTCTTATAAGAGGTTTTTGGCCGGATCAGCGGCTGGATAGTCAAGGTGCGGCACTGGCTTCCACCCAGCAGTGGAAACCCTCCTTCAAAGTCAGCGCGAAGCCGGAAGCTTTGTCCGCGACCGCGAGCTGGCTCGCGCCAGAACACATCGTCGTCGCTACGGTAGTCGCCCAGCTGGATAACTATGGCGTCAGTCTCACGTACTCCGACTCTCTACGGCGGGCGAGGGACAGGGTCGAGTGACAGGGGCGAGTGACAGACAGGCAAAAGGGGCATGACGATCACCCGGCCATGCCCCTTTTGTAATTGCCATACGTGATGCCTTCAGCGGACGAAGCTCAGCGCCACCGTGTCCGGCCCGCTCGGGCGTCCGAGCAGATTCAGCAGACCCGCGAGGTTGTCACGCGCTTCGGGCGCCGCACTCGCCGTGCCGTTAAACATCGAGGAACCCGCGCTCACCGCGCCGCGGCCGTTGAGCATCAACGGTCCCTTGAGCGTCGATAGCGCGATCGTGGAGTGATTGCCTTCCGCCTGAATCACCACCTGGTACGATCCCAGCGGTTTGACCAGCGAGACGCGCGAACTCGCATCGGTCAGCGTCACGGTGAGTTGTCCGAACGCTTCCTTGCCGAAGCTGCGCCATTCGCTCCACGCGAGCCGCACGTTGCCTTGCAGATCGAGCGTGTTGAACGGCGCGCCCAGACCGGTGAGCAACGACGCCGGCACCGCGATGGTCCCTTGCGACAGCGTCGCGCCACGCCGGGTGGCGTCGACCGTAACCGGGTCAGGCATCGCCTCGCTTTGCAGCATCGTCATCCGCACCCGGCCGGTGAAAAGCGGCCAGAAGGCGGTGTGCCATTCGATCCGGCCCGGCAGCAACGTGGCGGCGCTGGTATCGGATCCCGCAGCCAGCATCAGCGTGGCGGAACCCTGCCAGAGCGAGCCCGCTGGATCGACGAGGTTGACGTGGCCGCTCGTGGCCTTCGCAAACTGCGGCATGATCCACGCCGCGGGCAACAGCACCAGCATCACGGTACCGCTCGATAACACCGCGACGAGCAGCCACGGCAGCGCAGCGCGCAGGCGCCGCATCCGGAAATTCATGCGAGATCCTGTGGCTGCACCGTCATTTGGCGGTCGACGGCGCCAGCGACGCCGTCAGGTCGACCTGCCCGTCGTCCTTGAGCGCGGTGACATGCGCTTCGGCGACCTGCACCTTGAACTGCCGCCGCACGTCGTCGACCCAGCCGGTCCACACGGGAAACGACGCATTCTTTAACTGGATCTGCACCGCATTGCCCAGCAACTGCACCTGGAGCGGGGCGAGGCCATGGTCCGTGAGCGACGCGGTGAGCGCATCCTTGAGGGCGCCGCCGGTCGGCGCGACGCCCTGGGCTGCCGCCGACAACCTTTGTGCCTCGCTGGCCTGCGCGGTCATCTGCGCGAGCTGGCGTTGCATCGCCGGCAGCGTCTGGCGCAGATGCGCGCGGCCGTCCTCGGCCGGCGCCCACAGCACCGACCACGCGATGGCGACGCCCAGCGCCGCGCCACCCCACATCAGCAGCGTCTTTTCGCGCTCGGTGCGCCCGTCCCAGAATCCGGCCCATGTTTGAGCAAGTTCAGTTTTCATTGTGCGCTCCGGATGGTCCACTTGCCTGTATTGCTGTCGATCGCACCGGCGAGGCCGTAGCCCCCAAGGCGCTGCGCGAAGCCCGGGTCGACCTTGATTTCCGGCTTGAACGTGACGTCGAGGCGATGGTCGTGATAGTCGAGTGCCGCGATGCCGTTGACGGGCACCGGTCCGAGCGAGCGTGCGAGTCCTGCCGCCAGCGAGAGGAAATCGTCCGGCGAGAGCTCGCCCGCCGCCACGCGCAACTGCTGCATCTGGCGCGACATCTGGTCGGGCGCATCGAGCACGACGGTGGTTTTCGGGAAGGTGTTGAGCAACAACTCGGTCATCTGCGTGTTGATCGCATCGCGCTGACGCGCGAGCATCAGCCACTGCACATTCGCGCCGATCATCGCGACCACGATGGCGCCCACGGCCAGCAGCACCGGCAGACGCAGACGCCGCAGCGTCGAACGGTCCAGGCGCCATGACTGGGTAGCGAACTCGAACTGACACAGGTCGAAGCGGCATTCGGGCGCGCGCCGTGCGAGCTTTTCGAACGGCAACGGTTGCGCGCCGCTCACCTGCGCGGCGAGCCTTGCCTGGCCGCCCGAGCCCATGCCGGGCTCGCTGCCGGGCACTTCGGTCAGCAGATAGAGCGTGACCGGAGCCGCGCCTGAGAGCGCATCGAGCGTCGCGTTGACTGCCGTGACGGGCAGAGCGAGCCCTTCGCCCTGCATTCCGCGTGCGATAGCCAGTTCGACCCGCGTGGTGCCCGGCTCCGCCGGGACGTCGAGCAGCAAGGCAGGTGCGGTGGACACGACGGTGCCGAGCACGGCGGCGACGACGGGCACCGGCGGCTCGCCCAGCAAGGCGGCGGCGCCTCTGTTGGCTGCGGCGGCCGCGGTCGGCTTCAGTGCCGCGGCACTCACTTCAGCTTCGGCCTGCGCGGCCACTTCCGCTAGCGACGCGGGCGCAACAACCGCTGGCGGCAAGCAACGCGTGACCGGCACCGCGCGGATACTGCGATGACCGGCTGCGGCGAAGGCTTCACTGATGAACCGGAACCAGCCGCGGTCGATGATCGCGAGCAGGTGCCGGCCACCGCCGAGCGGCTGCGGATCGAGCGCGATATGACAGGTCTGCGGATCCTGGATCAGTTGATCCTCGACCACGTTCGGCAATGCCTGGCGCAGGCGCGGCCCTTTCAGCGGCGGCAGCGTGGCGGGCATCATCAACAGGTCGCGCGCGGCCACCATCAGCACCGTCGACGATGCGCGCGGCAGCAGCGCGAGCGTAGAGCGACCGGCGCGCTGCGTGCGGCCCGACTTGTCGAGCAAGAGGAACGGCAGCTCGGGCAGTTGCCATTCCTGCGATGGCACCGCCGGGTCACGCGGCGGCAGTAGGACGATCAGTGTGCTCAAAGGCCACTCTCTGCGGGAAAAACGTTATTCATAACTGATCCTGTACACGCACGATGCGAGTCGTGTGCGTGAGCGCGTCACGATAGACGAGGGTCGTACGGTCCACTTCCGCGCGCTCGTGCTGCACGCGGCCGTGGATAAAAAAGTAACTGGTGTTGACGTCGAAGATACTGGGATCGATTGCCAGTTGCGTGACGCCTGCACCTTGCAACGCCAGCTGTACGTCGCCGACGTTATGGAAGAACACGGTTTCGCGGCGCGCGACGAACGCCTGCGCGCTGGACAGGCTCATCCCGGGCACGACGGCGGCGATCACTTCGGCCGGCGCGGTGTTCATGTTGACGGCGCTCGTGGTGGGCAGGACCGTCACGAACGGACGCAGGCGCGCCACCATTTCAGGTGTGAAGCCGGGCACGTCGAGCAGCGAATCGACGCTGGTCATCTGCAGCGGCGCGACGCCCGCGTTGTCGTCATCGTCGTCGATGCCGGGCTTGCTGGTGAAGTTGCTGCCGCCGATAGCGCCCGTTGGGCCACCTGGCGGGGGGGCGGCGGTTGCAGTGGTGCCGGTGGGCGAGCCTGGTGTCTGGAAACGCGTTGCTGACTGGGTGAGGCCTTTGCGTAGCTGGACAGCGGTGTTTTTTGCCAGCTGGCTGTTCAGGCTGAGCACGCCGAGCAGGCGCTGGAATGCCTGGATCTGCTCCACGTTGAGTTGCAGCATGCCTGGGGCCGGGCTCGAGACCAGGTTTCGAAGGTTGAATTTCGACTGGGCGTCTTCGATTGAGCCTGACAGGTAGGTCGATGCGCCTTCCTGGGCCCTTACTTCGCCGATTTGGCCCAGGAAGTCCGACAGGCGTGTTTTTGCTATGGGGACGCCCCATACGCCCCCCAGGTAGGTGATGCCTGCTGAGGTGTCGCCTTCAGATCTTAATATCAGGCGCGTCCAGTCCAGGGCGCCGCGGGCTATCCATTGGGCCTGCGAGAGCAGGCGCTGGTTTTCTATCCTCCGGATCTGGACCTGCTGGCGCCACAGGATGCCTGATACCAGGATCGCTGAGAGTGCCACTACCAGGAGGGCGGTGATTATGGCTACGCCGGCTTGGGTCTGGTTTCTGCCTGCGGCGTATCTTTGTCTGCTTGCTGCTTTGCCCTTTCCCTGTTTTCTTACTGGTCTGTTAGTGCCGCCGCGCACAGGGGCAACGCCAATAAAGCGGGAACAAAACAGGGAAAGGCCAAAACAAAAAGCAGACAGCAAAACAGCCTGAGCCGCAGAAAGGAAAAAAGAAACCCCCGGAGATAACAAACCAGACACCATTATTCACTCTCCGACGAGAAAAACCCTCGTGACAGGCCGCGCCAGCGAAGTAGCCCCAACACTCACCTCCAGCCCGGAAACCGACCTCGGCAACGGCGCATTGCCCAGTTGGGGCACCTTAAGATTGTTATCGTTCTCGGTAATAGCCGCCTGCACATCCTTCATCTGCGTAGTCCAACCCACCTTGGGCACATACAGCCTCGCAGAGATCGACCCCACACCGCCCATCAAAGGCACCGCACTCCAGTCATCCCCCTCGCCACCGCGCAACGCACGCTGCAACTCGCCCACATTACCAAGCGGTGGTGACACAAACCGGATAATGCGTCCATCAGCAATCCGATAGCGAACCACCTGCAAACGCGGGGCCGTCTCCGGCATATCCAGCTCCCGCACAATCTGCAGCACATTCCCGCTCACCGACACCGCCGCCTGACCAGTCTCATCATCGGACGCCGCAAGCCGCGCATCGATGCGTATCTGGTCGAACAACTGCGCGAACACCCGCTCGTCTTCCATCGCGTTCGTGATGGTCTGCCGTCCACGCATGATCTGATCAAGCCCTCGCCACGACAGCACCGCAATCACGGCCAGAATTGCAATCGCCACCAGCAACTCGATCAGCGTAAAGCCACCCGGCGGCCGGCGGCCGCGGCGCTCAGAGCGAACGGTTCGTTTCATTGGCCACCACCGTCACCATCTGCGCAAGATTGCCGGCGCGGCCCGGTGTCGTCACCAGCACTTCGACGCGACGGAACACCGGATTCGGCGTCGACGTCACGCGTTCCGTACAAAGCAACTGCAGATTGCCCTGCGAGCAATCAAAACTGTTCGAGCCAACCTCCGGCCAGCTATGCGCGAGCTTCAACTGCGCGAGCGTGTTGTCAGCACTCCAGCCGGCCAGCAGCCGCTGATGCAACTCGGCTTCGCTGCTCGCCAGACTGCCAACCGCCCTCAACGACGCCGCCAGCGCCACCGCAATGATCGCCAGCGCCACCAGCACTTCAATCATCGTAAAGCCGCGCTGCGATACGCGGCATGCCGGTACCCGGCGTACACAACACTTCCGGCCTGCCATCTCAACGCACCTCATAGCGGCCATTGCCGGTACCGACGATCGTCGCCTGCCCGGCCGCAGAGTACAACGTGATCTGCACCGGCTCATCGATGCTTTCGGTACCGAACACCACCCGCGAAGGATGCTCGTCCGATCCGGGATAGTCGATCGCCACACTCGTCACCCCGCCTTCCCAGCGGCGCGGTCCGAGCAGGTCATCGCGCAGCGGACGCCAGCCGTCCTCGGTATGCATGTCGAAGCGAAAGCCGCCGTCGAACGGCTGCCACGCAATGGGCCGTGCCCGCACCTGCGCTTCATCGCCCGCCGACTCGAACAGCAACGCAAGACGTTGGGCTTCTTCATTGAGATCCGTGCGCGGATTGCGCGTCATCGCCAGCGACGCCAGCGACACCAGCAACCCGGCAATCACCAGCACCACCAGCATCTCCAGTAACGTAAAACCCGCCTGACGCGCCGCGTGGCGGTCGGCATCAGGCGTGAGGCCAAAGCGCGACCCCGGCGTACCGCCAGGCGTCACGCGCGGCGTCCTCGCGGTACGCGCAGTGGCAACACGGGACTTGCAATCGGACATACACATGGTGCCGGCGTTAAGCGATGGTGCGGGTGGTGCGAAAAGTGCGAAGCGTGCGCATGGTGCGGATGGTGCGGACAGTGCGCGCAGCAATCTCAACGGGTTATTCCCACGAGCCTATGTCTGCATCGTTGCCTTCGCCGCCCGGTTTGCCGTCGGCGCCGTAACTGAACACGTCGATTTCACCGTGCACGCCCGGGTTCAGATACTGATACGGGTTGCCCCACGGATCGTTCGGCAGACGCTCGAGGTAACCGCCGTCCTTCCAGTTATTCGGCAGCGGGTCCGTCGTCGGCTTTTCGATCAGCGCATGCAGCCCCTGGTCCTGCGTCGGATAACGGCCATTGTCGAGCCGGTACAGCTTCATCGCCTGCATGATTGTGCCGATGTCCTGCTTCGCGGCGACGCGTCGTGCCTCGTCCGGACGGCTCATGATCTTCGGCACAATCAGCGCGGCCAGGATGCCGAGAATCGCGATCACCACCATGATTTCGATCAGCGTGAAACCGCGTTGACGACGGTCACGCAGACCCGCGATTCCAGTGCGGCGGGTGGTCCACATTTGCATAGCTTGCTACCTCATTTCAGGAAGATTTTCGTTGCCGGCGGGCATCACGCATGCTGTGATCCGTGCGCGATTTAACACGCCCGTCCGGTCATTTTAATGTCACGCAGTTGAAGGGTTTCAACCCAACGCAAATTTCACAATAGTCCGTACAATGATGCGCATGAACGCCATCCAAATCCGCCTTCTGTCGCTCGCACTGTTCGCCGTGTTCTGCGCGGCGCTCACTTACTGGATCGTCACGCTCACCTCGCTGTCGGGCGGCCCGTTGCCCGCTGCCGCGGTGCACGCGCCGGTGTCGGTCGAGCAGGCGGCGACGCTGTTCGGCGGCCAGCTCACGCGCAGCGCCAACCAGGACGTGCGCCTCTTCGGAATTCTCTCGCTGAGCGAAGGCGCCGCTGCCATCATCAGCGCGGGCGGCGAACCGCCGCGGGCCGTGTCGCTCGGCAGCGACATCATGCAAGGCGCCAGACTCTCCGAAGTGCGCGCCCGTTCGATCATCATCGACCGCAACGGCGCGCGTTCCGAAGTGTTCCTGCCCGCCAATGCCGCCGGCCCTACCATCTACGTGCGCTGAGCGAAGCCCGTCACATTCGTTGCGTGCGAGCCCGCCGCAGCCGCGCGATGCAACGCCTCACTGCACGAGGTTGTTCAACTCGATGATCGGCAGCATGACTGCCAGCACGATCACCAGCACCACACCCCCCATCGCCAGAATCAGCAACGGCTCGAGCAGGCTCGTCAGGAACATCGTGCGCCGTTCCAGCTCGCTTGCTTCGCCTTCGGCGGCGCGATCGAGCATCGTCGTCACGTCGCCGGTCGCTTCGCCTGAGCGGATCAGATGCACCAGCACCGGCGGAAACGTCTTCGTGTTGCCGAGCGCGCGCGACAGCGACGTGCCTTCGCGCACCCGCACGATCGCGTCGTCGATGTTCTCGCGCATCGCCCGGTTACTCAGCGTTTCGCTCGCGGCCTGCAGCGCGCGCAGGATCGGCACGCCCGCTGCGGTCAGAATGCCCAGCGTACTGGCAAAGCGCACGGTGTTGTAGCCGCGCACCAGCTTGCCGAGCAGCGGGGCAGTCAGCAGCCAGCGGTCGAAAGCAAGACGCGGCCCGGGCTGCGCGAGAATCGATCTGACGATGTACGCCAGCAGCGCAACGCCGATCAGCACCGCCCACCACCACTTCCGCACGAAGCCGGACAGCGCCATCATCATGATGGTGAGCAACGGCAACTGCTGCTTGGTGCTGGCGAACACATTCACCACCTGCGGCACGACGTAGCTCAGCAGGAACGTGACGATGCCGAATGCGATGATCGTGACGATGGTCGGATAGGTAAACGCCAGCACGATCTTCTGCTTGAGTGCGTTGCGCTGTTCGATGTAGTCGGCCAGACGCGAGAGCACCAGGCCGAGTTTGCCGGTGTGCTCGCCCGCGGCGACCAGCGCGCGGTAAATCTCGGGAAAATCGCGCGGATGCTGCTGCAGCGCGTTCGCCAGCGAATGGCCGCCGAGCACTTCAGCGCGAATCGAAGCCATCAGTTCGCGGATGTAGTCGCGCTCCGACTGTTCGGTCAGCACGCCAAGCGCTTCGTCAAGGGGCAGGCCGGCGATCAGCAGGCTCGCGAGCTGGCGCGTGAGGATCGCCTGTTCACGTTGCGACAGCCGTCGCCCCAGCGACAGCCGCTGATTGCGCTCACCGCGGGTGCGGGTCGAGGCCGGCTCGACGATCAGCGGCGTCAGCCCCTGGCCGCGCAAATGGGTGCGCGCGCCGCGTGCGCTGTCCGCGTCGAGCACGCCTTTTTGCGCCTTGCCGGCCGCATCGATCGCTTCGAAACGGAATGCTGGCATGCGCTTAGGCTCCGCCCGTCACGCGTATCACTTCCTCGAGCGAAGTCAGGCCGGTGGCGAGCCAGCGGTCGGCGTCCTCGCGCAGCGTGCGCATGCCCTGCGCGCGGCCCGCTGCGAGAATCTCGGCGTCCGCCGCGTTGCGGTGAACCAGCGAGCGGATCGCATCGTTGATCAGCAGCAGCTCGTACACACCGCGCCGTCCCGCGTAACCGGAATGGCCGCACTTGTCGCAGCCCACCGGGTGCCATTGCACGCGGCCTTCTTCGTCGGTACGTTCTTCACGGCACACGGGACACAGGCGCCGCACCAGCCGTTGCGCCAGCACGCCGAGCAACGACGAGGCGAGCAGATAGGGCTCGACGCCCATGTCGGTCAGACGCGTGACGGCCGATGCCGCATCGTTGGTGTGCAGCGTAGCCAGCACAAGGTGACCGGTGAGCGAGGCCTGCACCGCAATCTGCGCGGTTTCGAGGTCACGGATTTCACCGATCATGATGATGTCCGGGTCCTGCCGCAGGATCGAGCGCAGCGCCCGGGCGAAGGTCATGCCGATCCGTTCGTTGACCTGGGTCTGGCCAATGCCCGAGAGGTCGTATTCGATCGGGTCTTCGACGGTCATGATGTTGGTCGTCGCGGTCTCGAGGCGCGACATCGACGCATAAAGCGTGGTCGTCTTGCCGGAGCCGGTCGGTCCTGTCACCAGCACGATGCCGTGCGGACGCCCGATCAGCTTGTCGAATTTCCCAAGCGTGTCCGCGCCCATGCCGAGCGCTTCGAGGTTCAGCCGCGAGGCATCTTTTTCGAGCAGACGCAAAACAGCGCGCTCGCCGTGCCCGGTCGGCAAGGTGGAGACGCGCACGTCAACCGGCCGGCCGCCGACACGCAGCGTGATCCGGCCATCCTGCGGCAGACGTTTCTCGGCGATATCGAGCTGCGCCATGATCTTGATGCGCGAGATCAGTGCGCCGTGCAGCGCCTTCTTCGGCCGCACCACGTCGCGCAGCGTGCCGTCGACGCGAAAGCGCACTACCGACGCGTTCTCGAACGGCTCGATGTGAATGTCCGAGGCCTGTTCGCGTGCCGCCTGGGTGAGCAGGGCGTTGATCATGCGGATGATCGGCGCATCGTCTTCCGATTCCAGCAGATCCTCGACCTCGGGAATCTCCTGCATCAGACGCGACAGGTCGACCTCGCCTTCCACTTCGCCAACCACCTGAGCGGCGCTGCCGTCCTGGCGCGCGTAGGCCTGGTTGATCGCCTGGGCGAGTTCGTCCGCGGGCACGCGCACCACCGATAGCGCGCCGAAGTTACGCGCCACTTCCGCCAGCGCGGCATCGCTGGTGCGCTCGCTGATCCAGACTTCGAGCCCGTCCGCGTGCTGGTGCGCCACCAGAATCTGGCCGCTGCGCGCAAAACCATACGGCACGAGGCGCGCAGCGACCGCCGAGGGCGCGATGCGTTCGGCATGCCCCGCCGGGACTTGTGCCGCTGCCTGGGTCGATGCAGCGGTCCGCGCCGCTGCTGAGGACGCGGAAGCTGACGGCGGCGTGGTCGGCGAGCTCACGGCTGCACTCCAGGCGACGTGGTGGAAGGCGCGACCGGCACAGGGTTGGCCTGGACCGCACCATTCGTCGCAGGCGCGGGCGCGGGCGCGGTAACCGGCGGCGGCGGCGCCATCTGCTGACGACGCATCTGGTCGAGATTGAACAGGTTCATCGCGGCCGAGCCGCCCTCGGCCGGGCCGATCGGCTTCGGCGGAACCACCGGATCGTCGTTGTCCTTGATCAGGTTGTTGTCCGACTTGTACGCGCCCTGCACGCCCTGGATGTAGTCGTAGCGGTTCGACGTCACGGCCTGTGCGGTATCGCGGTCGTTGATGATCACGGGACGCAGGAACACCATCAGGTTGGTCTTGTTGCGGGTCTTCTGTTCCGAGCGGAACAACTGGCCGATCCAGGGAATATCGCCCAGCAGCGGCACCTTGCTGTTGCTGACCTGGTAGTTGTCCTGCATCAGGCCGCCCAGCACGATGATTTCGCCGTTATCGGCGAGGACCGTCGACTGGATCGAACGCTTGGTGAACTCCGGCCCAGCCGGATTGGTCGCCGCGTTGGTCGTGCCGTTCACGATCGCCGAGTCTTCCGTGTAGAGCTGCAGCTTGAGAATCCCGCCGTCGGTAATCTGCGGCTTGACGTGCAGCGTCAGACCGACGTCGACGCGGTCGTAGGTATTGAACGCCGAGGTCGCGGTGGCGCTCGTGAGGTTCGAATACGAACCCGTCTGGATCGGCACGTTCGTACCGACGACGATCTTGGCCTCCTCGTTGTCGAGCGTGATGAGGTTAGGCGTCGACAGCACGTTCGCGTCGGCGGTCTGCGACAGTGCCTGCAGCAGCGCGCCGAGTCCCTGCACACCGAAAATGTTGTGCACCCACCCGACGTTGAGCCCCTGCTGGAGA
>DASZIR010000039.1:0-29760 GCA_035948995.1 Paraburkholderia sp. | reverse complement strand
CTTCCGATAGCGCGGCAGACCAGGCTTCTGCTTTAGTGTGCCAGCTGCATGCGCCTTGCGTAGCGCCCGGAACGACTTCCAGGCTTCGGCCAGTTTCTTGATGACTTCCTGTGCGGTGTCCGACGGCAATGCGCGATAGTCCGCCTCATACTCCACCGGCAGTCTTTTGCACAGAGTCGCATAGCTCGGAACAGGCTTTCCGGCAATGAAAGCTTTACGGCACAGGTAGTTTCCCGCGTTGTACAGACGGGAGACGCGTTCGCCCAGCACACGCAACGTCGCCGCTTCCTCACGGGAAGGCACGATGCGTAAGGTGTTGGTGCGAATTTCGGGCATGAACAATAAATATCGCAACACTGTATATATGTACAGTTTTCAATCAATACGCTGGAGCGCTCTGCCTCACCGGCCTGAAGGCCGGCGCATCCCGCGCGACTTGGTGAATTTCCTGCATGCAGCGTTCGACGAACTCGGGATGCACGTCCGTGAACACGCGGAAATCGGCGATACCCGCGGCGCGCGCGTCATCGAGCAGGCGTTTGACCGCGCTGAAGTCCTCGACCCACAGCGACACCGGCGAGTTTTCGAACAGGCCGCGCGCGTATTCCTCGGCGAGCGTGATGCGATGGCGCGCGCCCTCCAGCTCGGTAATATCTTCCGTCGACACCAGCACCCGGTCCCAGCGCGCTTCGTGCCCGGGCAACACTGCGCCCTTGAGCAGAACGTCGAGCCGACGTCCGCCGAGCGTGTAATTGACCGTCTTGCTCGTGAAATTCGTCTGGCCGGCCCACAATTGACAGAGTTCTTCGAGGTGGGTCTTGAGCATGTCGTCGCGAAACACCGCGCCGAGATTGCCGGTGAGCGCCGCGAAATCGGCTGCTTCGAACTGCGAGAGGGTTTTATGGTTGACCTTGACGACGCGGATGCTGTGCGCGCACTCCGCTACCCGCTGTGGATTGTCCCTGAAATGCGCGCGCAGATCGGTCACACCTTCGGCCCGCCACGCGTCGAACAATGCCCGCACGCCGCTGAAATCCTCGAGCCAGAGCGAGACGGGGGCCAGTTCGAACATCTCCGAGTCGTCGTTGGCCGTTGAATGGCCACGCGGCTCATCCTGCTTGGTGGTATCCAGCATGACGAATCCGTAGTCGATAGTACGGCTATTTTAAGGTGCCTTTGGGCTGGACAGCAGCAGGGCAAGTGACGATCCCGGCCATCGGCGTGCCGTCGTTCGATGCGCCTCGCATCCATTGCACCCTTCAGAAAGCTAACGGCAAGGAAGCGGCGAACTTGAAGAGGAGGGCACCGTGACGGATGTGCGCTCGCCAGAGCGAGGCGACACACTCCTTGTTACACTTTCGCGTCTCGCAGTGTCCCGCCACGAACGCGTCCAGGTCATGAAACCTTCCCTGCTGGTCCTGATTCCCCTGAACGACACGAGCCGCGCCAGCGTCACGGCCGCGTTCGACGTCATCTACGCACCCGATCCCGCCACCCGCACCGAAGCGATCGCCGCCCACGGCGGGACGATCCGTGCAGTGCTGACCAATGGCACGACCGGCCTGACGGCCGCCGAGATCGACCAGTTGCCGGCACTTGAATTCGTCAGCGCACTCGGCGCCGGCTACGAAAACATTCCTGTGGAGCACGCCCGCACGCTCGGCATCGTGCTGGTCAATGGCGCGGGGACCAATGACCATTGCGTCGCCGATCACGCGTTCGCGCTGTTGCTCGCGGTGGTGCGCGATGTGCCGCAACTCGATCGCGCCACCCGTGAAGGTGCGTGGCGCGACACACTGCCCATGCATCCCAACGTGTCGGGCAAGCGCCTGGGCATTCTCGGTCTCGGCAATATCGGCCAGAAAATCGCACGCCGCGGCGCCGGGTTCGATATGGCGCTTGGGTACCACAACCGCAAGCCGCGCGAAGGCGAATCGATGCGCTATTTCGACAGCGTCACAGGTCTCGCGCAATGGTGCGACTTTCTCATGGTCGCGACGCCGGGCGGCGCCGGCACGCGGCATCTCATCAACCAGGCCGCGCTCGACGCGCTCGGGCCGAACGGTTTTCTGGTCAACGTGTCGCGCGGCAGCGTGGTCGACACGGCCGCGCTGGCTGCCGCGCTCAACGCGGGGGCGATTGCCGGTGCGGGGCTCGACGTGTACGAAGGCGAGCCGCATCCGCCCGAGGCCCTGATCCGGCTGTCCAACGTCGTCCTGACGCCGCATGTAGGTGGCCGCTCGCCGGAGGCGGTGGGCGCCGCCGTGGAAAATTTTCTCGCCAACGCGGCGCGGCATTTTGCCGGCGAGAAAGTGTTGACGCCGATCTGAGCGTGACGTGGCGGCCATAGCCGGACGCCACCGTGGCACTCAATATTGCGGCTGAATCTCGTTAGGGATTACCTGACATCAATTTCAGCGTCGACTGACTGCGATTGCGCTATAGCGGCTCTCGCTACCTGCCGTAAACGCGTTTATACGCGCAGGTTTCGAAGCGAGATGATACTGACGCATCCTTGTGGATGCATGGCCGGGCCACGCGCACAGATGACCCAGCTGCTTGAGGAGGTCAATATCCTGCTTGCCGCGCTCGGGGCGGTCGAATTCCACGCACGATGACTCAGGTGTCGGCCCCAAGGGGCTGACTTACTTTCCAGATTTCGACCATGGAATTGAAGCACCCAACTGTGCCTGCGATTGCGCCAACGGAGAGCAGCGTGCTGCTGCGTTCGCAATTCGAAGCGTTTTCGCGGCAACTGCCTCTGCTGTATCTGATCCTTGTGGTCAACAGCGTCGCCGTCGCCATTACGCATCTGAAATCGGCGCCAGCGCTACTATCGGAGTACATCCCGCTCACGCTCTGCCTTGCTTGCATCATCAGGTTGATGGTGTGGGTCAGGAGGCGAAAGTTGATTGCCGGGTTGAGCGATCGGGAGATTGCCGGACGCCTGCGGACGACCATCCGGCTCATCGCATTGTTAGGCGTGCTGTTCACGACGTGGGGTTTGCTTTTGTACCCGTATGGCGGCCCATACGCACAGGTCCACGTTGCTTACTATATGTCGATCACCGTGATCGGCTGCATCTTTTGCCTGATGCACATGCGCAACGCTGCGCTGTTGCTTGCGGTGATTGTTCTCGTGCCCTTCACGCTGTTTTTTCTCCTCACTGACAACACGGTTCTGATTGCGATCAGCATCAACGCTTTTCTGGTATCGATCGCGATGGTCATGGTGCTCCTGACCTATTACCGCGACTTCGCCAATCTTGTCGGCTCGCAATCGGCTCTGAAGCGAAAGCAGACCGAACTGCAGGCGTTAAGTGACGAGAACTTCAGGTTAGCCAATTCCGACAGTCTGACCGGACTTCCAAACCGGCGTCACTTCTTCGCCTTGCTTGCTGATCGATTCAATCACCGGGAGCTCGAAGCCGAACGTTTTGCCGTCGGCGTGATCGATCTCGACGGCTTCAAGCAGATCAACGATCTGCATGGCCACCGCATGGGCGATCGTTTGCTGGAAGAGGTCGGACGCAGATTGCAAACCTGTTCCGACGAGCGTGTCTCACTCGCCCGTCTTGGGGGCGACGAATTTGGCCTGCTCGTGCAGGACGTCAGTGATTCCCAAGAGCTTCACCGCATCGGCACGTCGATATGCGAGGTGTTGCGCCGCCCCTACGATTTGCCGGGCGCGACGGCGAGAATATCGGCCTCGCTGGGGTTTGCGGTGTTCCCGGAGGCGGGCAACACGCCGGAACACCTCTTCGAACGGGCCGACTACGCGCTGTATTTCGCCAAGGAGCATCGTCGCGGCGCGACCACCGTTTTCTCGCAGCAACATGAAGACAGCATCCGGGAGGTCAGCGAGGTTGAACAGGCGCTGCATCAGGCGGATCTGGAAAGCGAAATGACGCTGCATTTTCAGCCTATTTTCGATGCGATATCCAACAAGATCGTTTCGTACGAGGCATTGGCGCGCTGGAACAGTCCGGTGCTCGGCAACGTTTCGCCGGCCCTGTTCGTAAGTGTGGCGGAAAGGAGCGATCTCATTCATCAGCTCACGGCCGTGCTGCTTCGCAAGACGCTGAAGCTGATGGTCAAGGCATACCCGCACGTGCGCATCTGTTTCAATCTTTCGGCACGGGACATCGCCTCTTTGGAGGCGGTGCGGGACATCAAGGCAATCGTTACGCAAAGCGGCGTTGACGCGAGCCGCCTGACGTTCGAGGTCACGGAAACTGCCGTGATCAAGAATTTCGACAACGCACACCAGGCACTGTCGGATCTCAAGGCGCTTGGGGCGCAGATTTCATTGGACGATTTCGGAACTGGATATTCCAGCCTGCACTGCATCCATCAATTGCCGCTGAACAATGTGAAGGTCGATCGGAGTTTCATCGGCAAGATAGACGTCGACGTGGCAGCGCAAGGGATCGTACGCAGCATCGTCGATCTTTGCCGCAACCTGCAGGTGACCTGCGTCATCGAAGGCGTCGAGAGTGCGGAGCAGGTCGCCGTCTTGCTGCGGCTCGGTTGCAAGATCATGCAGGGCTTTTTCTTCGGAAGGCCGTCAGCGGTGGTTCCTGAGGCTGCGCCCACCGAGGAGGCCGTCTCGGTCTAGGCGCGGCGTAGCCCGGCGCTGATTCAGTAACGAGCCCGGCAAGCGCCCGACATTCCCCCCTATTTCTGTTCCGCCGGTCTCGAACCGTTCCTGTGAACGTTCGAGCGGCGGCGATCTGTCATGCTTGGGTAATTATTGTTAAGACTATTTAATGAATTGTAATTTGATAAATCGGTATTTACCAGACTTAAGCGGTGATTTATTGGGGACCCAAGCATGCATTAAATTCGATAGAAAAAACAAATAATGCGCAAACCTTTGCGCCATTAATGAACGGCGGCGTGCGGCCGTTATCCCGGATAGATGGCACCTCATGCCGCAGCCGACTGGGTCGCCGGAACGTTAGCGAAAAGATAAGCAATCCGTAGTTTCCTTTATTCGAGAGTCTGGAGTCGAAAGATATGAACATTAAAAATATGTCGGTCAAGGCAAAATTGTACGGCACTTTCGGACTGCTAACCGTCGTGTTGGTCGTCGTGGCGGCCATGTCGCTGAAAGCGCTAAACGACGCCAACACGCGTTTCTCGGGCTTCGTATCCGGTATCGACGCCCGTGCGCTCGTCGCTCAACAGGTAAGAACCGCCGTCGACCGGCGTGCCATCGCGGCCCGCAACATGGCGTTGGTGACCAATCCGGCAGACTTCCAGATGGAGAGAACGGTCGAAGCGCAGGCACAGCAAGACGTCCAGACGAGGCTCGCGAAACTCAACGAGATGATGTCGGTGGCGACGGACATCACCGAGGAGGCTCGCAGCCTGGTGCGCGAGATCAACCGGATCGAAGCCGACTACACGCCGGTTGCTCAGGCGATTGTCGAGCTTGCGGTGGCGAACAAGCGCGACGAAGCGGTCGCGAAGATCAATAACGATTGCAGGCCGCTGCTGGCCGCGTTAGTCAAAGCCACCAACGACTACGAGACGTACACGCGAACGCGTGCGGATCTTCTGGTCCAGCAATCGTCAGAACAATACGCTGCGCAGCGCGCCATGCTCATCGGCACATGCCTTGTTGCGATCGCACTGTCTATCCTCGCGGGATTTCTGATCGCACGTGGTTTGTTGCGTTCGCTCGGGGCAGAACCCGACGATCTCAACAACCTCGCGCAGCGCGTGGCCGCTGGCGATCTGCGGCCTGTCGCCGGTGCCGCCGAGGCGCCCGCGGGCAGCGTGCTCGCCTCGATGGGGCGGATGCAGGCCAGTCTTGTCGAACTGATCGGGCGGGTGCGCACCGCGGCCGACAGTATCGCCACCGGTTCCAGCCAGATCGCATCCGGCAATATCGATCTGTCTGCCCGCACTGAGCAGCAGGCCTCGTCGCTGCAGGAAACGGCGTCGAGCATGGAAGAGTTGACGTCGACGGTCAAGCAGAACGCTGAGAATTCGCAGCAGGCCAGCGTGCTGTCGGCCAATGCTTCCGAAGTGGCCGTGAAGGGCAGCCAGGTGGTCAGCCAGGTGGTTGAAACCATGAGCGAAATCAGTGCGAGCTCGACGAAGATCGCGGACATCACCAGCATCATCGAGGGGATCGCGTTTCAGACTAACATCCTGGCACTGAACGCAGCGGTGGAAGCGGCCCGCGCGGGCGAACAGGGCAGAGGCTTCGCGGTGGTTGCCAGTGAAGTGCGCAGTCTCGCGCAACGCTCGTCCAGTGCCGCGAAGGAGATCAAGGACCTGATCGCCGATTCGGTACAAAAGATCCGGGGTGGCTCGGCGCGCGCGACCGAGGCGGGCAAGACCATGTCCGAAGTCACGCAGGCCGTCGCGCGCGTGACGGACATCATGAGCGAGATCGCGGCGGCGTCGGGTGAACAGAGCCGCGGCATCGAGCAGGTCAATCAGGCGATCACGCAGATGGACTCGGTGACGCAGCAGAACGCGGCGCTCGTCGAAGAAGCGGCGGCGGCTTCGAAATCGCTTGAGGGGCAGGGGCACCAGTTGAATCAGGCGATCGCGTTTTTTAAGCTCGATTCGGGCGCGGCGCAACTTGGCCGCCTCGACGAGGATAACCGCGCCCTTCGGCAATCGACGGCGCCGCATTCATACTGATTTTTCCCCGGGGACAACAGGGGCGTTGATGTCCGACGCGTTCGACACCTGGCGCAATTCGTCGGCGAGGGCTCAGCCGATCAGCTTCAGCCCCGGCGGTAACGACTCGCCGAACACGCGCCCTTCGTCGGCCTCGTCGAGCTCGACCGTTTCGCGCACCATGGTGACCCAGGTGGCCGGCGCGTGGGCGGTTTCGAGCCGCTTGATGACCGCCGCGCGAACCTCATCGGGCACGTCGCGCGAGCGGTCCCCCGTCATGCGCGCGATCTGCACAGCGGCAAACGCGGCCGGCTCAACCTTCTTCCAGTCGAGCGCAAGGATTGCCTCTAGCCACAGCACGGCGACCCCGGCGGGCACGACGCTGTGCGCGCTGCCGTAAAACGGCCGACGCGCGCCGATACGGCCCACCGCCCACCAGCCCTGATGGTTCTCCGCAGGCTTCCTGAGTTGATGGAGCAGCCGTTCTCCGAGCTCGACCTTGCGTTCGGCGGGCACGCGTTCGAGCGACGCTTCGAGCCGCACCATATCGGCATAGCCGGTCTTCGCCGGATCGAACGGCAGTTTGGAGCGTGCTGAACCGGCGGTCTGCATGTAGGCCACCGCGTCCAGTACGCTGAGCTGCTCGCTTTCACCCAGGCCACCTGCCGCGCGTCGCCAGAGCGTCCACCATTCCGACCAGACCTGACTATCGTTGATGTACTGAATGCCGTCGTCGAACAGCGTCCAGAGCTGCTCGACGCGCCATTCGTCGAGCGGGTAGCCGAACCCCGGGCGCACGCAATAGCCGGCCAGGTTCAACCAGAGCCGTTCATGGTCCGCCGAGCGGCGCCGCCGCCGCGCACGCTCCCACAGCGCGTTGAACAGCTCGCGCAGGAGTGCGCTGTTCCAGCTTGCGCGTGGCCCCAGGAGTTGCTCGAGTTCCGCGCGCATGCGCTTGACCTCTTTGGGGTCGACTTTCTGCGAGCGCGAGCCGAAGGTGCGGTCGATGAGTTCGAGCGCTTTGGGCAGGGCGGGATGCGGTGCTTCGCCGGGGACGGTGACCTTCGCTTCGCCACGCCGCAACTGGAATTCGAGCAGCCAGCGCTGTGCAGCATCGCTCGCGTCGATACAGTGCACTTCAAGCGTGCCTACTTCAGTGAGGGAAGCGGCGAGCTGGACCGGTGTCTCGCGAGACGGGTCTGCGTCGCGCGGTGGTACGACCGTTGCAATCGGCGGCAGACGAACGAACTCGCCCAATGGCAACTCGGCCAGCTCACCCGCTTGCCAGGCCGTGTCGGCGACCGAGGAGACCAGGTGAAAGCGGACCGGATGCCCGAGCCGCAGCGCGAACGTGCGATCCGCAAGATGGACCTCTCGACCTTCTTCCGTGCCGCGCGGCAGCACGCACACCCCTCGCAGCGCCTGAGCATCCTCGTCGAGGACGAGGAAGTAGCTGCGCGGCGAGCCGCCGCCGATGCGCGGTGCCTGTCCCGCGCGCGCCAGTGCGTAGGCCACCGCGCCACGCGCCACGGCCACATCGGGGTTGTCGTTGTGCAGCACATGCACAGGCGCGCCACGCCAGTTACTGAGTGTGCCGGCGAGGCGCTCGGTGAGCGCCTCGGCGCGGAACACGCCGCCGTTGAGCAGCAGGGTGTCGGGCATCGGCAGCGCGCCGTCGTCTGTCGCGGACAAGCCCAACGCTTCGCGCGATGGCGCGGCGAGCCGGCTCAGAAACGCCGCGACGTGCCGGGTGATGGCCGGATCGCTGGCATACGGCAGGCCGAATTCGACGATTGCGCCGCGCGGACGTCCGGGCCGCGCCTCCGCGGAGACGGCAGGGAAAAAACCGTCGACGATGATCTGCTCGACTTCCTGCCGCGTCAGTTCTGCCGAGCGTGCTCCGCCGATCAGTTTCGAGCCGGCGCCGAGCAGCGTAATCGGGAGCGAGTCCGGTGCCTGTGGGCTGAGCAGTTGCTCTTTCGCGCCTCGGCAGCGCTCGACGAGCTGCGAGAGGCTCGCGGCTGACAGGCGCGTCTGCGGCGTCGAGAGCCGGCTCTCGACGAGATGCGCCAGCGCCAGGTCCATGTTGTCGCCGCCGAGCATCAGGTGATTGCCCACGCCGATGCGCGTGAGTTGCGGCTGACCGTCCTGCATCCGCACCTTGATGAGGGTGAAGTCGGTCGTGCCGCCGCCCACGTCGCAGATCAGCACGAGGCGCGTGTCTGCCAGTTCGGCGCCGAGCGTGCCGCGATGCTGAAACAGCCAGTCGTAGAAGGCCGCCTGCGGTTCTTCGAGCAGACGCAGCGCAGGCAACTGCGCCATGCGGGCCGCTTCGAGCGTGAGGGCGCGCGCGCCGTCATCGAACGACGCAGGCACGGTGAGCACCACGTCCTGATTCTCGAGCGGGGCATGCGGGAAACGATGATTCCACGCGGCGCGCACATGAGCCAGATAGCTGGCGCTGGCGGTCACCGGCGAGACCTTGTCGATTTCGTCGCCGGCGCCCCAAGGGAGAATAGGCGCGACCCGATCGACCGACGCATGTGAGAGCCAGCTTTTCGCGCTGGCCACAAGCCGGCCAGGCACCTGCGCGCCCAGGCTGCGTGCAAGGCGCCCAATCACGACGGGCTGCGCCTGGGCATCTTGCGGGGCAGGCCATGGCAATTGCAGATCGCCCGCGCTCAGTTCGCCGCGCGCCGCGTGATACCGCACCGATGGCAGCAACGCGCGCGCGGCTACCTCGCCGGGACTGACGAGCTGATCGATCTCGAAGACGCGGATGCCCTCGGACCCCGCTTCGACGTATGCGACGACCGTGTTGCTCGTGCCAAGATCAATCCCGACGGTGTACCGCTTCATCGTGCTCAGGCGTTGGCTTTGCCGCGCACGTCGAACTCGACCTTCCAGCGTTCGCCGGTGCCACGCGGGATGGCTTCCAGTTCGAGTGTGCCGGCTTCGGTGACGCGGGCGTGCAGCTTCACGGGCACGACCTCGCCGGGGCTGCGCCCTTCGGGCGGCAACGTGGCCTGGATTTCTTCCAGCTCCTGCAGTTCTTCGGGCGACCAGTAGTCGATCAAGGTGCCGACCTGATCGTGACGCCGCACCGATGAACCGAAGAAACGGAAGTGCACCGGCTCGCCCACCACGAGCCCGAATTCCTGCGCGGGCAGTTGCGCCTCGGTGCCTTCTTCCATGCCGAAGGGCGCCACGCATAGCGCCTGCACAGGCGGTTCGAAACCGGGCACGGCGGGCATCGACGATTCCACCGCGATATAGAAAGCGCGCGCGAGGCCGCCGCGGATCCGCACGCCCTGGCCGCGCTTCACGTAGCCGTAATAGGCCGCCCCGCGCGCCACGGCGAGGTCGAGATCGGCGCCTTCCAGCAGACGGGCGGGCGCGGCACCTTCGGCCGCGAGCCAGCTGTTGAGCGTCTGCATGATGCGCTCCACCAGCAAGGGCGATTTGAACACCCCGCCGTTAAAGAGCACGGCCGTCGGATGCAGGAAGCTCGCACCTTCTGGCTGGGCGCTTTGCAGGCTTTCGAGTTCGGCGAGCGCGGCCACCTGACGGCCTAGGAATGCCGCCAGATGGCGCGTGATGGCCGCATCCTGCGCGTACGGCAGGCCGAGTTGGGTCAGGCCGACGCGGGCCCGCGTAACGGGGCGCGCGGAGCTGTCGACTTGCGGGAAAAAGCCGTCGAGGATCGTCTGCGTGAGTTCGGCGCGCGTCAGTTCGGTGCGGATCGAGCCGCCGATCAGCTTCGCTCCGCGGCTTGGCACGACGAGCGGCACGGCGTCTACAGCGGCGTCGGTGAGCAGCGTTTCCTTGGCGGCCCGGCACGCATAGGTGAGCGCGCGCAGTTGCCATGGATCGGGGTTCGTACCTTGGGCCGCGAGCTTGCGTGCCACGACGTGGGCCAGCGCGAGGTCCATGTTGTCACCGCCGAGCAGGATGTGCTCGCCCACTGCGACACGGTGAAGTTCGAGATTGCCTTCGCGCTCGACCACGGCGATCAGCGACAGGTCGGTGGTGCCGCCGCCGACGTCCACCACCAGAATGATGTCGCCCACGCGCACCTGTTTGCGCCACTGGCCATTGCTCTTCTGGATCCAGCTATACAGCGCGGCCTGGGGTTCTTCCAGCAGTGTCATGCCCGCATAGCCAGCCGCTTGTGCGGCGTCGGCGGTCAATTCGCGCGCGGCCGGGTCGAACGACGCGGGAATCGTGACGGTAATTTCCTGCTCGCTGAACGGCGCGTCAGGATGAGCGTGGTCCCATGCTTCACGCAAATGCGTGAGATAGCGAATCGACGTCTCGAGCGGCGACACGCGCGTCACTTCAGGCGGCGCATCGTTGGGCAGAATGGCGGCGCGGCGGTCCACGCCCGGGTGGCAGAGCCAGCTTTTGGCGCTCGACACGAGGCGGATCGGCGTGGCCGCGCCGCGGCTGCGCGCCATTTCGCCCACTGCGAAGTCGCGCCCGCCTGTCCAGGGCAAGCCCAGGTCGGACGGCGCGAGTTCGCTCGGATGCGGCAGGTAGAGAAACGAGGGCAGCAGAGGCAGTTCGTCGATCGTGCCCGGCGCGGTGAGCTGCGTGATGGGCAGCACGTTCTGGGTCGTCTTTTCGCCGTCGCTGCCCGCGAAGTCGACATACGAGAGGGCGCAATGAGTCGTGCCCAGATCGATGCCGATGGAATAGCGTGGCTCGCTCATAGCTCCACCTCGGCCGGTGCGATCACGGAGGTGTCGTGGCTCGCTGCCAGCTTCGGCAAACGCACGTCCTCGACGCGCCAGCCGCGATGGCTGAGGCTGCCGTTAAACGGCGCCTTGCCGACCACATTGCCGGTCAGGCGGATGGCCGTCGCATCGAAGCCTTCGGGCAACGTTACGCGGCTGCCTTCTGCTTCCTCGCGCACGGGGCGAATGGTGAAATGCTCGCGCAGGACCGCACGGCAGCCGCCGTGCACGACGCGGGCAGCGGCGCCGATGTCCGCGTCCGAGTAGCCGGCCACGTCTTCTTCGACGAAGTCGACAAAGCGCGCGTCGCGTTGCAGCAGGCCAAGAAGCTGAAGAGCCGCGTCGGGGCTCGCCTGTTTCAGCGAGGGAGCGGCTGGTTGCCGTGCGGGCGCTGGTGCGGGCGCGGGTGTTGCGGCCATGGGTGCCGGGGTCGCTGCAACGGGCGCACCCGCGCGCAGACGCTGTACGCGGGCGGCGAACTCGCCGTCGCCCAGAATGCTGAAGAACGTTCCGACGGCCAGAGAAATCCTGCCGAGGAACGACACGTTCGAGTCGGTCATAAAGGGGCTCCTGATGGGCTCTGTTAAAGGACGAGCTGTCCTTGGGCAACGCCGGATCGCGCCGGGGTCGCCGCTGGTTATAGGGTCGCGGACATCGATGCGCGCGCTGGCGTCACCGTTTGATTTTGCGGCCCGTGCGGGCACGGCCTGGGTAGGCCCCGTCCGGTATTTTACCTTTCGGGCGAGACGGAGCGGGCTAAAGGCCGCGATCCGGCGCAAACAGGAGGGATGGGAGGAAAGGTAAGGCGGCGAGCGAGGGGCAGAGAAGCAGGCAAACAAGCAGGCAAACAAGCAGGATTCGCCAGCCGCTGCTCTGGGATTTCGAACACGCCGACCTGCGCATCCATGCGTCAAGATCGGGAAATTACGCATGAAGCGTTGACAACGCTGACCGATATTGCGGCTGCATATTCGTGACTGGCTGGATCAGGCGGCGGCCGGCGCCGCAGCTCACACCCGGACCGTGCCAGTGACGAGCGCTCCTGCATGAATTCGATGATCAGCTTTAGATGTGCGGTTCCGGCGAGATTGAATCGAATAACCGCCGCAATCCGTACGTGTTCTGCGCGCGAACGGGCACATGCCTCGCGGGCATGCGCAGCCCGCTACGCGTATTTATCGCCGACCGTACTGCGGATTGGATGCGTGTCGTACACGATGATCATGCGCTCGATCAGCCCGCTCGCGTCGAACTCGAACACATCGACGCACTCGAAGCGCACCGCGGATCCGTCTTTCAACACCCAATCGTAGATGAAGTAACCTGTCGCGCGTCGAGCGCCTGTGGTGCTGACGCATATGTCGATAGGCGTGATGGTGCTCGCTCCCGACGCTTCACTGACTTTGGCAAAGAACGGCGCGGCTTGCATCCAGCCGAGAAACGGCGAGAAAATCTGCGCATCCGGCGCAAACAGCGCGCAGATTGCCGCGACATCGCCTTGCTCCAGTTCTTTCAGGTAGGTGCGAACCTGCTGCGTATATAGTATTTCTGGCGCTAACTCCACGATGACTCTCCGATATTTCGTTAAAGACGCTGCCCGATCGAACGAACACGCGCCCGGTTGAAGCACGATAGCGACGCACCGATGACCGAACAATCGAAAAATTCGCAAGCGGGGTATGCGGCTGCGGCATACCCCCTGGCTGATCTCACGCGCCCGCTGCCGTCACTGGCGGGGCTGCAGGCATTCGTGGCTGCGGCGCATCTAGGCAGCGTCAGCAAGGCCGCCGATCATCTATGCCGCACCCAGGGGGCCGTCAGCCGGCAGATCCAGCAACTGGAAGCGCACTATCAATGTGCGCTGTTCGTGCGCCACGCATCGGGCCTTGCGTTGACAGCGGAAGGCCACACGCTGCTCAAGGTGGCGGTTCACGTGCTGACGCAACTGGTCCAGCATGCCGACGTTCAGCATGGTGCGGCATCGGCGGTCACGCTGCGCTTGCCTTCGACGTTTGCGATTCGCTGGTTGCTGCCGAGGTTGACCGAGATCAACCACGCGCTGGGCGGGACTGAACTGCGCATCTCCACATCGGCCGACGACACGCCGGACTTCTCCACATCCGATGTCGACGCCATGGTGGTACGTGGCAGCGGAGAGTGGGGTGGAGTTGAAGCGCTACCCTTGTTCGCCGAAACCCTCACGCCGATGCGCACACCCGCGATGGCTGTGTCACTGAAATCGGCTGATGATCTCGCGCATGCCACCTTGCTTCATCCTGGAGCAAGTCATGCCGAATGGCGGTGCTGGCTCGATGGGGTCGGGGCAGAAGGAATCGATGTCCGGAGCGGGCTCGTGCTCGATACGCTCGAGTTGGCGATCACCGCGGCGGCAGAAGGTCATGGCGTCGCCATCGGCGATCCACGTCTCGCGCGGGAGCGGCTTGCAGCGGGGTTGTTGGTGACACCGTTTCAGGACCGCGTGCGAAACGGCGCGTCGTACTTCCTCGTCTACCCGCCTCAACGCGCGACTCAGCCGAAGATTCGTGCGTTAGCTGACATCCTCTTGCGGCTCGCGCAAGAGGAATGACGATGGCCCTCGCGTTGCGTACAAGCGCAACGCGAGCGCGTCAACGCAGCTCGTCTCCATAGCGACACGACGGGCCGGTGCAGCCCCCGGGACGCCACCTGATTCTCAACCTGCGTGCGCAGCCGCTTCCTGAGCTTCTGCCGTAGAGCGTGCCGACGCACCCCGCGCCGGTGCTCCGTTGGCGACGAAGTAGGGCACCTCGACCCGCGCCAAGGCAGCGCGGCCGCGTATCCGGTCGGCGATTTTTTCGGCCAGCATGATGGTCGGCGCGTTCAGGTTGCCGGTGGTGATGCGCGGCATGATCGACGCATCGACGACGCGCAGCCCTTCGAGCCCGTGCACGCGCCCTTCGTTGTCCACCACCGCCATCTCGTCATAGCCCATGGCGCACGAACAGGACGGGTGATACGCCGTTTCCGCCCGGGCCCGCACGAAGGCGTCGATTTCCGCATCGGTTTGCAGTTCCGCGCCCGGGCTGAGTTCGCGGCCGCGGAAGCGGTCGAGTGCAGGCTGGCGGATGATTTCGCGCGTAATGCGGATCGCGTCGCGGAACTCGCGCCAGTCGAGCGCCTCGGCCATGTAGTTGAAAAGGATCGACGGATGCTCGCGCGGATCGCGCGAGCGCAGCTTGACGCGCCCGCGGCTCGGCGAGCGCATCGAGCCGACGTGCGCCTGGAAGCCGTGCATCTTGATCGCGTTGGTGCCGTTGTAGTTGATCGCCACCGGCAGGAAGTGATACTGGATGTTCGGCCACGGATCGTCGTCGCGGGTGCGGATAAAGCCGCCCGCTTCGAAGTGGTTGCTGGCGCCGATGCCGGTGCCCCTGAGCATCCATTCGAGCCCAATGGCCGGCTGGTTGCGCAGCAGCAAGGCAGGGTAGAGCGACACCGGCTCCTTGCACTCGTACTGCATGTACATCTCGAGGTGATCCTGCAGATTCTGGCCGACACCCGGCAGATCGAGCACGAGCGGAATGTCCAGCTCACGCAGCCACGCAGCGGGACCGACACCCGAGCGCTGCAGGATCTGCGGCGAGGCGATCGCGCCGCCGCACAGCAACACTTCGCGCCGTGCGTAAGCGGCGATGCTGGTGTCACCATGCAGATAGGCCACGCCGCTGGCGCGCTTGCCGACGAACAGGATGCGATCGGTGGTCGCGTGCGTGACGATGGTCAGGTTGGGGCGCTGCCGCGCCTGATCCAGATAGCCGCGTGCGGTGCTGGCGCGGCGGCCGTTGGCGGTCACCGTGCGGTCCATCGGGCCGAAGCCTTCCTGCTGGTAGCCGTTCAGATCATCGGTGTGCGGATAGCCTGCCTGCACACCCGCTTCGACCATGGCGCCGAACAACGGATTCGCGCCGGGCTTGCTGGTCGTGACGTGCACCGGGCCGTCGCCGCCGTGATAATCGTTCGGGCCGGCGTCGCGCGTTTCCGCCTTCCTGAAGTACGGCAGGCAGTCGAGATAGCTCCAGTCCTCGAGGCCCTTGCGTTCGGCCCAGCCGTCGTAATCGAGTGCGTTACCGCGGATGTAACACATGCCGTTGATCAGCGACGAGCCGCCCAACCCCTTGCCGCGCCCGCACTCCATGCGACGGTTGTTCATGTGCGGTTCGGGTTCTGTTTCGTAGGCCCAGTTATAGCGCCGGCCTTGCAGCGGATACGCGAGCGCGGCGGGCATCTGCGTGCGGAAATCGAAACGGTAGTCGGGGCCGCCTGCTTCGAGCAGCAGCACGCTGACGGCCGGATCTTCCGTCAGACGCGTGGCAAGCACATTGCCTGCGGAGCCCGCGCCGATCACGATGTAGTCGTACTCTTTCGCTGCCATGCTGCGCTCCTTCAAAACACCGGCTGATACTTGCCCAGTTCGACCTGGATGGACTTGATGCGCGTGTAGTGTTCGAGTGTGGTGATACCGTTTTCGCGGCCCACGCCCGATTGCTTGTAGCCGCCGACCGGCATTTCCGCGGGCGACTCGCCCCACGTGTTGATCCAGCAGATGCCGGCTTCGAGGCGGTGGATCACACGATGCGCGCGGGAGAGGTTCTCGGTGACGACGCCTGCCGCGAGGCCGTAAATCGTGTCGTTGGCGCGGGCGATCACCTCGTCTTCATCGGCGAAGGTGAGCAGGCTCATCACCGGGCCAAAGATCTCTTCGCGCACGATCTTCATGTCGTCGCGGCAAGCGGCGAATACCGTCGGTTGCACGTACTGGCCGCGTGCGTAGTCGCCTTCGACCAGCCGCGCACCGCCCGCCACCACGCGCGCACCTTGCTGCTTGCCGCTTTCGATGTAGCCGAGCACCTTGTCGAGTTGCGCGGTACTGGCAAGCGGCCCGAAGTTGGTCACCGGGTCGGACGGCTTGCCGATGCGGATGCGCTTCACGCGTTCGATGATCTTCGCTTCGAAAGCCTGCTGCACCGATTGATGCACGAACACGCGCGTGCCGTTCGTACAGACCTGGCCCGCGCTGAAGAAATTCGCGGTGACGGCTATATCGGCGGCGCGGTCGAGGTCGGCGTCTTCGAAGACGATCAGCGGCGACTTGCCGCCGAGTTCCATCGTCACTTCCTTTAGCGACGAAGCGCCTGCGAGCGACATCACCTTCTTGCCGGTTTCCACGCCACCGGTGAACGAAATCTTGGCGATGCCTTCGTGCCCAGCAAGCAACGCGCCGACCCGGCCATCGCCCTGCACGACGTTGAAGACGCCCGCCGGCACGCCGGCTTCCAGATAGATTTCCGCGAGCTTCGACGCGGATAGCGGCGTCACTTCGCTCGGCTTGAAGATCATCGCATTACCCGCAGCCAATGCCGGGGCGGATTTCCAGCAGGCAATCTGGATCGGATAGTTCCACGCGCCGATGCCGGCGGTGACGCCGAGCGGCTCGCGTCGCGTATAGACGAAAGAGTCGGCGCGCAGCGGAATCTGCTGACCTTCGATGGCGGTCGCGAGACCTGCGTAATACTCGATGACGTCCGCGCCTGTGACGATATCCACCGCACGAGTCTCCGCGATCGGCTTGCCCGTATCGCGCATTTCGAGTTCGGCGAGTTCGTCGTTGCGCTCGCGCAGCAGTTCGACGGCCCGGCGCAGGATGCGCGAGCGTTGCATGGCGGTCAACGCGGCCCATTCGAGCTGGCCCCCACGGGCCGATTGCACGGCGCGATCGATATCAGCGGCGCTCGCCTGTTGCACCGTTGCGAGTGTCTCGCCGGTGGCGGGATCGAACGTGTCGAAGGTGATGCCGCTGGTGGCGTCGACATATTCGCCGCCGATGTAGAGACGTTGCAGGCCGAAAGAGGGCGACAGGGACATCAGGTTTCTCCTTGAATGCTTGTGGCTGCGCTTGACGACGCGTCAGGCGCCGGGCGCAAGCAGCATGTCGATGTAGTCGTTGGCGAGGCGTAGAGCGGCTTTTGTGTCGAACGGCTCGCCAGACAGCGCGCCGCGCAGCCAGAGTCCGTCGATCATTGCCGCCAGTCCGCTGGCGGCGCGCCGCGCTGATGCGCGCGGCAACTCTCTGGCAAACTCCGCGCACAGATTCGAAAACAACCGACGCGTGTTGACGCGCTGCAGACGCCGCAACTGCGGCTCATGCATGCTTTGCGTCCAGAACGCGAGCCACGTTTTCATCACCGGGCCGCTCATCTGGCTGACGTCGAAGTTGGCGGCCACGATGGCTCGCAAGCGCGCTCGTGGCTGCGGTTTCGCCGCGATACGCCGCCGCGTGGTGGCTGCCCAAAGATCGCGCAGGATATGGCGCATCGTTGCTTCGAGCAGGCCGTCCTTGTCGCCGAAATAGTGGCTGACGATCCCCGTCGAAATGTTCGCGCGCTGCGCGACCGAGGCCAGCGTGGTGCCCGCAAGCCCCGCCTGGTCAATGCTCAGCAGGGTGGCGTCGATCAGTTGCGCGCGACGCACTTCGCGCATTCCGACTTTGGGCATGGCTTTCAGTGGCTCTCGGGTTCCGCCGAAAGACCTCACTCTAGCGGTTTTTTATTGATCGTTCAATCAACAAAAAATGCATCGCGACTGGCTTTGTCGGTTTAGGGAAAGCTCATGTCGGTTTTTGCACACTTGTCGCAGGGGCTCAGGGCATACGCTCGAATGAGCGGCGTTCGCCGAATGCCGTGGCGAAAAGCACCATCAGCCAAACATCGAGACGAACATGGAGACGAGACAATGAGCAGCAATCGCGGTGTCGTGTATCTGGGGCAGGGCAAGGTCGAGGTGCGGCCGATCGACTACCCGAAGATGGTCGATCCGGGCGGCCGGGCGATCGGCCACGGCGTGATTCTCAAAGTGGTGTCGACCAATATCTGCGGCTCGGACCAGCATATGGTGCGGGGACGTACGACGGCAGAAGTGGGACTGGTCCTCGGCCATGAAATTACCGGCGAAGTCGTCGAATTGGGGCGTGACGTCGAGACGCTGAAGATCGGCGATCTGGTCTCGGTGCCGTTCAACGTGGCGTGCGGACGCTGTCAGACCTGCAAGGAACAGCACACCGGCGTGTGCCTGAATGTGAACCCGTCGCGTGCGGGTGGCGCGTACGGTTACGTGGATATGGGCGGCTGGATCGGCGGCCAGGCCGAATATGTGCTGGTGCCGTACGCCGACTTCAATCTGCTGAAATTTCCGGATCGCGATCGCGCGATGGAGAAGATTCGCGACCTGACGTGCCTGTCCGATATCTTGCCGACCGGCTATCACGGCGCGGTTATGGCCGGCGTGAAACCGGGTGCGACCGTTTATGTTGCGGGCGCAGGGCCGGTGGGGATGGCGGCGGCTGCGTCGGCGCGCCTGTTGGGTGCGGCTTGCACGATCGTCGGCGACATGAACGCCGAGCGTCTCGCACATGCGCGTGCGGTGGGCTTCGAGACCGTGGACCTGTCACTCGATGCGACACTCGGCGAGCAGATCGCGCAGATTCTGGGCAAGCCGGAAGTGGATTGCGCGGTGGACTGCGTGGGCTTCGAGGCACACGGACATGGCAGCCATGGCCATCACGAGGAAGCGCCCGCAACGGTGCTGAATTCGCTGATGGATATCACGCGGGTGGCGGGGGCGATCGGCATTCCAGGCCTTTACGTGACCGACGATCCGGGCGCAGCAGATGCCGCTGCGCGCAAGGGCAGCCTGAGTATCCGCTTTGGCCTCGGCTGGGCCAAGTCGCATTCGTTCCATACCGGGCAAACGCCGGTGATGAAGTACAACCGCAATCTGATGCAGGCCATTTTGTGGGACCGTCTGCCGATCGCGGATATCGTCAATGTGACTGTGGTGTCGCTGGATGAAGCGCCGGAAGGCTATCGCAAGTTCGATGGCGGCGCACCGCGCAAGTTCGTGATCGATCCGCACGGGTTGTTGAAGGCGGCTTGATCAGCACGGCAAAGCGCTGGTTTTAATCCTGTGGGTTTCCCCGCGACTGGTATCTGGTGCAAGAGGTCCCAGTGTCGCGGGGAGCGTTTCCTGTCAGCTCACAGAGGTGCGTCAGATCTGGTCTGCGCCGGACCATCATCCAGTTGCATCCCGTACCACCGGGACATCAAATAGAAAACTCATCGAAAACAAGCTGTCTAAGCCACTGGTTGCCTGGCTCCCGATGATTCTTTGCATGCCACAGGACATTGATGACAATATCCGGGATCTTGACCGGGCAGGGTGCCGACTGAAGTCCAAAAGGCGCGAGTGTCCTTGCTGCATACGCGTCCGGCACGACGGCAATCAGGTCAGTTGTCTGAAGAATGTGACCCACAGCGACGAAATGTGGAACGCGCAGGCGTACGTGTCGCGCCACGCCCGCACGCAGGATCGCGGAATCGACCATGCCGTGGCCCGTACCCTCGGCAACAATCGAGACGTGTTCCGCTTCACTGAATTCCTTCAGCGACATACCCGTCTTACCGATTGGATGTCCCTTGCGAAAGATGCAGACGTACCGCTGACGGAACAGCCTGCGCTGGAAAAAACCCGTCTTCAGGTCGGGCAAGAAGCCTATCGCCAGATCGACATGTCCTTTTTCCATCTCTTCTTTCAGCGTGTCCGAGTGGTTTCGAACCGTACTGACCGTGACGCCTGATGCAACTTTGCTCAACCGCTTCATCAAGCCCGGTAAAAAGTAAATTTCACCGATGTCAGTCATCGCGACGGTGAACGCACGTGTACTGGCAGCGGGATCGAATGTCGACCGCGAGTTGAGCGTGTTATGGATGGTCCCCAGCGCATATCCGATCGGCTCAGCGAGCGTCTCCGCGAACGGTGTGGGGATCATTCCTTTCGACGTACGCAAAAAGAGTTCGTCTTCCAGAATTTTGCGCAGGCGATTGAGCGCGTTGCTTATGGCCGGCTGAGAGATCCCTAGCGTTTCGGCAACCGCTGACACCCGGCGCTGATGCAGCAATTCATTAAATACGACCAGCAGGTTCAGGTCGATTTCCTGAAGTTCCATGCCTCGTCTCCTTCGTTCGCGTAGTCATGAATTATCACTGACAGTGATATTGAATATCAACCATCTTCTATTTATCAATAACGATGCGTACGGCAACATGGCCACATCGATAGACCAGCCCGGAGACACTGGCGCCATGCAAGTATCAATTCTGCCGCTTCAGCGAACGCTAGATGTGCGCGCTGGAGAAAACCTCCTCGACGTACTGCGTGCAAACCAGATCCCGGTTTCCTATAGCTGCATGGCGGGCCGCTGCGGCACGTGTCGTTGCCGTGTGAAGTCGGGGCGCGTGCTGGTGACCGGTGGCGGAGAGTCTAGCGCGCCAACCAGCATCGACGAGTCCGTGCTGGCGTGTCAGACGACGCTCGTCGAGGACTGTGCCATCGAAATTCCCGAGGTGGATGAAGTAGTCGTCCATCCGGCAAAGATACTCAAGACGACTGTGCTTGCCATCGACGACCTGACGCACGACATCAAACGCCTGCGCTTGAAATTGCCGAAGCCGTTCGATTTTTCGCCGGGCCAGTATGCGCACTTGCAGTTCACACCGCTCCACGCGAGGCCGTATTCGATGGCGGTCACACAGAACCCGGATGAGATCGAATTCCATATCCGGCTTGTGCCTGGCGGGCGCGTCACGTCGTATGTCGCGAACGAGCTGAAAGTGGGTGACACCGTGCGCGTGAGTGGTCCGCTTGGCACCGCGTATCTGCGCCGTAAATCCTCTGCCCCGATAGTTTGCATCGCGGGTGGGACTGGCCTCGCGCCAATCCTTTCGATCCTTCGAGGTATGGCCGAGGCTGGCATGGATAACCGCGTGCACGTGTATTTCGGCGTCCGCTCGAGTATCGATGTGTACGGCGAACCCTGGCTGAGGGAGTTGCAAAGCCGGCTTCCCAGGATGAAGTTTCACATCGTCGTCGCGTCGGGTCAGCAAGTGGATGGTTGCCGTGGCGGTGTGGTGACCCAGGCCGTGATCGACGACTGGAGTGACATGCGCGGCTGGAGCGCGTACATCGCCGGTGCTCCGGTTATGGTCGACGCCGCATCGATACTACTGAAGCAAAAAGGCGTGGAGCCTGAGCGCATTTACGCCGATGCGTTTTATTCAAGCGGTGTTTGACCATCTGGCACCGGCATAAAAGCCCAATCATAGGAGACAAGGATGAACGAGGCTCCCGTTGTATTCAGGAAGTCAGAATGGAAGGGCGATGGTTCGAGTCGTATTCCATTCTGGGCATATACAGACGAAGACGTGTACCGCCGCGAGCTCGAGCGTTTCTTTTACTCGGGTCACTGGTGCTACGTCGCGCTCGAGGCGGAAATCCCGAACCCGGGCGACTTCAAGCGAACGGCGATTGGCGAGCGGTCCGTTATCGTCAGCCGGGCAGCTGACGGTGAAATCTATGCGGTGGAGAACGTCTGCGCGCATCGTGGCGTTCGCTTCTGCCGGGAAAAGTCTGGCAACCGGAAGGACTTCACGTGCCCGTATCACCAGTGGAACTACGACCTGAAAGGAAATCTGGTCGGTGTTCCGTTCCGTCGCGGCGTGAAGCTCGACGGCAAGGTCAACGGCGGCATGCCGTCGGACTTCGATCCGAAAGAACACGGCCTCACCAGGCTCAAGGTGGCAACGCGTAACGGCGTTGTGTTCGCGTCATTCGACCATGACGTTCCGTCGCTCGAGGCGTATCTCGGTCCGACGATCCTGCGTTGCTTCGATCGTGTCTTCAATGGCCGCAAGCTGACCATTCTCGGCTACAGCCGGCAGCGCATTCCGGGCAACTGGAAGTTGATGCAGGAGAACATCAAGGACCCCTACCATCCCGGACTGCTGCACACCTGGTTCGTCACGTTCGGTCTATGGCGCGCCGACAACAAGTCGGAACTGAAGATGGATGAGCACTTCCGTCACGCGGCAATGATTTCGACGCGCGGCGCCGGCGGCAAGAGCGAGGTCACGTCCGGTGTCTCCAGTTTCAAGGAACAGATGAGCCTGAACGACGACCGCATCCTCGACATCGTCAAGGAGGATTGGTGGGGCGAACCGACGGCGGTGATGATGACTCTGTTTCCGAGCGTGATCATCCAGCAGCAGGTCAACTCGGTCTCCACCCGACATATCCAGCCGACCGGACACGGATCCTTCGACTTCATCTGGACGCATTTCGGATTCGAAGGCGACAGCGAAGAGATGACGCGTCGCCGACTTCGTCAGGCCAACTTGTTTGGCCCAGCGGGTTTTGTTTCGGCAGACGACGGCGAGGTTATCGAATTTTCGCAGGAGGGTTTTGAGCAGAAACCGTTCCATCGAACGATTGCCGAACTGGGTGGCCGCGAAGTTGCCGATTCGGATCACATGGTGACCGAAACGCTCATTCGAGGGATGTACGACTACTGGCGCCGTGTGATGGAGGTCTGAGATGCTCGATTTCAATACATACCAACAACTGCTGGCCCTTTACTCGAACTACGCGGCTGCCATCGATAACAACGAATGGGGGCAGTGGCTGGACTTTTTTACGGAAGAGTGCGTGTACAAGGTGCAGCCGCGTGAAAACTTCGAGCGCGGCTATCCGCTCGCAACGCTGTCATTCGAAAGCCGCGGCATGTTGAAGGATCGGATCTACGGCATGACGGAAACGATTTTTCACGATCCGTATTACCAGCGGCATGTTGTCGGTATTCCGTGCGTTCTTCATGTCGATGCGCAGCGTATCCGGTCCGAGGCGAACTATGGCGTGTTTCGTACCAAGCCGGATGAGATTTCCACCGTATTCAACGTGGGTCGATACATTGACACGATTCGTCGCACAGATGCCGGCCTGAAGTTCGAATCGCGTGTGTGCGTATTCGATAGCGAAATGATCGCCAACTCGTTGATCTATCCGATTTGAGGTTTGCCATGACACAACAATGGGCCAAGGTCATCGAGCTGATTTCAGTTCCAGATGACGATGTCGTCGCAGTACAGGCATGCGGGAAGGAACTGGCGATCTATGCCGTGGATGGGCAAGTGTTCGCCACGGACAACATCTGCACCCATGGTCACGCGCGGCTGTGTGACGGTTTTCTGGAAGGGCACGAGATCGAATGTCCACTGCATCAGGGACGCTTCGACATCCGGAACGGGAAGGCGATGTGTGAACCCCTGACCGACGACATCAGGACATATCCGGTCAAGGTCGAGGATGGCAGCGTCTTCGTCGAAATCTAGTGCGCGCCGGGCGCAGTCGGTCACAGTCACGACTGCTGTGCCCGGGACAGGAAGTGTCTCGAAGTTAAATCCTTGATGTTCCGCTACCTGTCGTGTCGCCAGGCGTTGGCACAACAAGGGACGTCGCCGATCCGATCACAGGAGACGTGTATGGTCGCCAATACGCAACCCGAACAACGCGTGGCTTATTACGGGCAGATTGCGCAACAGAAACTGTCCCCGTTGTGGGAATCCCTGCACAATCTCGTTCCGAAGCAGCCTAAGCCGCAGGCGCTTGCCGCGATCTGGAAATACGCGCAGGTACGCAACCTCGTCTTGCAGTCCGGGTCGCTGATCAGCGCTGAAGAAGCCGTACGCCGTGTGCTCGTGCTCGAAAACCCCGGCTTGCCCGGCAAGTCGAGCATGACGCCGAATCTCTATGCGGGCCTGCAACTGATCCTGCCGGGCGAAATCGCACCGAGCCATCGTCACACGCAGTCTGCTTTGCGCTTCATCGTTGAAGGTGAGAGCGCGTGGACCGCTGTCAATGGCGAACGCACGACCATGCGCCCGGGCGACTTCATTATCACGCCGTCGTGGACCTGGCACGACCATGGCAATCTGTCGGCCGAGGAAGGCGGCGTACCGGTGATCTGGCTCGACGGCCTCGATATCCCGCTCGTCGCGCACATGGACGCGGGCTTCGCAGAGAACTTCCCCGAACCGATGCGGCCCGTTACACGGCCCGAAGGCGACAGCTTCGCGCGCTACGGCCTCAACATGCTGCCGGTGCGCCACAAGGTAGACGATCCCACTTCGCCCATTTTCAGCTACCCGTACGAACGCAGCCGCGAGGCGCTCGACCGGCTGTATCGAAACGGCGAGCACGACGAATGGGATGGTGTGAAGCTGCGCTACGTCAACCCGGCGACGGGCGGCTATCCGATGCCGACCATCGCGACGTTCATGCAGTTCCTGCCGGCTGGCTTTCGCGGCAGCACCTGTCGCAGCACCGATGCGACCGTGTATTGCGTCGTCGAAGGGCAGGGCACCGTGCATATCGGCGAAGAGCGTTTCGCATTCGATCCACACGACGTGTTCGTCGCCCCCTCGTGGGCACAGGTGAGCCTCGACGCGGACAGCGATGCCGTGCTGTTCAGCTACTCGGATCGTCCGGTACTGGCCGCGCTGAATTTGCTGCGTGAAGAGCGCGCTTGAAGTCATTTGTAACGTTTCAGGCTGAATCCTATGGCATTCGTTTTCCCTCCCGAGGCACCCGTCGCCGTTCCTGTCGCCGGCGGTGGTGACAGGTTCGCGGTGCGCCGCGTCTATTGCGTTGGACGCAACTACGCGGCACATGCGCGCGAAATGGGTTTCGATCCGGACCGCGAACCGCCGTTTTTCTTCTGCAAGCCGGCCGATGCGATCGTGCCGGTCGCATACGGCGAACCGCTTGAGCTCGAATATCCGTCGCAAACCTCGAACTATCACTACGAAGCAGAACTCGTCGCGGTGATCGGCAAGAGCGGCTCGGACATTCCGCTCGAAAGCGCGCTCGACTACGTGTGGGGCTACGCGGTCGGTCTGGATATGACGCGCCGTGACCTGCAGATGAAGATGCGCGAAATGGGCCGCCCCTGGGAAATCGGCAAGGCATTCGACCGCTCGGCGCCGCTGGGCCCGATCCATCCGGCCGCGACTGTCGGTCACTTCGGGAAGGCCGGCCTGTGGCTCACCGTGAACGGCGAAACGAAGCAAAAGAGCGACGTGTCGCACCTGATCTGGTCGGTGGCGGAAACGGTCGCGTATCTGTCGCAGTTCTTCCGCCTCGAACCGGGTGACGTGATATTCACCGGTACGCCGGAAGGCGTCGGCGCGGTGACCACCGGCGACACGATGAAGGTGGGCGTCGAAAGGCTCGGCGAGCTGGCTGTGCGCGTGATTTGAACCTGGTCAGGAGGGTGTGGCCGTGCAACTCTACCGTTTTTTCAACGGTTCGACGTCGTACCGCGTGCGCATCGCGCTTGCGTTGAAGGGCCTCGATTATTCGTACCTGCCCGTGAACATCCGAACCGCAGCCCATCGCGATGCGCAGTACGTTGCCGATATCAACCCGTCGGCGTCGGTGCCCGCGCTGGTCGACGACGGCTTTCACCTCGGCCAGTCGCTCGCGATCATCGACTAGCTCGATGCGCGCCACCCGGAGCCGCGCCTGATTACGGCTGATGCTCGCGAGCGCGCACGTGTGCTGGAAATGTCCTGCCTGATCGCGTGCGACGTCCATCCGGTCAACAATCTGCGCGTGCTGCGCTATCTGCAGCAAGAACTCAAGGTGACGCCCGGGCAGAAGGACGGCTGGTACCGGCACTGGGTCGCCGGGGGCATGACGGGCGTTGAGCGTCTGCTCGCGCGCGCCGCTTCTGAAGCCGCCGCGAGCGGCAACACCGGCCCGTGGTGCTTCGGCGCGCATCCGACGCTCGCGGACGTGTGCCTCGTGCCGCAGTTCGCGAACGCGTTGCGCATGGGCTGCGACATGAGCGCTTACACACGCAGCCTTGCGATCTACGAGTACGCGAACGCGCATCCCGCGTTTGACCAAACCAGACCCCAGAAGCAGCCGGACTACGTGGCGGCTTGATGCGGCCGCTGCTATCCGCACGCGCCCACTTCCCCGCACGCCGTACAAAAATCGCAGCCGTCCTTTCTGATCACCGCGTTGGCCCCGCAGGTTCCACATTTGCGGCCGAGCATCGTGCGTAGCTGGTTGATTCCCGCGCTTGCGGAGGACGCGTCGTCATCCCGGTTCGACGCGTTGCCGAAATCAGCTGCCAGCGCAGGCTGTTCGAGGGGCTGCTCGCGCGCACGTCTTGCCAGCACCCGCGACGGCACCTGATTACCCTCAGCATCGAGAAAGCCGCGCCGGTGCAAGATCTGCTGAATCGCGTACGCCAATGCCGCGACTTCGGAATCGTGCCAGAGAGGCGACCGATGGCCGTCGAGCCGTTGCACTTCGCCGAGCCGCACCTGGCCGCGATCCCACGACACTTTGCGCAGGTCCTGCAGATTGCGGGCAACGAAGCCACCGCGTGCTGCCAGCGAAAGTGAGCGCATCTGCGCCGTGATCCATTGCTGCGATTCGTCACGCTGGCCGACTGGAATGAAGAAATCGATGGGCCGCTCGATCGTCACGTCTTCGCCGCCAAGCCGCCCGGTGACCTCCATGAACGACACCGCGACATACAGCGACTTCTTGCCGGCCTGAGTCAGGTACTCGACCTTTTCGATAATCGCCGGCAACTCGCCCTTCGGCCGGTGATCGATGGCGATGCGAAGCGGATCGAGATCCGCCTCAGTCAGCGAGTCGTCGGGTTGCTGGGGCGTCACGCTTAGCACGGCGCCGAGCGTCTCGTTGGGGCGGTACGTGGCCAGGCCCTTGAGACCGCCTTTCCATGCATCGAAGTAAAGGCTTTCGAACGCCTCAAACGGGTAATCAGCCGGCACGTTGACGGTTTTCGAAATCGACGTATCCACGTAAGGCTGCACGGCCGCCATCATGTCGAGATGGTCGCGCGCCGACATTTCAAGTGCGCTGATGAAGTAATCCGGCAACGCGTTGACGTCGCCGCCCAGTTCGCGATACAGGCGATACGCATAGTCTTCGACCGCGAACGATTCACGGCTGCCGTCGGCCATCACCTTCATGCGCGTATAGGTCCACGAGAAGGCCGGTTCGATGCCGTTCGAGGCATTGTCGGCAAACGCGAGACTGACGGTGCCCGTGGGTGCGATGGAAAGCAGGTGACTGTTGCGGATGCCGTCGCGCCGGATTGTGTCCTTGATGTCGTCGGGCAGACGCGAAGCGAAGGTGCCGTCTTCCAGATAACGCTTTGCATCGAATAAAGGAAATGCGCCGCGCTCACGCGCCAGATCGACCGATGCGCGGTAGGCCTCGTCGCGCATCAAACGAGCGATGCGCACCGCGAGATCGCGGCCCTCGGGCGAGTTGTAACGCAGCCCGAGCATCACGAGCGTATCGCCTAGCCCAGTAAAGCCGACGCCGATACGACGCTTGGCGCGCGATTCGTCGTATTGCTCGGGCAGCGGCCAAAGCGTGACGTCGAGCACGTCGTCGAGAAAGCGCACGTGGGTGCGTGTGCTTTGCGCAAGCGCGTCCCAGTCGAACGACGGTTTGCCGCCTTCGAGCTGGGCAAACGGATCACGCACGAAGCGCGTCAGATTGAGCGGCCCGAGGTTGCAGCAGCCGTAAGCCGGCAGCGGTTGTTCGCCACACGGATTCGTCGCGCGGATGGTTTCGAGCGAGCGCAGGTTGTTGTCCTCGTTCATCCGCGAGATGAACACGACACCGGGCTCGGCCACATCATAGGTCGAGCGCATGATGCGGTCCCAGATGGCGCGGGCTGGCTTCTCGCTATAGACCCACAGACCGTCTTCGCGCTGGTGCAGGTCGTTGGCGGCGCGTAACGCGGGGGAAGGCTCCGCGCGATGCACGAGCTGCCACGGTTGGTTCTCTTCGACCGCACGCATGAACTCATCCGTGACGGCGACCGACACGTTGAAGTTGTTCCAGCGGCCTTTCGAATGCTTGGCCTCGATAAATTCAAGGAGATCCGGGTGATTGCAGTCGAGCACGGCCATCTGCGCGCCGCGCCGCGAGCCCGCGCTTTCTACCGTGCGGCACGATGCATCGAACACGTCCATATAACTGCATGGACCGGATGCCGACGAGCTGGTGGTGTGAACGCGCGCCCCTTTCGGGCGGATTGCCGAGAAGTTATAGCCGACGCCGCCACCGCGGCGCATCGTTTCGGCAGCTTGCAACAACGCGACGTAGATGCCGGGCAAACCTTGTTCGTCGCTCCCCTGGATACAGTCGCCAACCGGTTGCACGAAGCAGTTGATGAGCGTGGCCGCGATGCCGGTACCCGCGGCGCTCATGATGCGGCCGGCACCGAGTGCGCCATGCCGCAGGTTCTCTACGAAGCGCGCTTCGACGGCCTCTCGCAACGCTTCGGGTTCGGCCATTGCGACGCCGTGTGCGACGCGCCGGTAGACGTCATCGGCGGTTTGCTCATCGCCTTTGGCGTATTTTTCAAGCAGGACGTCGAGGGAGAATTGTTGCGGCGCAACCGGGAGTCTGGATGCGGGCGTGATTGCGCGGGGTTCGATGCTGTCGTCTGCCATGGTCCAGCCCTTGATGGCGCAGCGTGTGATGCGGCGCGATGGTGGAAAGCGGCTCACTATAGCGCGGCGGGTCGTGCCGTTGTGCGTGACACGGCGCCGCGATCAGACACGATAGCGCAGCGCGCGGCGAGTGGCAACGCTGGTTTGTAGAGGCTGCTGAAGGTATGCCGTGGGTATGCCGTGGGTATGCCGCGCGGGAGTTCGCGCGGCGCCGCTCGATGCAGCGCAGACAGGATAAAAACGCGGGAGGGATTCGGGAGGTGGAGCGATCAGGCCTGCAGGGCCATTCCAACCGGTGCACCAACCGGCACGGTATGCGCAAGCGGTGCAACCTGTTTGCGACGTTCACGCGTGGGCGCCGTACCGAAGGCGTCGCGATAGCTCTTACTGAAGTGGCATGCCGACTGGAAGCCGCACGCCATCGTGATATGCATGATGGACATGTCAGTCTGCAGCAGCAGCTCACGTGCGCGGCGCAACCTCAAGGTCAGGTAGTAATGCGTCGGCGTCATGCCGAGATGTTCGCGGAACAGCCGCTGCAATTGCCGTTGCGACATGTTGGCAAGGCGCGCGAGCTCTTCGCGCGACAACGGCTCCTCGATGTTGTTCTCCATCAGCGCGATCACTTCAAACAGCGACTTGTTGGCTGAGCCGAGCCGCGCGACGAGCGGCATGCGCTGTTGTGCATTCGTGTCGCGCACGTGTTCGACAATGAACTGCTCGGCGATCTGCGTGACGCGCGCGGTGCCGACGCGCGCCGCGATCAGGTTCAGCATCATGTCGAGCGGCGCGACGCCGCCGGTGCAGGTCACGCGGTCGCGGTCGATCACGAAGAGTTCCTTCAGGAAGCGCGTGTCCGGAAACTCTTCCTTGAGCGCGGACATGTTCTCCCAATGAATCGCACAGGCGTAGCCGGCCAGCAGCCCCGATTTGGCGAGCGCGTAAGT
>DASZIR010000038.1:0-5832 GCA_035948995.1 Paraburkholderia sp. | reverse complement strand
CTGATTGCGTCGCGCAAGGGGGCGCCTCGGCTGTTTATTTTCAGGTTGTTACCGGTCAGCCTTATCGGTGTAACGAGCCGAGGGTATTGAAAAGGAAAACCTATGCAAACCAGTTTGTTGAAGCCCAAGATCATCGCTGTTGAATCGCTTGGTGAGAGCCATGCGAAAGTGGTCATGGAACCGTTTGAACGCGGTTACGGCCACACCTTGGGTAACGCGCTTCGGCGCGTGCTGCTGTCGTCAATGATCGGCTACGCGCCGACCGAAGTGACGATCGCAGGCGTCGTACATGAGTATTCGACGCTCGACGGTGTGCAAGAGGACGTAGTCAACCTGTTGTTGAACCTGAAGGGCGTGGTCTTCAAGCTGCACAACCGTGACGAAGTGACGGTTACGCTGCGCAAGGAAGGCGAAGGCGTTGTCACCGCTGGCGACATCGAACTCGCGCACGATTGCGAAGTAATCAACCCGGATCACGTCATTGCGCACCTGTCGAAGGGCGGCAAGCTCGACGTGCAGATCAAGGTCGAAAAGGGCCGTGGTTATGTGCCGGGCAATGTGCGTCGTTACGGCGAAGAGTCGGCCAAGATCATCGGCCGTATCGTGCTGGACGCGTCGTTCTCGCCGGTTCGCCGCGTGAGCTACGCCGTTGAAAGCGCGCGCGTCGAACAGCGTACCGACCTCGACAAGCTCGTCATGAACATCGAGACCAACGGTGTGATTTCGCCGGAAGAAGCGATCCGCCAATCGGCGCGTATTCTGGTTGATCAACTGTCGGTGTTCGCTGCACTGGAAGGCACCGAAGCAACGGCGGAAGCGCCGTCGCGTGCGCCGCAGATCGATCCGATCCTGCTGCGTCCGGTTGATGATCTCGAACTGACGGTTCGTTCCGCGAACTGCCTGAAGGCCGAGAACATCTACTACATCGGCGATCTGATCCAGCGCACGGAAAACGAGTTGCTCAAGACCCCGAATCTGGGTCGCAAGTCGTTGAACGAAATCAAGGAAGTATTGGCGTCGCGTGGTTTGACGCTGGGCATGAAGCTCGAAAACTGGCCGCCGGCTGGCCTCGACAAGTAATTCGCACGCTGTACCGCGACTGGCAAAGACGCGGATTTTCCTTTAAAATCCGCGTCTTGCTTTTTTCACTACCGGCCCGTGCGCCCGCCGATCTCAGGATCGGGCGAGCGCGATAGAAGAGCTGGACCAAAACTTTGAATCAAGGAAACTGAAATGCGTCACCGTCATGGTCTGCGGAAACTGAACCGCACGAGCAGCCACCGTCTGGCAATGCTCCGTAACATGTCCAACTCGCTGATCGAGCACGAAGTCATCAAGACGACGCTGCCGAAGGCGAAGGAACTCCGTAAAGTCGTCGAGCCGCTGATCACGCTCGGCAAGAAGCCGTCGCTGGCAAATCGTCGTCTGGCGTTCAACCGCCTGCGCGATCGTGACTCCGTCTCGAAGCTGTTCGACGTGCTCGGCCCGCGCTTCGCAAACCGTCCGGGTGGCTACCTGCGCATCCTGAAGTTCGGTTTCCGCGTCGGCGACAACGCACCGATGGCACTGGTCGAGTTGATGGACCGTCCGGAAGTCGAAGAAGTTGAAGTGCAAGAAGCTGAGTAAGCTTCACGCATCGGCAAAAAGGCCAGGCGAATGCCTGGCTTTTTTGTTTGGTGGCGGCAGAAAACAGCGCGACGCCCGCTGCCGGGTGCCAGGGCACCGAAGCATCCAGGCATCGTGGCACGATGGCACCCGTGCCGCTGCCTGCGGGCCGCCAAGTCCGGTGATACGATAGCGGCACACGTGTTCTACCCCTGCCGGAGCTGTCTGTGAGCGTGAATGTGACCTTGATTCTGACGACCGTGCCTGACGCGGACACGGCACACAAGCTCGCCGCGCAGGTCCTGGATGCGCGTCTTGCTGCATGTGTCAGCCAGCAGGGCCCCGTGCATTCGGGCTATCACTGGCAGGGTAAGGTCGAGTCTGCTGACGAAATTCAATTGCTCTTCAAAACGAGCGTCGCGCGGGCTCTGGAGCTCGAGCAGTTCATCCAGAAGCACCATCCGTACGACACGCCCGAAATCCTCTCATGGCACGCGACGGCCTCGGCCGCGTACGGCCAGTGGGTCATTGCTGAAACTCAACGCTCCCTTCATGTTTAACGCTCTCCATCGATGGGGGCGCAATACCCTGCGCGCTACCGTCCTTCTCGTCTCCTGCCTGATGGCCGTCTTGCTGTCCCCGGGCGTGGCACGCGCGGCGGACGATTTCCTGGATCCGGCGGTCGCCTTCAAGTTCAGCGCGACCGAGCAGCCCGGCGAAGTCGTCGTGCACTACAAGATCGCCGACGGGTACTACATGTATCGGGAGCGGTTCGCGTTCGCGACCCGGAACGGCACGGTGACGATTGGCGACCCGCAATTGCCGGCCGGGCACGTCAAGTTCGACCAGACTTTCGCCAAGAACGTCGAGACGTATCGCAACGAGCTGACTATCCGCATTCCCGTCAAGCAGGCCTCGGGTCCGTTTGATCTGGCGGTGACCTCCCAGGGTTGCGCGGACGCCGGCATCTGCTATCCGCCGATGGAGCGCGTCTACCACGTAGACGGCGCCGCGCTGCAGGCCGCCGGCGCGAACGCCAATACAACGGGCGCCGCACAGGCAGCTCCCGGCACAGGCGTAGAGCGATCCTCCTGGTACGAGCGCGCCACCAGCGCGGACTACGCGCAGTCGCTCCTCCAGGGCGGCAGCTTTTTCGCGATCATCGGTCTTTTCTTCGTCGCGGGCGCAGTCCTAAGCCTGTTGCCGTGTTCGTATCCGATGATCCCGATCCTTTCGGCGATCATCATCGGTGAAGGGGCGCGGGTGACGCGCTCGCGCGGATTCGCGCTGTCGCTGGCCTATGTGATCGGGATGGCACTCGTCTACACGGTGTTGGGGATCGCCGCGGCGCTGATCGGCCAGAGCCTCGGCGCGTGGCTGCAGAATCCATGGGTGTTGGGCGCATTTGCTGTGCTGCTGACGGCTTTTGCGGTCACGTTGATTGCCGGCTTCGACATCGCGTTGCCGCAGCGCTGGCAGGACGGGGCGTCGCGCGCGTCGCAAGGGCGCTCCGGAGGCAAATTCGCAGCGGTCGCGGCGATGGGGGCGTTGTCGGCGCTCGTCGTCGGTGCGTGCATGACGGCGCCGCTGTTCGCCGTTCTGGCGTTTATCGCACACACGGGTAACGCGGCGCTGGGCGGGGCCGCGCTGTTTTCAATGGGGATCGGCCTTGGGATTCCGCTGCTGATCATCGGCCTGGGTGCGGGCACGCTGTTGCCGCGCGCCGGCGCGTGGATGGATGGCGTCAAGGTGTTCTTCGGCGTGGTGCTGCTCGCCGCAGCGCTGTGGATCGTCTGGCCGGTGCTGGGCGCAGCCGCGCAGATGCTGCTGAGCGCGCTATGGCTGCTGGTCGCAGCCGCCGCGTTGGGGCTTTTCTCGCCGGTTGCCGGCAGCAGCTCGGTATGGCGCGGCCTTGGTCGCGGCCTCGGCGTCGCGCTGACGATCTGGGCGGCGGTGCTGCTTGTCGGCCTTGCCGCCGGGTCGACGGATCCGCTCAAGCCGCTCGCCGTCCTGGCCGCGCGCGGAGGCGCGGCCGACGCGTCGGCCTTGGGCACGCCGGGCGCGCAGGACGCCTCGCAGGCCGGCAGCCTGACGTTCGCTCCGGTACGTTCGACTGCCCAGCTCGATCAGGCCGTCAAGACCGCCGCCCAGCCGGCGATGCTCGATTTCTACGCGGACTGGTGTGTGAGCTGCAAGGAGATGGAGAAGTTCACCTTCAGCGATCCGCGCGTACATGCCCGGTTGCAGCAACTCAATCTGCTGCGCGCGGACGTCACCGCCAACAACCCGGATGATCAGGCGTTGCTGAAGCGTTTCAAGTTGTTCGGGCCGCCGGGGATCATCTTCTTCGACCAGAGCGGCGCGGAAGTACTACGCGTCGTGGGCTACGAATCGGCTGACACCTTCCTGCGTAGTCTCGATCGGCTGGCGCCGCCTCCGCAATCGTAGCGAAGGGTGCGCCGCGCTCGCACCGTGACCGACCGGGCGAGCGATAAAAAAACGGAGGCGCCGAACCCAGCGCCTCCGCCCACATCCAGCGCAAGGCACCTGTCCGGCGCGCCCTGCTTGTGCGTCACGCAGAGCGCCCGATACCAGCGCCCTGCTACCGACTACTTCTGCGCCCGCAAGATCCGCGCAGCATCCAGCGCAAAGTACGTCAGCACTCCATCAGCGCCCGCGCGCTTGAACGCCAGCAGCGATTCCATCATTGCCTTGTCGTGATCGAGCCAGCCGTTCTGCGCGGCCGCCTTGAGCATCGCGTATTCGCCGCTCACCTGGTAGACGTAGGTCGGAAACCGAAACTCGTCTTTCACGCGCCGGACGATATCGAGGTAGGGCATACCGGGCTTCACCATTACCATGTCAGCGCCTTCTTCGATGTCCGCGCGCACTTCACGCAGCGCTTCATCGGAGTTCGACGGGTCCATCTGATAAGTCATCTTGTTGCCCTTGCCGAGGTTCGTCGCGGAACCCACAGCATCGCGGAACGGACCGTAGAAGGCCGATGCGAACTTGGCCGAGTAGGCCATGATCCGCGTGTGGATGTGATCCTCGCTTTCGAGCATCTCGCGGATCGCGCCGATACGCCCATCCATCATGTCCGACGGCGCGACGATATCGACGCCCGCTTCGGCTTGCGCACGCGCCTGCTCGACGAGAATCTCGACGGTCTCGTCGTTGATCACGTAGCCGGCTTCATCGAGCACGCCGTCCTGGCCGTGGCTCGTATACGGATCGAGCGCGACGTCGGTGAGCACGCCGAGATCCGGGAAACGCTTTTTCAGTTCGCGAACGGCGCGTGGAATCAGGCCCGCCTCGTTGGTCGCTTCGCGGCCATCGGGCGTCTTCAGCGACGGCTCGATGGCGGGAAACAGCGACAGCACCGGCACGCCGAGCTCGACACACTGTTCGGCGACGCCCATCAGCAGATCGACCGACACACGCTCGACGCCCGGCATCGACGGCACGGCTTGCCGCACGTTGGCGCCTTCGACGATGAACACGGGATAGATCAGGTCGTTGGTGGTGAGGATGTTTTCCCGCATGAGGCGGCGCGAGAAGTCGTCACGGCGCATACGGCGCGGACGGTAATGCGGATAGAAGCTCATCAGATTTGCTCCGAGAAACGCCGTCCTTCAGGACGGGGAGTGAAAGGGGCGCCGCCGACAGGCGGCATTCTCACGTTAGAATTGGCGACATGATTCTTGTCTACCGCTACCGGGTGAAATCGCTGAACGGCTTGCTGAACCAGCATAGCCGTGCGGTGAATTACGTCTGGAATTTCTGCAACGACACGCAGAAACACGCGCTCAGGTGGGGCAAGAAGTGGCCAACAGGCTTCGACCTCAACGTGCTGACGACGGGCAGTAGCAAGGAACTGGGCATCCACTCGGGCACGGTCAACGCGACGTGCGAGCAGTATGCGAAGTCGCGCAGCCAGCATCAGCGGCCGTACCTGCGCTATCGCGGCCGCAAGACCCTGGGCTGGGTTCCGCTCAAGGGGCGCGACCTGAAGCGCGAGGGCGACGCTTTCCGCTTTGCGGGTAACACCTTTCGCGTGTTCAGCAGTCGCCCTCTGCCCGACGGCAGGATCCGGGACGGAACCAGCTTCGCGCAGGACGCGCGCGGCAACTGGTTCCTCAATATCGCGGTGGAGGTGACCGATGTGCCCCCACGCCCGATTCATAGCGGCGTGGGCATCGACCTCGGGCTGGATGACTTCGCCGC
>DASZIR010000037.1:0-26620 GCA_035948995.1 Paraburkholderia sp. | reverse complement strand
CACGCCCCGGACTCCGAAGCGCGAAAGACCGAGATTCTAGCGAGCCAGCACACAGCTTGCAAGCGTTATATTGATACTCATAAAGGGCGCAGGAACTGGCCCGCTACGCTCACGTAGCGGGCCAATAACGAACGCCCGGATCAGTCCGTCGCGTGCGTCTCCATCACGCGCTCCACCACGCCCAGGTAGTGGTCGATATCCGGCGTCGAGCGGTCGGCTTCCTTGGCAAGGTCGTCCCAGCGGCGCACGCGCAACGCGTCCTCTGCGTAGGGCTTGCTCAGGAATGCCTCAGCGTCCTGCCTGCTGAACACCCCGCCCTGCAACTCCAGACTCCGCGCGGAATCCGCAGACAGGCGGCCGAAATACGTCTCGTCGATTGCGCACAGGCAGCGTTTGGCGTCGACGTGCAGGCGAATCGGCTCCAACACTGCCTCCGGCAATACCGGTCGCAGAAACGGCAACGCGAAGTACTGGTGCAAATCGTCTATCCCGCGCTCCGTTGGCGTGTCGCCATAGCGGTTCAACAAATGACCAAGATCATGCAGGAAGGCGGCGGCGACCAGCTCGTCGCTCGCGCCCTCGCTCTCCGCCAGCGCAGCGCTTTGCAGCGCATGCTCCAGCTGTGTCACCGGCTCGCCGCTATACGCGAGATTGCCGTGCTTCTCAAACACTGTACGAATGTCATCCAGACTCAAAGCCACACGGTCACTCCCAAGGTAATGAAAACGTCTTGAGGTTGGTAAAGCTCTTCATGGCTTCCTGCACCCCTTCCTTATAGCCCAACCCGGAATCCTTGATGCCGCCAAACGGCGTCAGCTCGATCCGGTATCCCGGCACTTCCCACACGTTGACCGTGCCGACGCGCAGTTCGTTGATCAGGCGCGTGATCGCATCCTGACGGTTCGTGCATACCCCCGATGACAAACCGAACGCCGTGCCGTTGCTGATCCGGATTGCATCATCGAGGCTGTCGAACGTGATGATGGGCGACACCGGCCCAAACGTTTCCTCCCGCACCAGCGTCATCGCCGGATCGACGCGGTCGACAACCGTCGGCGCATACAGCGCGCCCCTGCGCTCGTTGCCAATCAGCAGCCGCGCGCCCTGTGCGACCGCCTCATTGACGCGCGCTTCGAAGAGCTGGGCCGCCGCTTCGTCGATGACGGTACCCATCTGGTTCGTTGCATCGAACGGATCGCCGTAGGACCACGCGCGCGTCTTCTCCACCACCCGCTCGGTAAACTCAGCCGCCACGCTCTTTTGCACCAGCATCCGCTTGACTGCCGTGCAGCGCTGGCCGGAGTTCTTATAGGAGCCCTGCACCGCGAGGGTTGCCGCGCGTTCGAGATCTGCATCTTCGAGAACGATCAACGGGTCGTTGCCGCCCAGTTCAAGCACGACACGCCGGTAAGCGGCCTTCGCGGCGATGTATTTGCCGATCGCGACGCCGCCCGTGAAGGTCACCAGTTCCGCAAGAGGATGGGTGATCAATTCGTCGGCGATCTCGCGCGGCTCGCCGGTCAGCACCTGCAGCATCGGCCCGGGCAAGCCTGCTTCATACAGGATATCCGCCAGATAGAAGGCCGAGAGCGGCACCTTCTCGGACGGCTTGAGCAAGACGCGATTGTTGGTCGCGATGGCCGGCGCGATCTTGTGCGCAACCTGGTTCATTGGATGGTTGAACGGCGTAATCGCGACGATCACGCCGGCGAGCGGCTCACGCTGCGTAAACACGCGGCGCTTCTTGCCGTGCGGCGTCAGATCGCACGAGAAGCTCTGACCATCGTCACGCAACGCTTCGATCGCCGCGAACCTGAGCACATCGGCCACGCGCCCGATCTCATAGCGCGAGTCCTGCTTGCAGAGCCCGGATTCGAGCGAGATCAGATCCGATGCGGCCTCGGCGCGTTCGCGCAGCAACGAAGCCGCACGCTCGAGAATCTGCGAACGCTCATAGCGCGTGAGCTTCGACTGATAGGCGCCAGCGTATTCGAACGCCGCGCGCACGTCGTCGACGCTTGCCAGCGGCACCGTGCCGACACGCCACCCGGTATAAGGATCGAATACATCGAGTGTGCGTTCACGCAGCGCGCGCTCGCCCTTCAGGCGCAGCGCTTCGGCCCGGAACGCCGGGTGATCCTTCAGCACTGCGCTCATGATGCAACCACACGATTCAACGCAATGTCGAATACATCGAAGTTGCGCAGCCGCCTGGCCTTCTCCAGGCCCTCGACATGCCGATTGAAGATCAACGGCACTTCCTGTTCGGAGAGACCGCCGTGCGAACGCAACGGCACCGTCAGCCCCGAGAGATCGTGTTCTTCGCGTCGCGTACCCAGCACCACATCGCGCTTGCTGACCACGACGATGTCGCCGACGCGATCGTTGGGTAACTCGAAGCGCTCGCATGCCGCGCGGTTGTCGAGCACGACCTCGACACCCGCAAGGCCGCCAATACGTTCGATCACCTGCGCCGCGCTCACGTCGTGCGGCAGATAGATCGTTGCAAATGACCCCAGCGCACCGTGGTGAACCACGTACGGATCGGTGATCGGCAAAATCACGCGCGCCTTGCCCGCGCCGAGCCACTGGTTCATCACGTCTTGCAGATAGATCACGTTCGGCTCGCCCGTCTGCGGATCGTGCTTGGCGTTCATGCCGTGGTCCGCCGTCAGGCCGATCACCCAGCCGAGTTCGTCGAGTTGCGCCAGATAGCGGTCCATCATTGCGTAGAAGGCGTTAGCCCCTTCGGTGCCCGGCGCCCACTTGTGCTGAATGTAGTCGGTGGTCGACAGATACATCAGATCGAGCTTGCGGGTTTGCGCAAGACGCACGCCCGCAGCGAACACGAACTCGGACAGCCCGGCGCTGTAGACATCCGGCACGGGCAAGCCGACCAGGTCGAGCACCCCGGCGATGCCGTTTTCTTCAAGCGTCACCGTGTCTGCCTTTTCTGCCGAGAAGCAAATGCCCTTCAGTTGCCAGCCGAGCAAGCGGCGCAACTTGTCTTTCGCGGTCACCACAGCGACCGCTGCGCCAGCATCAGCGGCGGCGGCAAGCAGCGTCCCCGCTCGCAGATAGGCGGGATCGTTCATCATGACTGCTGCGCCCTCACCACCGTTGGCTTGCGGATCCCAGAAGTAGTTGCCGCAAATGCCATGCACCGAAGGCGGCACGCCGCAGACGATCGACAGATTATTGGGGTTGGTGAACGACGGGATCACGCAGTCGCCCTTGAGTGCGGTGCCCTCTTTCAGCATCTTGCCGATGAACGGCGCAACGCCCGCCGCGACCGCGGCTTCAAGATAGTCGTACTCGCAACCATCGACGCAGACCACCACGGCCGGCGGCGACGACAGCCGGTAAGCACGGCCATTCACTTCAATACTGCGGGCACTCTGTTGCATATCGATTGACATCGCTCTCTTCCCTGCGCGTCGATTACGCGCGTTCTTCATCAGTCGGGGCCGACGACGGCAGCAACACGCTCCATTGTCCAACCGGTTCACACGCCTCGTGCGCACGTTGCCGGCCGCCGTTCACGTGCGCATGCATCAGTGCGGCGGCACGATCGGCATCGCGCGAGGCGAGCGCCGTCAGGATGGCCCGGTGCTCAGCCAGCGAGCGCTCCATCGCATCGGCGCGCACCCCCAGCGCGGCGCGCCGGAACAGGCTCAATTCGCCCACCAGGCGCCGGTACGTCTCATACAGCTTGCCGTTGCCCGCTGCCGCCACGATCCCGTCGTGGAACGCCACATTGGCGCGCGCATAGGCGTCATGGTCATGCGTGTCGAGCGCGCTGCGCATCGCGTCGATCTGCTTGCGCAGACCCGCCAGTTGCACCGCATCGATGCTCGACGCCAGCGTCCGGCACGCCGCCTCCTCGAGCACCGCCCGCACGGCGTAAATCTCGTCGGCCTCCGCGAGCGACACGACCCGCACGAACACCCCGCGGTTCTTTTCGGTGCGCACGAGGCCGGCCTGCTCCAGCGCGCGAAACGCTTCGCGCACCGGACCGCGCGAGACCTGCAGGCGCGCGGCCCAGTCAGCTTCATTGAGCTTGGCGCCAGGCGCCAGGGCGCCCGCGATGATGTTGCGCTCTATCTCGTCACGAACCAGCGCCGTCAGCGAATGCCGACGCACGACATCAATCGGATCGGCTGCGGCTGTTTGCATATTTTCGGTCATTTCGACATTTTTTGCCACATTTACATGCGTTGTACGCTGCTGACGCACCACACCAGAAGTCATGGGCAATCCCCCGGTCAATCGGCCCGGCGACGCGGAACCCGTGCCGCGATCAGCAGCAGCGCCGCGAGCGAGACCAGCAGCAGGATCAGCGAGAGCGCGGATGCGGGCAGGTAGTAACCGCGCTCCACCTGGCCGACCACGACGATCGGCACCGTCGCAAACCCGGGTGGATAAACGGTGAGCGTCGCGCCCAGTTCGCCAAGCGAGAGCGCAAAGCCGAGCGCGAGGCTCGCGCGTATGGCCGGCAGCAGTTGCGGCAGGACGACGCGACGCAGCACCATCGAAGGCGGCGCCCCGAGGCTCGCTGCGGCTTCGCGCAGGATGGTCAGTTCGGGACGCAAGGCGGCGGCGGCACAGCGATAGCAGAACGGCAACACAAGCGCGAGCTGAACGAACACGACGATCGCCGCCGAACTCGACAGATCGAGCGGACGCTTGTGATACGCGATCAGCACCGCCAGCCCGAGCACCACGCTCGGCACACCGTTGGGCATCATCGCGATCGTGTCGACGAGCATGCCGAGGCCGCGCCGGTCGCGCCCTTCGAGCGCCAACGCCAGCCACAGGCCGACAATGGTGCCCAGCACCGCGACACCGAAGCCGATCTCGAGACTCGTTGTGAGCGCATCGAAATCGCTCGAACCGAGCCGTTCGAACCAGCGCGTGCTGAAACCGGCGGGCAGGATCGTGCCGGACCAGTGGGCGGCGACGCTCGACAGCGCCACGACGATCACCGGCAACACGAACAGCCAGAAGCACAGCAACGCAGCGAAGGCAAGGAACAAGCCGCCCGCCAGACGCGTGACGAGACTGCGCTGCACCGGCCGCGCACGCTTATGCATGACCGGCAATACCGTGGGATCCAGATCGACGGCCATTAGCGTGCTCCTCTAACTTTGCGTCGGTTGACCTCGCGGTACAACGCGTACAGCGACAACGACATCATCAGCATCACGACCGCGCCGGCAGCGGCGGTCGGCAAGTCCAGGTCGACCGTCGCGGAACTGTAAATGGCCACCGGCAACGTAATCAGATGCGCGCTGCCGAGCACCAGCAAGATGCCGAACTCATTCAAGGTCAGCAGGAAGCACAGGATCGTGCCGGCGGCGATGCCCGGCCACGCGAGCGGCAGGATCACCTTGAAGGCAACCATCCAGCCGCTTGCGCCAAGACTGCGGGCGGCTTCGATCAGGCGCATGTCGAGCGTGGCGAACGAAGCGAGCGTCGGACGCACGACGAACGGCGCGTAGAACACCACTTCAGCGAGAATCACGCCGCCAACCCCAAACAGAAAGTTCAGTGGCGGCGCCTCCAGATGGAACAGACGCTGCAGCCCGATACTGACCGAGCCCTGCGAGCCGTACAGAAAGATCAGCGTGAAGGCGACGAGGAACGATGGAAAGGCCACGAACAGTTCAAGGAAACGCGTCACAAGCCGCGCGCCCGGAAACGGCTTGAAGAACAGCATCGATGCGAGCGCAACGCCAAGCAGCGACGCCAGACCCGCGCTGGCGAACAGGATCCACAGCGTCGTACCTACCACACCGCGCGTTTCGGGATTGCCGAAAAACGTCGCATAGGCCTGAAAACCGAGCCCACCATGGGGGCCGGCCAGGCTCAGCAGCACGAGCCGCACCAGCGGGTAAATTACGAGCGGGCCAAGCACCACCACGGCGAGAAACAGCAAATGCCATTGCGCCGCGCGCTCACGGCGGCGCACCGCGGCCGCATGCGAGGCAAAGGTGGCAGCACGCTTCGCGTCGGCCGCCAGCGCGTCAGGGCTGTTAGGACCGTTAGGGGTGGATAAGGACGACATCGTCTGCCTCATAGCGCAATGAAATACGCGCACCCTTCTCGGGCGTCATACCGTGGCCGCGCTGCATCGTGACCAGGACCGGCTCATGGGGCATCGCGTCAAGCGTGACCGAGACCGACAGTACCGCGCCGTACCACTCGACCGAGGTAATCATGCCGTGCACCTGCCCATCGCCGAGCGGCACGATCCGCAACGCCTCGGGACGCAGACAGGCGACGCGCGCACGCTCGCTGTAACGCGAGTCGCCGAGTGCAAACGCGACGTGCGGCGGCAGCAGATTGGCCGCGCCGAGATAGCGCGCCACAAAGCCGTCGTTCGGCTGGTCGTACAGTTGCTGCGGCGTGCCGAGCTGCGCGATATGGCCTTCGCGCATCAACAGCGTGCGGTCGGACAACACCAGCGCATCGTCCTGGTCATGCGTCACGCAGACGATGGTCAGGTTCGGCAGGCGCTCATGCAGCGATTTCAATTCGGAACGCACCGACGCGCGCAGGTTGGCGTCGAGCGCGGAAAGGGGTTCGTCGAGCAGCAGCACATCCGGCTCGATCACGAGCGCACGCGCCAGCGCCACCCGCTGCTGCATGCCGCCCGACAGTTGCGCCGGCATCACATGGCCGGCATCGCCGAGCTGCACGAGCTTGAGCACGTCCGCCACGCGGCGGGCAATGTGCTTGGACGACTCGCGGCGTGCCCGCAAGCCAAAGGCGACATTTTCAAACACCGACAGATGCGGAAACAGCGCGTAGCTCTGAAACAGCAGACCAAGATTGCGCTTGTGCGGCGGCACATGCGTGAGGTCGTGGCCGGCCACCGTCAAGGTGCCGGCCAGCCCGTCCGCTTCAATGAACCCGGCGATGAAACGCAACAGCGTCGTCTTGCCACAACCGCTGCGCCCGAGCACGGTCAGCAATTCGCCGCGCTCGATGTTCAGCGACAGGTCGTCGAGCACCGTACGCGTCCCGAAACGCACGGTCAGATGCTCGATCTGCACGCCGCCCGGCGTGCCCGGCTGCCCTGCATCGAGCGCCTCCGGTGAGGCGCCGAGCGCGCCCGGGGCAAGAGTTGCGGTATTCACCGGGTTCATCCTCCAACCAAGGTAATGCGGGTAACAGCGTCAGCGGGCCCCGGCGGCTCACCGCGAGGCTTGCGGCGAGGCTCGCTGTGCGACTTACTGCGCCGGCTTGACGACCTCGACCTGCTTGCCGGAGTCCCCAATCACGTCGTTCTTCCAGCGTGCGGTCCAGTCAGCCTTCTTCGCCATGACCTGGTTCCAGTCCACCGGAATCAGCTTCACGCCGGCAATCGCCTGCTTCACTGCTTCGCCGTTCTTGCCGGCGAGCGGTACGTCGGTGCGGCCCGGGATGCCGAAGATGTCCGGTACCTTGGCTTGCACTTCCTTCGACATCAGGTAGTCGATCAGCTTCTTGCCTTCAGGCTGGTTCGGACCGTTCTTGATCAGGCCGATCGCGTACGGCAACTGGAACGTCGTCGGCTTGCCGCCAGGCGCGGCTGCGAGGAAGATCGGCTTGAGCGACAGGCCACCGTTGGCCGCGTCGTCCAGGTCCATCTGCAGGTCACCGTTGGCCAGCGAGATTTCGTTGCGCGAGAGCAGCACGTCGAGGTAACCCGTGCCCTTGGTGTGGAACTTGGCGCTTTGCTCGAGCTTCTTCAGGTAATCGAACGCCTTGTCTTCACCCATCAGCGAAGTCGTCAGGATGATCACGGCCATGCCGTCACCCGCCGTGGCCGGGTTCGAGTAAGCGATCTTGCCGCTGTAATCCGGGTGCAACAGGTCAGCGAACGTCTTCGGCTGCGTCTTCACGACGTCCGGGTTGATCGCGAACGAGAAGTAGTTGTTGACGAAAGTCGCCCACGCACCGTTCGGCGCTTTGGCGATGGCCGGCACGTTCTTGTAGTTGGCGCTCTGGTAAGCCTGCAGCAGGCCCGACTGATCCGCCTGCTGGATGAACGGCGGCAGCGTGACGATCACGTCGGCCTTCGGCGCATCCTTCTCGATGGTCGCGCGGTTCACGACTTCGCCACTACCGGCCGTGACGATGTTGACCTTGACGCCCTCTTGCTTCTCGAAAGCCGGCAGCACATCCTTGTAGAGATTTTCAAGGCCGTCAGCCGTGTACAGCACCACCGCGTCGGCGGCCTGGGCGGGCAACGCCGCGCCTCCGAATGCAGCGGCCACTACGAGTGCCGGCAGCGTCTTGCGGACCATGCTGGCAGTCGCGTGAAGGTGATTCGTCTTTTTCATGTCGTTCTCTCCGAAAGGCAAAAAACCAGACGGTCGGGAAAACCCGATACCTGTTGTGATTTGACGGCGGTAGCGCCGCCCCGCTTGCGTTTGCCCACAGCCCGATTGGTGCGATTGCAGATTGCTGACAACCTTGCTGCTTCGTTTCCAGCCAGACCGGCAGCGAACCGGCGATTTCGGCGCTGCCCGCCCTGCCTGAACTGGCACTGCAAGGATTGCAGGTTTCCATGACAGCGCCATGACTATTTTCATCATTTCCAAAAAATGACACAATTCGCCAATAATATGCAACTTGACCGTGCGCGTAGCGGTGCATTCTTCTGATGATGGAGGCTGTGTGATTCTTGGAAACGACCCAATCCTGCTCACCCCGGGACCCCTGACGACCTCACCCGTGACGCGCCAGGCCATGCTGCGCGATTGGGGTTCGTGGGACGCGGCATTCAACCGTATGACGCAATCCGTGTGCGCCGATCTGCTGACGATCGTACACGGCGAAAACGATTATGTATGCGTGCCGCTCCAAGGCAGTGGCACATTTACCGTGGAAGCGGCCATCGGCACGCTGGTGCCGCGCCAGGGCTGCGTGCTGGTGCCGAACAACGGCGCCTACTGCGCGCGCATCATCCGCATCCTGCAGCGCATGGGCATTGCCTATGTCGAGCTGCCGCTGCGCGAAGACGAGCCGGTCAGCGCCGCCGCGATCGAAGACGCCTTCAACCGCGACTCGCGCATCACGCATGTGGCCCAGGTGCACCTCGAGACCAGCGCCGGCCTGCTCAATCCGCTCGACGATATCGCCGCCGTATGTCAGCGGCACGGCAAGCGCCTGATCGTGGACGCGATGAGTTCATTCGGCGCATTGCCGATTGATTTGCGCAATGGCGGCATCGATGCGCTCGTTTCGGCCAGCGGCAAATGTCTCGAAGGCGTGCCGGGTATGGGGTTTGCGATTGTGCGGCGCAGCGTGCTGGAAGCGTGCGAGGGACGTTCGCCCTCACTCGCGCTCGATCTGCACGATCAATACGTCTATATGCAGAAGACCACGCAATGGCGCTTCACCCCGCCGACGCACGTGCTCGCCGCGCTGCGCACCGCGCTCGACCAGTTCATTGCGGAAGGCGGCCAGCCTGCACGCGGCGCGCGTTACACCCGCAACTGCGAGGCACTCGTGGAAGCAATGAAGGCGCTCGGCTTCGAGACGTTCCTGAAACCGGAGGTGCAGGCGCCGGTCATCGTCACGTTCCACGCCCCGCGCGATCCGGCGTGGAAGTTTGCCAGTTTCTATGCTGCAGTGCGTGACGCCGGCTACGTGCTGTATCCGGGCAAGCTAACTGAGGTGGAGACGTTTCGGGTGGGCTGCATCGGTGCGATCGACGCCAACGAGTTGCGCAATGCGGTCGCTGCGATCAGCCGAACGCTGGCCAGCCTCGGCTTGAGCGTCAGGTAAGGCAGCGGCCGTCCCTTCAGACGGTCATCAGGCAATCAGGATTTCCGGGCCACGCGCGGCGATCGCCTTGCCAAGCGCACGGTCCGGCGCGAGCTCGGTGACGAGGTACCGGGCAGTCTCGAAGCCGTTGATGCGCACGGGCGTGACGCGCCCGAACTTCGAGTTGTCCGCCACGACCACCACGAGGTTTGCAGCCGAGATCATCCGGCTGCGAACCTCGGCGGCCATACGCGTGTAGTCGGTCAGCCACGCCTCGGGCGAGATGCCGCCCGCGCCGACGAACGCAAAATCCGCGTGGTACTGCGTCAATTGCTGAACGGTATCGAGGCCGAAGGTGGCATCCTCATTGTCCGACAGCTCGCCGCCGAGCAGCGTGACGCGATTTTCGTTGCGGCGGCCGAGCAGCAACGCGATGCGCCAGTCGTTGGTGTATATGCAGAGCCGGTGCTTGTCGGTCAGCGCGCGGGCGACGGCCTGGGTGGTGCTGCCCGAATCGATGATGACCGACGCGCCGTCCGGCACCAGATCGGCCGCCCGCTCGCCGATGGCCCGCTTGGCGCCGGCATTGGCGGCTTCGCGGACGTCGAGATCGGGCTCGCGCCGGTCGCTCGACAGCGCGCCGCCGTGGGTCGTCACGATCAGGCCACGGCCTGCCAGCGTGTTCAGATCGCGCCGAACGGTCTCGCGCGACACATTCAGTTCGCGCACCAGCTCAGCCACCGAGAGCGCGCCGTTTTTGGCGACTTGCGCCAGGATGTATTGATGACGTTGTTCTGCGAGCATCGATAGAAGGCCGGAAAACGGCACGCATAGGTTCAGGAGGCCGCCGTATTGTAGTACGCCATTGCGCCTGAATGCTCCTATCGCAGCGCTTCCCTGCTAACCTGAGCGCTCAGACTGCGCGTCGGACGACGCGTGTCCCGTCAATTGAACCGCCGATGCCGCCACTGTTTCGCCGATTGCTGCTGCTCTACCACGCGCTGCGTTTCGGCGCACGCCTGATATGGCTCGCGGCTCCCCGCGAGCACAAGCTGCACTGGATCGTCACGCTCGTGAAGCGCGTGCACGCCTCCGAAAGCGGCCGCAACAGCCTGCACAGCGTGCTGCCCGCGCTGGGGCCACTCGCCAGCGCGTTTGTGCAGAACCTCGCCGAGCGGCCGGAACTGGCCACGGGCACGCTGCACGAGGCCTTCGATGCAATCGGACACATGGAGGCACCGCTGCCGCCGCTCGAGGTCGAGGCCGCCCTGGCGAGCGCGCTCGGGCGGCCCCTGGCGTCGCTCGGCGCCCTGTTCTCCCAGCTCGATCTGGTTGCCGTGCGCAGCGGATTTGCCGAACAGACTCATCTCGCAAGGCTCGCGGTGCCGATCAACGGCCATCGCGACATCGCGATCAAGCTGGTGCGCGCGGCGCAACTCCAGCAGATCGGCGATGAACTGGCGCTGCTGCGATGGGCGGCACGCTGGCTGGAGAGATTTTCCGGCAGCGCGCGCCGCCTGGAGGTCAGCGCGCTCGCCCAGTCATTCACCGATGATGTGCTGCGCCGCTTCGACCTGCGCGCCCAGGCGGCGAATCTGAGCCAGACCGGCCACCATTTCGACGGCGACACACGCCTCGTCATACCGGACGTAATCTGGGAACTCTGCACGACCCATACGCTCGCGGTGCAGCACCTCGACACGCTCGCGTCGACCGATCTCACCGGCCTGCTCGAGCATCGCGTCAAGCTCGCGCGGCTCGCCACACACATCGTCGAAGTAGTCACCGAGCAGGCGTTCGAGCATGGCTTCTTTCACGCGACCTTCGACGCCGGGCATGTGCGCGTGAGCATCGAAGCCGACACGCTCGGCCGCCTCGTGCTGGCGGAGTTCGCGGCCATGTCGAGCCTCTCGTCGCACGAACGCGAATTCTTCGTGCATGGCGCGACCGCACTCTTCGAGCAGGACTATGCGCGCCTTGCCGACCTGCATCGCGACGCCGGTCACGTGGACAAGACGACGCGAACTGAAATGCTCGAAGCCGAGCTTCGCAGACGCAGCGAAGCGCATTTCGCGGCCGAGCCGCAGGAACGCTCGGCCGGTGAGTTGTTTCATCATCTGCTGCATGCCGTGCAGCCGTTCGAAGGCGCGGTATCGCCCCGGCTCGCCACCGCGCAGCGCTCGTTCGAACAGGCCGAAGCGCTGGCGCGCGCGCTTCATCCGGGCGTCGATACATGGAACGTCGCGCGTACGGTACTGGCCCGTATCGCGCAGCGCGACCTCGACCATCGCGGCTGGATCAAGCGCATCGCCCAGGAGTTGCCCCATCTCGCCCATATGCTGCCGCGCGTGCCGCAACTCGCCGTACGTTATCTGCAACGTCAGCACGATACGGCCGGCACGCGCCAGCATGTGCAATTGATGCAGGATATCGGACGCGAGTATCGGCGCACCCGGGTCTTGCTCTGGTCCTGTGCCCTGTGCGGCGGCCTGCTGGGAGCAGGGGCGGTGTTGTTGATGCGCTTCTGAGCGGATAGCCCACTGCCGGCATTACGCGCCTAAGGAGTGCAGCCTCGAACAAGACGCCGCGCACCGCTGCACGCCATACTGCGAGCCTCTTACGCCGCCTCTTAAGCCGCCTCTTAAGCCGCCTCAGACGACGCCCCGTGCTCGCCACGCTCACCCCGCTGCCGTTTTTGTTGTGCTCTGGTGCACGGGCTTCGTGGTCGCACGCGCGATCACGCCTTTCGCCGACCCCAACCTGTTCCTGCTTGCCCGCTTCGGCGGCACCGCCCTGCTGTTCGCGCTTGCCGCCGGGCTCGCGCGCGCTGTGTGGCCGAGAGGGCGGAACCTCGGCAAGCATCCTGTCGCCGGAGCGCTGATTCAGGGTGTCTATCTTGGCGCAGGTTATCGGGCTGTCGCGCAAGGACTGAGCGCAGGCGCGATGGCGTTGCCCGGCGCGTTGCAGCCGCTACGGACGGCAGCGGTAGCCGCTCCGCTGTTCGGCGAGCGCCTGTCGCGGCGCGGCTGGGCAGGCATGGCGCTGGGACTCGCAGGGGTGGTGCTCGTGCTCGCGCCGAAACTCGCGGCGGCCGCGCCCACGCCGCACGGCAATGCCCCAGGGTGGCTGGTGGTCGCCGTGTCGAACCTCGCAGTCGGCGCGATCACGGCGGGCATGTTGTTCCAGAAGACGTCGCTCGCGCGGGCCGACATTCACAGCGCCAGCGCCGTGCAGGATTTCGGCGCGGCAGTGGTCGCCGCGATCCTTGCACTGGCTCTGGGCGAGCATCGCTGGATCGCGTCGCCAGCGCTGTGGGCGTCGCTTGCGTGGGGCATTGTCATGCTCTCCGGGATCGGCGTGACGCTGCTCGTCTGGATGGTCCGGCGCGGCGACGCCGCCCGGGCTACGGCGCTGCTGTTTCTGGCGCCGCCTCTGGCTGCGCTCGAGGGCTATACCGGCTTCGGCGAGACGCCGCTGCCGGTGCAACTCGCGGGCTTCGCCGTCGCGCTGCTGGGCGTGGTGCTGGCGCGCTCCTGATGCCTTGCCTGGTGTACTGGGCGGTGCGCGGCCCAGGTGCGTTGCCAGGGGTCTTGCCTGACGCCTTCGCCTTGACCGGCGTCTCAGGCGAGACGTGGCCCCCGGTTCCTTGAACGGCTCGATGCCGCGCTTAGGTGGCATTCGGTCGGCTGCATTGGACAATTGCGTCAGTCGGCCGTGTCCTTCGCGGCCGGAACTTTCGCACGCGCCTTGCTGCCGGGTACGGGCGACCACGCAGGACGTGTCTTCCGTTCCGAATCGACAACGACGATATAGCGGCCCGCCCACGGCATCACCTGACGGTCGGTGTGCAACACCCACATCGACGTGCCCGACTCGGCGAGCGCTTCATATTCGGCGTCGACAATGCCGTAGTGGTCAAGGAAAACATTGAGCGAAGCAGGAATACGCACGCAACCCTTCGAATGGCGAATGCCAAGCAGCGGTTCGAGTTTGTCGGGATCCGTGGCGTGCATCTGGAAACGCATCTGGGACATCCCGCCGTTGCCCCAGCCACGCTCGCCTTGCGCCCAACCCAGATCGAAGATCCGCATGTCGCGCTTGCCATAGCCGCGAATACCGTTCTGGTTCATCGTGCCTTCGGCGCGAAAATCCATGTTGTCCGGCGTGTGTTCGAAAACGCCGAGCGGCGTGATGAAATGATCGAACTCGCCGGGACGCCCGGTCGCCACCGGGGACGCACCGATCATGACCCACTTGTCGGACGGCGCCGCTCGAAAATAGATGAACAGCGCCTGGACGTTGGCGCTTCGATCGACAAGCACCACATACTCGCCCGACAGATTACCCAACTGATTGTCCTGGAGCGCGGCCTGGAGCCGCTCGCCGTACTCTTGCTGCGCCGCTGCGGGCACCTTCAAACGGCGCGTCACGTCTCGCGCGAAAACGGCACGCAGCAGCAATGCGCGGTGCGGGTCGACCACGCCTGCCGCATCCGGGGCCGCAACCGCAGAGGCGGATAAATCGGCCGGCAGGGGCATGCCACTCTGCGGCGCGCTCGCTGCGAAAACCAGACTACTACACAGCGCGCATAAAGCGGCACTCAATGTAAGGCTTATATTTCGAAAGCTTGGCGGCCGGTGGACGGCATTCCGATTAATTCCGGTCCAATAGACCACTGTACTGGGTGCAGGCAAGTCAAACCGTTTCTTGTCGTTCATCGTGTATTTGAGCAAACCTGCCTATTATTGACAATCCAGCGGCTCACGCTGCATACCAATGAACACGATATTACGCAGCACGTCAAATTCTGTCGACGACAGATAAAGTCAATAGCAGCAAGATAAACTTCAAATATCCGACATTTATCTGACGTCCCTCTGACGCAACCACACAATGGCAGAGAACACCATGGCTCAATACGGTTCGACCGGACAGCAACAGCGCATCGCGGCGGAAATGCACGTCACTGACGATTTCGTTGCAGATCGGGAAATCGAGCGGCGCATCGCCTTCCTCGCGCAATACCTGCGCGCAAGCGGTCTGAAGACCTATGTGCTCGGCATTAGCGGTGGCGTCGACTCCAGCACGGCTGGGCGGCTCGCGCAGCTTGCCGTCGAGCGACTGCGCGCAGATCACTATGACGCGCGCTTCGTCGCAGTCCGCCTGCCTTACGGTATCCAGCAAGACGAAGCCGACGCGCAGCAGGCGCTCGCCTTCATTCGCGCGGATGAAAACCTGACGATCGATGTAAAGCCTGCGGCTGACGCGATGCTCGCCTCATTGACCGCGAGCGGCATGCGGTTCGCCGACCATACGCAGCAGGACTTCGGCCACGGCAACATCAAGGCCCGGCAACGGATGATTGCGCAGTATGCGGTGGCAGGCGCCCGGGCCGGCGTCGTGATCGGTACCGACCACGCGGCCGAATCGGTGATGGGCTTCTTCACGAAGTTCGGCGACGGCGGGGCCGACATCCTGCCGCTCGCCGGACTCAACAAACGGCGGGTGCGCGCCGTCGCCCGCGCGTTGGGCGCACCGGACACGCTCGCTCACAAGGTCCCCACGGCCGACCTCGAAATGTTGCGCCCGCAACGTCCTGACGAAGATGCGTACGGCATCCCGTACGACGACATCGATGATTTTCTGGAAGGCAAGGCTGTCAGCGCTGCAGCCCGCGAGACGGTGCTGCGTTTCTATGAGAGCACGCGTCACAAGCGCGCACTGCCCTACACACCATTCGACTGGCCGCCGCAGTCGTGAAGAGCCGTTGCGCTCCACGAGGTGCGCAACGGTGAAGCGACCCGCGGGGACGGGTCGAACTTCAGGTCAAATCGTGACTGGAATCATTGCCAGCTAGCGTGCAGCGGATCGCTCAAGCGGGCCGCGGCGCCTCGTCGCCGAACAGTTCTGAACTCGCCGACAACGCGACGCCCCCGAGATGCTTGCCTTGCAACTGCCGGGCAATCACCTCGCCGACGTAGGGCCCGTCAGTATCCAGCTCGACCGTCGCAAAGGCTTTTGGCGTACCCACTTCGCTGACCGTCACGCTTTTTGCATAGTGACCCAGTTCATGCTCGAGAAACTCGCGCACCTCCTGCTCGGTGCAGGATTCGGCGATGTTCCAGACGAACAGGTTCATGTTCCCGACGTTTTAGCGCCCGCGGCGGTCCGTGCTACGAACGCGCACGGGCTGGAGACTGGCGCGCTTTTTCGCCTGCGCGGTGGCAGCGCTGCTGATCAAGGCTGCTCCGAGTACCGCCAACGTCACATAAAAGGCAATCATTTGAAATATCCCCTCGAATTTCGTCCTGTTATCAGGATAGCCAGAATCGACCCCGGATACGATGCGACACTTTGTCGTGAGCAAGACCGATTCCCGCTGCCCCGCCCCCAACAACGCAGGCCGAACCATGACAGAAACGGAAATGCCTTGTTGACGGATATCGCTCTGTACAGTCAGCGTGAAAAGACCATTGATGAACTGTACCTGAATAAGCGCGCGGAAAAATACTGACGCACGCGCTCTTTAGCGGGGACGCAACGTTTCCGGCCACAAACGGCCAGTGCACGGGGAAGCCAGACCATCCGGCCAACGCTTCACATCGCCCCCAGCCTCGAGCAACGCGATGCGCGCTACGCGAACACTGGCCGCGCGCACTTCACGGCGCACTTCATGGCGCGCTATCGTGGCTGCTCGTTGCGACGCTCACACCGCCCAGATCGCACGAGCTGTGGCCAAAACCGGGGTAAGCGGCGGACCAGTTGCCGACGATCGCGGCCTGCGCATCGCTCAAGCTCATCTTGCCCTCGCAGACGCAACGTTTCAGACGTACGACGAGCCGCGCCTTGCGGCGTTCGCCCTGATTTCCGGCCCACGGCAGCAGGTCGAGATTGGCCGGGGCATCCGGCGAGCCGCCGAGCAGGACCGGCACGCGCCGGTCGAGCGCATAGCCGGCTGCGTCGTCGGGGTTGATGCCCCGTTCGGCGAGGAGACGGTTCTTGTGCGCCATCATCACGTCAAACGGCGGCGACACGGTGTCGGCGTAGTCGGGACGGCAAATCGTGCCGCCCACCGATTGCTGGGTCACGCGATCGTCGAGCATCGCGGCATTGTGCGCAGCGGCCTGACCGGCGCGCAGTCCTGCTATGGCGCCGAGCACCACCACGACGCCGGCACGGGCCATGCGCGCAACGTCATGCCGCTTCGAGCGTTTCGACCCGCACACCGGGTCTGATTTTCTGATGCGCTGCATTCTGCCGCGCCTGCCTGCCTTTCGTTCAATCATTCGTCGGCGCACCAGGTCCTGGCGCGGAATAGTTAATTCGCAAGGCAATTAAAACACATTCAATATAGGCGCGCGAAGATCCAGCGCCGTGTGGAGAAGATGAGGCGGCGGCGAAGTGGTGCCGCAATCGCAAAATGACCTATGCATGGCGCTTTGTCTCAGTGCTGCGGCGACTGGCGCAGCAAATTGCCGCACCAGTCGCCGCGCCAGTCCGCGAGCCATCCTTTGCCCGATCGGCTGTCCAGTCAGCCGCCCGGCAACCCGCCCGTGGCAGCTGACAGCTAGCTCGCCTTACGGGCCTGCAACGCGCGAATCCGCCCCAACGCGTCGGTATTCGACACGGCTGCCTGATACATCGTCGCGAGATCGGCTTTCAACGCGGTGCGCGAGCCGCCATCGAGATACACCATGTGTCCCGATGGATAGAAACGCGCGGACAGGTTCTGGCGCACCTGCTGACTCACGAGCGGCATCTGCTGCAAGTCGATCACGGTCTGGTAGAAAGGCGTCACGAAGTCATAAAAGCCGTTCGCCGACAACACCTTGAGATCGACATTGAGCGCCATCACCGCGGCGAGGTCGCCGGCGGTATAGAGGATCACATTGCCTTTCGCATCGAGACCCTTCTGCGCGCCGGTCGGGTCGATGTGGCTGAAGTCCCAGTACTGGAAAGCCTGGTCGTTCAGATCGGTGAACGACGAGTTCGAGGTGTACAGCAACTGCTCGTTCAGGTAGACGTTCCACATCGTCGTATAGACGCCGGTCACCGCGGTCATGGTCGGATCGTTGCCACCGGAGTTCGGGTCGATCTTGCCCGCGATACCCGTTTCGATTGCCGTCACGCGGCCATCGTATTCCCCCAGCGCGAGCCCCTTCGATTTCAGCAGCGTCGTCAGAAAGAGCGAGTTGCCGCGGCTGTCGTACCCTGCGATGTCGAGGCTCCAGGCGAGCAGCGTCGGCTTGTCGATGCCGGTGTATTCGCTGAGCTTTTCAACAGTAGCCGGATCCGTGGCCGGCACCTTGCGCAATGCAGCAAGGTAGTCGGTGCGCGCGAACTGCGCCACCTCTTCGGCGAATGCGCCGAGATCGGTCGGGGTGGGCGCGACGCCAAGCTTCTTGTGATACCACGCGTCCGCCGCAGCCGTGGGTAACGCGCCGACCGGATTGCCGGCCTGGGTATAGTCGAGAATCGACGATTGCAGGGTGATGCCGTTCAGATCGACGCCGTCTTCATGCAGCAGATAGGCGAGCACGCAGCTGCGCGCCGTTCCGTACGATTCGCCGAAGAGAAACTTGGGCGAATTCCAGCGGTTGTTCTTCGTCAAAAAGCGCTTGATGAACTGCTTGATCGAATTCGCATCCTGGTCCACGCCCCAGAAGTCGCGGTTCTTGTGAGGCGCAATCGCGGCTGAATAGCCTGTGCCGACCGGGTTGATGAAGACCAGATCGCTCTTGTCGATCAAGCTGTCGGGGTTGTCTTCCATCGCATACGGCGCGGGCGGCGTGAAGCCCGGCATCGCCGTCTTGATGCGGCGCGGCGCGAACGAGCCGAGCAGCACGAACACTGAAGACGAACCCGGGCCGCCGTTGTAGAAAAACGTGACCGGGCGGGTGTCCTCTTTCTGGCCGTCCTGCGTGAAGGCCACGTAAAACATCTTCGCGTCGGGCACCGAACTGCTTGGGTCGACCGTCACGAGATGGCCCGCCGTCGCGGTGTAGGCGATCTTGCGCCCGCCGATCATGACCGAGTGTTTGGTGACAGCGGCGTTTTCGCTCGTGTCGGTGACAGAATCGTCCGGTCCGTTACCGTATGCCACCGGATCGAAGAACGGCTGATTGCCCGCACGCTGCGCGGCACCTGGGGCTGCCGCCGTTGGCGCAGCATGAGAGTTGTGAGACGACTGTGGACTGCCGGAAGCTGACTCGGTGTTCGTCATGATCGCTCCATCGGATTCGTTTTACGTCGTTTGCGTCATACAGGCGCCGTGCAAGCGTCATATCAGGCCAGGCGCCACCGCACCGTTGACACACCCTGAGCGGGCGCCGGGTTCACCGGCCGCCCGTTCGCGAGACTATAGAGCGGCCGCGACTTTCTGACCATTGGGGCTACCAAGCCCCGTGCACGCATCCCAGCCGGGCGACGCAGCATAACCACCGTTATCGCCTTGCGTGATGTCGTTAAAGGCGCTGGGTGCCTGATACAGTTTCGGATTGACGAAACCCACCGGCTGGCCTTTGGCCCCGTTGATGCGGGCAATCAGTGCCGCCCACAGCGGCGCCACTGCGCTTGTGCCGCCCACCACGGTCTGCGACCCGTCGATCAGCACGTCGTAGCCGGTGACCGGCGACGCGTCGCCAGCGACGTCCGGCACCCCGCGTCCGGTCAGCGGCGTTTGCACGCCCTCCGTATTGGTGGACGACAGACCTTGCTGCCATGCCGGCACCGCAAAAGCGGTGCTCACCCCGCCGCCGCTCGCGCCGCCCTGGGCGCCGTCGTTCCACACGACTTCCCGCGCAATCGACTGGCCCGAGGCCGTCAGATTCGTCCCGCCGCACGCCAGTACATAGGGGCTCGAGGCGGGAAAGTCGACCACCGTGCCGCCGGAGCCGTCGCTCGAGCCGCTGTCGCCCGAAGCCACGCAGACCGTCACCCCCACTGCCGCCGCGGATTGCAGCACGCTGTTGAAAGCTTGCAGCGACTGCGCGGTCCACGCCGACTCAGGTCCGCCCCAGCTGATCGAGATGACCGACGGCTTGTTCGTCGTGTCGTGGACGGCACGGCTTACCGCATCAACGAAGCCGGCGTCGCTGTTCTGCGTGAAGTAGACCGCGACTTTCGCGCCCGGGGCGACCGCACCGGCCACTTCGATGTCGAGCGTCACCTCGCCGTCCGGACCGCTCGGGTCGCCGGTTGGCTTGTTGCCGCCCTGGTCGACGCCCACGGCAACCACGGTCGGCGCAGCGACGCCGAGGCTCGAGAAATAGGCTTTCAGATCGGAGGTCTTGTAGCCGCCGCCCAGTTCGATGATGCCGATACACTCGCCACTGCCGTCGCCCTGCGGGAACTGATAGAGCGACGCGACCTGCAGCGGCGTAAATGAGCTCTGCTGTTGCGCCTGGGCCGGATGGAACGGCGGGCGGATGCGGAAATGCGGGCGCGCCTGCGGGCGGTTGTCGAGCCCGAGCACCGCCGTCACGACGCCGGACAGGCTGTCAGGCAAGCTGATCACGCCGGTTCGGCCACGATACTGGCCGATCGAATGATGCTGATAATGCTGCAACTGGACATCGAACGCGGCCTGAAACTGCGCGATCGTTCCGCTCAGCACCACCGTGCGCGCGGCGGGATCCTCGCGCACCACCGTCAAGCCGGACTGTGCGGCGAAGGCCTTGACCTTCGCGATATCGTCGGGCGCCGCGCCGAACTCCCTGGCAAGCGCTTCCCGCGACAAGGGTTTGACGCTCGGGTCGCCTGCCTCGATCTTGCTGAACAGCGCGTCGAACTTCTCCTGCGCCGGGCGGCGCAGGATCACCTGGACTTCGATCCGTTCCGAGGGATCGCAATGCCCAACCACCTTCGAACCTTCCTCTACCGCTCGCTCACTTCCTTGCAAGGGTTGCTTGGCCATAGTATCGACACTCCTGGGTGCGCGGCCACACGGACCACGCGTTGATCCCGGCGGGCACGCGCATGACTGCACAACTGAACTGCCGCAACACCGCTCAGGGTTCTGGTTTCAAGGACATCGTCAAGCCGTCCGACAAATCCATTCGAACACAGTTCCAGAACGCGCAACAGTTGTCCGGATGGCTAACGTCAACGCCTGCGTCACACGGGTCGCGCTATGATGCTGCAGCGGCGATCCAGCCGTTGCATTGCCTCGTGTGCGCGTCTGCACGCGCGTCGAGGAATCCGAGTGAATCAGAGGAACGTTCCATGTCCATTTCGATGTATCAAGCCTCCGTGCCCGTGCTGGTGCGCGGCCTGACCAGCCTGCAAAACATCCTCGGCAAGGCCGAAGCGCATGCCGCCGAAAAGCAGATCGACCCATCCGTGTTCATCAACGCCCGGCTCTTTCCGGACATGCTGCCGCTGGTGCGCCAGGTCTACATCTCGACCGACACGGCCAAGGGTTGCGCGGCGCGTCTCGCCGGCGTCGAGCCGCCCAAGTATGAAGACGTCGAAGTGACGTTCGAAGATCTGCACGCCCGCATTCAGAAAACGATTGATTATCTGAAGGAATTCAATGCAGCGCAGATCGACGGCACGGAAGAACGCCAGATCACGCTGAAGATGCGCAAGGGGCCGATCGAGTTTTCGGGCGTCAACTATCTGCTGCAGTTCGCGCTGCCCAACTTCTTCTTCCACGTCACGACCGCCTACGACATCCTGCGTCATAGCGGTGTGGAACTCGGCAAGCTCGACTACCTCGGCGGCGTCTAAAGCGGCCAAGTCACGCTGTACTCTTCACACGCGCGGCTGGAACGCGATGACGCCCATTCCAGCCAGCGTGAGCGCGACGCCGGCCAGGTCCCAGACGCTAGGGCGCACCTGGTCGACGCACCACAGCCACAGAATCGCCACGGCCACATACACACCGCCGTAAGCCGCATAGACGCGGCCGGCGGCCGTACCGTGCAAGGTCAACAGCCACGCGAAGGCAGCAAGGCTGAGCGCGGCGGGCACCACCAACCACGCCGAACCGCCCTCCTTCAGCCAGCGCCACGGCAGATAGCAGCCGAGAATCTCGGCGACAGCGGTCACCACGTACAGTAAAAAGGTCTTCATTGCAGGACAGGGAATCCGGGTGGGTGATGGGTAACGGATTAGCCAGCGGGCATCGCGCGCCGCGGCTTTTATCGTCCTTATTAACACAATCACCTTGCCAGCGGCGCGGCGCCCATGCGACCGGCGCTGCACCTGATCCACGAACTCACTGCCTCATGAGCGTCAAGCCCAGGGACGACGCGCCTAGTCGAGCGACAGGCGCAGCGCGAAACCGATCAGTGCGGCAGAGAAAGCCCAGCGCTGCACGGTCTGGGCGAGCGGATGCGAGCGCATCCAGTTCGAGATGCGTGCTGCGCCGATCGCATAGGCCGCGTCGAAACACGCGCCGATGGCGACCAGGATGACGCCCAGCTCGATCATCTGCACCGCAACGGGCCCCGCCGCCGGCCGCACGAACTGCGGCAGCAGCACCGAGCAGAACAGCAGCGCCTTCGGATTGAGCAGATTGGTCAACAGGCCCTTGACGAACGCCGTCCGCAACGGCCGCGACTCTGCCGTCACGGCGCCATCCGCGGGCAAGGCGAAGACCGGCGAGCGAAATATCTGCACCGCCACCCACGCAAGGTAGACCGCGCCGCCGTACCGCACGACTTCGTAGAGCCACGGGGCATTGCGCAACAGGGCCGCTACCCCGCACGCCGACAAGGTCACGTGGGTCGCGCGCGAAATGCCCAGGCCACCGGCGGCAGCAAGGCCGGTGCGCGCACCGCGTCCGATGCTCGTCTGCAGCACGAGCGCCATGTCCGGTCCGGGCACCGCGTAGACGACGAACAAAGCGGCGATGTAGACGATCAGAAGATGCGCGGAAATCATGTGAGCCTCACGTTTTTGAGGGCTCTATCTTGCTATCGCCTAACGAGTGTTTGCTGGCGAATTGCAGAGGATAACTGGGATCATTTAGGGGAATACGCTAACATACCGCTACTTCATGGATCTTTCCCCTGGCGATGAATAACCTCGACAAAGTAGACCGTGCAATCCTGTCGGCGCTGCAAAACGACGGGCGCATGTCCAACGCACGGCTGGCCGAAACCGTCGGCCTGAGCGAGACGCCTTGCGCGCGGCGCTTAAAGCGCCTGGAAAACGAGGGCTACATCGACCAGTACCGGGCCATGCTGTCGCGCTCCGCCCTCGGGTTCGGCGTGGTGGCGTTCGTCTATGTGCGCTTTGCCGTTCACGACCGCGCGGTGGCCACCCGTTTCGAGCGCGAAGTGCAAGCCATTGCGCGCATCCAGTCCTGCCACAACGTGTCGGGCAGCGCGGATTACGTGCTGCAGGTCGTCGCGCGCGATCTCGACGACTACGGCACCTTCATGCGCGACGAACTGCGCAGCCTGCCGGGCGTCACCTCCGTCGAGTCGTCGCTGTCGTTGCGCGAAGTGAAGGCGAATGGCGGTCTGCCGCTCAGCTGATCTCCTTGTGATGCGCCTCGGCGCCCCCCTGGATCCCCTGCCCGGCGCGTGCGCCGCACGCGAGCATGGCATAGTGAGCGGCACGGCGTTATCGCCGCACGAACCACGGAGTCTCTTTCATGAATCACGAACAGGCGCGAGCCGAAGAAACGAGCGCGATGGAGCGCGTACTGGCCGCCACAAAACGCGTGCAGACCGCTTTTGCGTCGCTACAATCACAATTCCCGCCCGCCGGCGAAGGACGGCCGTCGCAATTCGCCCTGCAGACCTTCGACGCGGCCCTGCAAGAGCTTGAAGATGCTCAGGCCGCCTTCGACGACCTGCTCGGCGACCTCCTTGACGGCAAGCGTTGAGTAGCCTATCCGGCCTCGCCCTTGCGTAGCCGCTGCGGGTCACGCGGCGGCTGACCCGAGGTTTCCGAAGGGCGCGCGCCGCGGATTGGCTGGGTGCTGGCGGGCTTGACCGTTAGTTGCATTTCACCAGGGCAGCGCCGCAGGCAAAAGCCCCAGCGCACGCACCAGCCTTGATCGCCGTCATCAAAGCAGCCTATTGCCGACGTGCATTTAAGTCTGCACTTTGATTCCTTGCGGGCCTTACGTTTCGAGCCATAGCGCTTGTCGACGATAAACGAGCAAAGTGTGCCCTTTTCTTCCAAAGGGCCCTTGCAAGGAGCGCACTGCGCACAAAAGACTGCACCTGCCAAGAAGCGCAAGGTTTAGCGGCCCAGCCGAAATTAGGGCCGGCTTTATTGGATGCAGCGATCCGGGATGCGTTCAGCTACTCGTGCAGGCGTACTACGGCGCGTTCCGGGTGCTGCTACATATACTTGTGGCAATTACGCGCGCCTCCGCGGTCATGGTGCTTGCATTCCCTGGCCGCACACCGTCCGTTGCGACGCCGGTCGATGCCAGCCCGGCTGAATAAGATGAAATCTGTTTGACGCAGACCATTAGTTGCCAGCCGCGTGCCAAAGGAAATCTGGAGCGGCTAGCTAGAACCTGAGCCGATCCAGCATCAAGCGCGTCTTAACGCTAGCCAGCCTGGGCGTGACCAGCGACACCACGACCGTCACGACAATATTCGCCACCAGCGCAATCAGGCCGATATACAGCGGATACGTTGCATCGCCAAGATGCAACGCGAACACCGGTTTGAGCCCCTGCGAGATGGCCATGCCTGTGCCGAGCACGATCCCCACCAGCCAGCCGACAAACAGGCCCGGCGTATTCAGCCGGCGTGTGTACAGCGTGAACACGATAGCCGGGAAGATCTGCAGGATCCACACGCCGCCGAGCAGTTGCAGATCGATCGCATACTGCGTGGGCAGGAATACGATAAACAGCAGTGCGCCGAACTTCACCGCGAGCGAGACGATTTTCGCAGTGGAGGCTTCGGCCGCGGACGACATGTCCGGCGAGACGATCGGGCGCCACAAGTTGCGCGTGAAGAGATTCGCCGCGCCAATCGACATGATCGCTGCCGGCACCAGCGCGCTGATCGCAATCGCCGCCGCGGCAAAGCCGACGAACCACGAAGGGAACAGCGTGCCAAAGAGCGCCGGCACCACGTCGGAAGCCGATTTCACGTGCACGCCGGCCGCAATCGCCATGTAACCGAGCAGGGCGATCAAACCGAGCAACAGCGTATAAGCTGGCAGGAAGATCGCGTTCTTGCGCACTGTCGCCGCGGACGACGACGACAACACCGCCGTCATCGTATGCGGATACATGAACGCCGCCAGTGCCGAACCGAGCGCGAGCGACGCGTATGCAGTGAACTGCGTCGGCTTCAGAATGATGCCGGTCGCGCCGCCTTTCGCCTTGAAGTAGTGGTCGGCCGCGTCGAACACCTGGCCATAGCCGCCCAGTTTCGACGGAATCAGCCAGATCGCGGCGATCACGACGATGTAGATCATGATGTCCTTGACGAAGGCGATCATCGCCGGCGCCCGCAAGCCGCTCGTGTACGTGTACAGCGCGAGGATCACGAAGGCGACGATCAGCGGGATTTCGCCCGACACGCCGAGCCCCTTGATCACCACCTGCATGCCCACCAGTTGCAGCGCGATATATGGCATCGTCGCAACAATACCGGTCAACGCCACCGCGCCCGGAAACCACTTGCCGCCGTACTCGCCCTGCACATAGTCAGCTGCGGTGATGTGATTCTTCGCATGCGCGATCTGCCACAGCTTGGGCATCACGGCGAACACGAATGGATAGACGATGATCGTGTACGGCAGCGCAAAGAAGCCGTACGCCCCTACCGAATACACCAGCGCGGGCACGGCGATCACGGTGTAGGCGGTATAGAAGTCGCCGCCTACCAGGAACCACGAAATGACGACGCCGAACTGGCGTCCGCCCAACCCCCACTCATTCAATTGGGTCAGATCGCCCTTCTTCCAGCGCGCGGCAAAGAATCCCACCACCGTGACGAGCACGAAGAAGAAGATGAAGACGGTCATCGCGACCGGATTAACTGGAATCACATCATTCATTTGATACCCCGGTACACGGTATAGATCAGCAGCGAAGTGAGCGGCACCCACAGGAACTGATACCAGTAGAAGAACGGGAATCCGGCGAATGGGGGGTGCGTGTCGTTGTAGAACGGCAGCCATAACAGCGCGATGTACGGAATCAGCAAGATGAGCCATAGCCACGAGCGGCCGGCTGGAAGATCAGGTTCCACAAAATCCCCTGGATTGTATGTAATTGAACGGAGTATCCGGTGCTTGCTTCACCGCAGGACCTGCTGTGCGTCCCCTCCGGTGACGGTAGCGCGCATTATCCAGGAATCTCTAGCGCGAAACGTTGGAATCGTGAACCTTCGGACCAACGCCCGAATGCGCAGCGGTCCGCCCGCGGCAAGCAGCTTTGACGCAATGCGCGAAACCGGCGCCAAACTTGTCGCACCAGCGCCGGATCGTCTCGTGTCTGACGAGCACGCCTGTCTCGAACGGCGGCTCTTCAATGTCACGCAGGCTCAACGGGAAGCCCATTTCGGGTTCCGCGTCGGCTTCTGCTATCGTTCATCGCATTGCGGGCATTGTCATTCGTTTGCGCGATCAGGCTGAACGCTGCGTGGGCATCGTAAAGAAGGCATGCATCACATGCCATATACGATCCCGGTTGATGCCCAGCACAGCAACGTGAGCCACTCCCCTGATCTCGCAAAACTGCTTGTCCTTGTTCGGCAACTGCGAAAAGAAATCGAGCAGTTCCGCATCGGTCGCATTGCCGTCGTGCTCCGCTCTCGTTATGCAAACGGGACACTGCAGCCGTTTCGGATCGACCATCGGCATATGGATCGCCATGTCGATGTAGGTGCCGTTCGGCGTCCGGCTCACGAGCTTGAGCTCGTAGTCGCCC
>DASZIR010000036.1:0-13383 GCA_035948995.1 Paraburkholderia sp. | reverse complement strand
GGAGTTGATCCAGCGGCGCGGCTTGTTGAAGCGATAGAACTGCGCCGCCCACATCTGGTGCTGGCCGACGTCGGAACACACGAAGGCATTGCCGTCGGTCAGTTCCCACGCCTTTTCCACCACGTACTGCGGCTTGATGATCTCGCTCTTGCGGTCGAACTTCAGGCAGTCCTTGGCGCGCCAGGCTTCGATGTCCTTCCACCAGTCGGCGAGCGCCGCGGTGTCCGGACCGTGCTCGGCCGTCTGCAACTGCTCGATCAGCTCCTTCAGCACTTCCTTGACGTCGCCGACGATCGGAATGTCGACCTTGACGCGCTTGGAAATGGAGGACGGATCGATGTCGATATGGATGATCTTGCGCGGGCGCGACGCGAAGTGCGCCGGATCGCCGATCACACGGTCGTCGAAGCGCGCACCGATGGCGATCAGCACGTCGCAGTGCTGCATGGCCATGTTGGCTTCGTACGTGCCGTGCATGCCGAGCATGCCGAGGAATTTCTTGTCGCTCGCGCGGTAGCCGCCCAGCCCCATCAGCGTGTTCGTGACGGGGTAGCCGAGCAGATCGGCGAACTGATTGAGTTCACGCGCCGCATCCGCGAGGATGATGCCGCCGCCGGTGTAGATATAGGGACGCTTCGCGCCGAGCAGCAAGGACACGGCCTTGCGGATCTGGCCGGAGTGGCCCTTCGTCACCGGGTTGTACGAACGCAGCGAAACGGTCTTGAGCGGTTCGTACTGGCAAGGCATCTTCGACACGTCTTTCGGAATGTCGATCAGCACCGGGCCGGGCCGGCCGGTACGGGCGATGTAAAACGCTTTCTTGACCGTAGCGGCGAGGTCGCGCACGTCCTTCACGAGGAAGTTGTGCTTCACGCAGGGACGCGTGATGCCGACCGTATCGCACTCCTGGAACGCATCCTGGCCAATGGCGCCCGTGGGCACCTGGCCGCTGATCACCACCAACGGAATCGAATCCATGTAGGCGGTGGCGATACCGGTCACCGCATTGGTGACGCCGGGGCCTGAGGTCACGAGACACACGCCGACCTTGCCCGTCGAACGCGCATAGGCATCGGCGGCATGGACTGCGGCTTGTTCGTGGCGCACGAGGATGTGCTGGAATTTGTCCTGCTTGTACAGCTCGTCGTAGATGTAGAGTACCGAGCCGCCAGGATAGCCCCAGACAAACTCGACGTCTTCGTCGGCCAATGCGCGCATGAGCACGGTGGCGCCGATAGAGTCAGTTTCTTGATGGGAAGTCGTATCCGACGTGGAGAATTCCGCGCTGGGCATATTCATCGTTCACCTTTCGAATTTTCGGCAAAAAATTGATCGGGTGCTCTCTGCCGGGCTTGTGGCTCGGGTTCAAGCGGCGCGTCCAGTTTGACAGGTGAGCTTCTTGGGCCACACCTCAAATGAGACAAGTCACTTATGTTGCGAACCGGTGACGATATCTGCTGATGGCCGTGCGGTCAAGCAAATATTTCCGCGGCACCAGTCAGGGGCACCGCAACAGATTGCAAAATCGCGTCATAAGTGTTGATACGGGTTCGTGTTTTTCCCCAGCGGGGCGAAAGTTTGTTAGCATCCGCCAGTTTTACGACATTTTCGAACGATTACGCGCACGCTCGCTGCGCCGACCCCCAACGGATGGCATCAGACAAGGAACTCGCCGATTTTCTGGCGGGCGTCGAAAGGCGCGCGTTCAAGCAGACGGTCTACGCCGTGCGGGACGACGACGCCGCGCTGGACATCGTGCAGGACGCGATGATCAAGCTCGCCGAAAAATATGGCGACCGTCCCGCAGCCGAACTGCCGCTGCTATTTCAGCGTATTCTGCAGAATGCGATGCACGACTTTTTTCGTCGGCAGAAAGTACGCAATACCTGGGTCAGTCTGTTCTCCTCGCTCGGCAACAGCGAAGACGACGAATTCGACCCTCTGGAGACATTCGAGGCACAGGAAGGCTCGGCGGGCGCCGAGAGTAGCGAGCAGAAGCTGGAACGCGAACAAGTCTTACAGTTGATTGACGACGAGATCCAAAAATTACCGACACGTCAACGGGAGGCGTTTCTCATGCGTTATTGGGAAGATATGGATGTCGCCGAGACTGCCGCCGCGATGGGCTGCTCCGAAGGCAGTGTGAAGACGCACTGCTCGCGGGCCACCCACACGCTGGCGCAAGCGCTCAAGGCCAAAGGAATCACGCTATGAGCTCCTCTCTCGAAACTAAAGAACTCGAGTTCGCAACGCAGCTGCGCCGCGCGCTCGATGAAAACGCCGCCAGCATTTCACCCGCCACGGTCGACCGGCTTGCCGCGGCTCGCCGTACCGCACTCGCCCGCAAGAAGCCGGAGCAGGTTACGGCGCCCGTGTTCGTGCCGGCGTTCGCCGGTGCAGCCGGCGCACTGTCCGGCATGCCGCAGGCCGAAGTGCCGCAACGCCGCCGCTCGCCATTGCGCCGCTTTGCGCTCGCCTGGCCGCTCGCCGCGCTGGTCGTCAGCCTCGTGGCCATCGCCTACTGGGAAGACCAGCAACGCACCGCCGAACTCGCCGATATTGACGCCGCAATGCTAAGCGACGACCTGCCGCTCAACGCATATCTCGATCACGGCTTCAACGCGTATCTGTCGCGCGCGCACTGAGCGGGAGATTCTTCGGGTGAGTTACAAGCGCGGCCTCGCCGTTGTTTTCGGATGCGTAATTGCGGCCCTGGTGTCGTTTGCCGCGACTTATCCGCGCTTCTACCCGAGCGCCTCGTCCATTCCGGCACCGAATACCGTCGCCGGCGCGCCTGCCAAGGCCGCCGCGCCGGCACTCGGCGTCGATCTGCCGGAGCTGCCCAGTAACAACAGCCCGCTCTCATGGGCACGGCTCACGAACGCCGAGCACGTCGCGCTCGCGCCGTTCGCGGGCCAATGGGACACCTTCAGTGATGAGCGCAAGCGGAAATGGATCAAGATCGCGTCGCGTTACTCGAAGTTGACGCCTGAACAGCAAAAAGGCCTGCACGACCGGATGACCGAATGGGTCCGCATGACGCCGGATCAGCGCCGCGTTGCCCGCGAAAACTACCAGGTGTCGAAGGAACTGACGCGCGAAGCGCGTCAGAAAGCCTGGAAGGCCTACCAGGAACTGCCCGAAGAGCAGAAAGAGCGGCTCGCCGCCAGCGAGCGCAAGCGCCGGCCCACGGTCGTCAGCGCGCCGCCGTCCGGCAAAAGCGAGCTCAAGGACATCAACCGCCTCGTCAACGAGCGCGAACACACTGCGAGCGGCGTCGTCGCGACGGCCAACACCTCGAGCGCGTCCGGCGCGGCGTTGCCGGTCGCACCGGCGGTTCCGTCGGCCGCCAGCTTCGTCCCGGCTGCGCCGATTCCGGTGTCGCCACGCGAAGCGCCGTCGATTTTCAACGGCTCCTGAGCCCGCGCGCCCGGTCTGCCCCTTATTCATCGTGCCCACCGTGCCCAGCCCGCTCACGACGACACCGGCGCCTGCTGCCTTGCCGGCCATCCCTTCGATCCGCCGCCGGCTCGCCACGATGCTCTACGAAGGGGTAATCCTGTTCGGTGTGGTGTTCCTCGCCGGCTACCTGTTCAGCACCCTGACGCAGCAGCGCAACGGACTGACCCATCACAACCTGCTCGCCGCGTGGATCGGATTCGTGGTGGGCCTGTATTTCGTGTGGTTCTGGACCCACAGCGGCCAGACCCTGCCGATGAAAACCTGGCGGCTGCGCGTCGTTGCCGCAGACGGCTCGCCGCTCTCCACGCCACGGGCGATCGTGCGCTACGTGCTCGCGTGGCTGTGGTTTTTACCGCCGCTTGCGCTGCACCCCTTGCTTGGCCTGTCGGTGCCGCACACGCTTCTGATCGCCGGCGCGTGGTTTGTGCTGTGGGCTGCGACAGGCCGGTTCGATGCCAACCGCCAGTTTCTGCATGACCGGCTGGCCGGTACGCGCGTGATCGCTGTAGCGGGCTGATGGAGGTCGGCTTGCTTCGGGCCCGAGCGCCCGCCTAGCCCCTTGCCCCTGCGCCTGGCCCCCTCGGCATCACCTGTGCGCTTCACCTCTGCGCCCGACGCACCAGCTTCACCGTCCCGCTTCGCGCGCTAACTCCCCTCCCCGTAATAAGAAATTCTCGTGACTGTCACGGCACAGTCATGTGCCGATGGCGCAATACGGGCACTGCAACTCGACGCGTGAGCCATGGACCCCAAAACGTCCGCGACTTCCCTGTTCCGCCAAACCGGCCCGAGCGTCGACCCCGTCGCGTTCCACCCCGATTCCGCGTCTTTCGGCAGCGGGCTGCCACTGCCCATGCCCATACCGCCAGTCACAACGGACCCGACTCCCGGCCGTCACGACGACGACCACGAAGAACCGCATCGCTACCGCACCATCTGGCTGTCGGACATCCACCTGGGTTCGAACGGCTGCCAGGCGACGTACCTGCTCGACTTCCTGCGCCACAACGATTCGGAATACCTGTACCTGGTGGGCGACATCATCGACGGCTGGCAGCTGAAAAAAGGCTGGTACTGGCCGCAGGCGCACAACGACGTGGTGCAGAAAATCCTGCGCAAGGCCCGTAAAGGCACCCAGGTCGTCTATATCCCGGGCAATCACGACGAAGCGGCACGCCAGTTCTGCGACCTCGCCTTCGGCGACATCCACGTGCGCGGCGAAGCCTTCCATACGACGCTCGCCGGCAAGCGCCTGTGGATCGTGCACGGCGACCTGTTCGACGGCGTGATCCAGCACGCCAAATGGCTCGCCTATCTCGGCGACACGCTCTACACGCTGATCCTCGTGCTGAACCGCTGGTTCAACCGGATCCGCAGCCGTCTTGGCTTCCAGTACTGGTCGCTGTCGCAGTACCTGAAGCATCAGGTGAAGAACGCGGTGAACTTCATTTCCTCGTTCGAGCACGTGATGACCGATGAAGCGCGCCGCCGCGGCTGCGACGGCGTGGTCTGCGGCCATATCCACAAAGCCGAGATTCGCGATATCGACGGCGTACTGTATTGCAACGACGGCGACTGGGTCGAAAGCCTGTCAGCCCTCGTCGAAACCTTCGAAGGCGAACTCAAGGTGATCTACTGGACCGTGATGCGCGCACCGGAAGTCAGCGCGCAAAAGGCCCGGGCGACCGCGTAGTCCGCGCGTAGCCGCTATTAACTTTTAATGGGCCAATACCGATGAAGATCATGATCGTCACCGATGCATGGGAACCGCAGGTCAATGGCGTGGTGCGCACGCTGAAAAATACGACGCGCGAACTGGCCGCGCTCGGCCACCGCGTCGACCTGCTGACGCCGCTCGAATTCAGGACGATTCCGTGCCCGACGTATCCTGAGATCCGCCTGTCGCTGTTTCCGAAGCGCAAGCTGCGCCAGCGCATCGACGAATTCGCGCCGGACGCCCTGCACATCGCCACCGAAGGCCCGCTCGGCATGGCGGCCCGCGGCTACGCCATCCAGCACAAGCTGCCGTTCACGACCGCCTATCACACGCGCTTCCCCGAATACGTGCAGGCGCGCTTCGGCATTCCGCTTGCCGCAACATACAAGTTCCTGCACTGGTTTCACAAGCCGTCGCTGGCTGTGATGGCGCCGACGCCGGTCGTCAAGACCGACCTCGAAAAGTTCGGTTTCACCAATGTCGTGTTGTGGACGCGCGGCGTCGACCTTGATATCTTTCACCAGATGGATTCCAAGGTCCTCAATACGGCAAGGCCGATCTTCCTCTACGTCGGGCGCGTGGCGGTGGAAAAGAACGTTGAAGCGTTTCTCAGGCTCGATCTGCCTGGCTCGAAATGGGTCGCCGGTGAAGGTCCGGCGCTTGCCGAACTGAAGTCGCGCTATCCGCAGGCCAACTACCTGGGTGTGCTGACGCAGGCCGAACTGGCCAAGGTGTACGCAGCCGCCGACGTATTCGTGTTCCCGAGCCGCACCGATACCTTCGGCCTCGTGCTGCTCGAAGCGCTCGCTTGCGGCACGCCGGTCGCCGCGTATCCGGTCACGGGCCCGATCGACGTGCTGGGCGACGGCGGCGCCGGCGCGATGAACGAAGACCTGCGCGAAGCTTGCCTCGAAGCCTTGAAGATCGAGCGCAACCACGCGCGCGCATGGGCCGAACGCTTCTCGTGGGCCGCCGCCTCCGAGCAGTTCGCCGCGCATCTGAAGCCGCTGCCGCGGCCCACGTTCAGTGAGGAGAGCGCGGCCGCGTGACACGCCCCGTCAAGCCGCCCATGCGAGCAAGAACCTCCACCGTTCGGCGCGCACCCAACGGCGCGCTGCACTCTGTCGACAACGACAACCAGAGTATCGAGCCGTTCGACGACGTGCACGAACACGACGGGTCGCGGTCGGCGGATGGCGCGCGCGAAGCGTATGAAGGGCACGCGGGCGCTGCCTCATCTCACCCGGCAGCGCGCCGCGCCGCCCTGCTGACGCGCGGCGCGCTCGACCAGACCGGCGCACCCGCCCCCTCACTCGACGCCGCCGCGCGGCAGCCCCACGCCGCCCGGCCCTCCCGCGCCGAAGCCCACCCCGACGCGCACGAACCGCTCGGTCCGGACGATCCCCTCGCGCCGCTGCCCTTTAACCCCTACAAGGGCAATCGTGGCATCACGCGGGCGTGGCACGCGATGAAAAACTCGTTCGCCGGGTTTCAGGTCGCCATCCGCGAAGAAAGCGCGTTTCGCCAGGAGTTGACGCTTGCGGCGATCCTGCTGCCTTGCGGCGTGTTCGTGCCGGTCGAACCGGTGGCGCGCGTGATGCTGCTCGGCTCGGTACTGCTGGTGCTGATCGTCGAGCTCCTGAATTCGAGCGTCGAGGCCGCGATCGACCGCATCTCGCTCGAGCGGCATGAGTTGTCGCGCCGCGCCAAGGACCTCGGCAGCGCGGCGGTGATGGTTGCACTGGGGATGTGCGTCATGACATGGGCGCTGATCGTCGGCCCGCTGGTGGTGCGCTGGATCGGCGGGTGGCTCTAGCCACCGGCATGGCGCCTGTGTTGCGTCGCGGCGTGAAAACCCTGACTTCGGCCTGGATATGAGAACGGTCGGTTTATAATCGTCTGATAGTCTCTCAAGAAAACGCTGGGCCGCCCCACGTTTTCCGCTCCGCAGGAAGTCCCCCGCCCCGAAGGAAGTCCCCTTGGGGCCATTGGGGGATTGCCCTCCCGGGGGGCCTGTCGCGCAGCGACAGGTTCGGGGGCGCTCAAATATACCAACCGCGTCAGGGTGGAGCACGCAGCAGCGGCACGCTGCTGCGCGGCCAACCCGGCGTTACCAGGGCCGGACGACATGGAAGCCAAACCTCCCCGCCGCACCCGCGAACGGATTCTCGAACTTTCGTTGAAACTCTTCAACGAGATCGGCGAGCCGAACGTCACGACAACGACGATCGCCGAGGAAATGGAAATCAGTCCAGGCAACCTGTACTACCACTTCCGCAACAAAGACGACATCATCAACAGCATCTTCAGCCAGTTCGAGCAGGAGATCGAAAAGCGCCTGCGCTTTCCGGACGATCACCGCGCGACGATCGACGAGATGTGGTCGTACCTGCAGTACATGGTCGATTTCACATGGCGCTACCGCTTCCTGTATCGCGACCTGAACGATCTGCTCGCACGCAACCGCACGCTGGAGACGCACTTCAAGCAGATCATCAGCCACAAGGTGCGCTTTGCCAGCCAGTTCTGCGAGCAGCTCGTCGCCGACGGCGAAATGGTAGCCACGCCTGACGAGCTGCACGTGATCGCCACCAATGTCGGCGTGATCGGCACGTACTGGCTGTCGTACCAGTTCGTGATGAATCCGCGCAAGTACAACGAGCAGGAAGCGATCCGCGCCGAACTGCATCAGGTCAGCGTGCAGATCGTCTCCCTGATGGCGCCGTATTTGCGTGGCCGCTCGCGGCAGCTCTTCGACGATCTCATTTCAGGCAAGCTGCCCAAGCGCGAGTTCTACGACTACCTGCCGCCCAAGGAAGGCGCCGCGCCTCGCAACGAACCGAAGGACGTTTGACCATGAAGTCGGTGTGTGTGTACTGCGGCTCCTCCGACGGGGCCAAACCGCTTTACGCCGAAGCCGCCCGCAAGTTCGGGCGAGCGCTGGTCGACGCCGGTCTCGCGCTGGTCTATGGCGGCGGCAAGGTCGGCCTGATGGGCGTGATCGCCGACGAGGTGATGGCAGCGGGCGGCCGCGCGATCGGTGTGATTCCCGAGCTGCTCGTCAACAAGGAAGTCGGCCACAACGGCCTGACCGAGTTGCACGTGGTTCCCGACATGCACCAGCGCAAGAAGATGATGGCGGACCTGTCGGATGCATTCGTGGCGATGCCCGGCGGCGCCGGCACGCTCGAAGAGCTGTTCGAAGCCTATACATGGGCGCAGCTCGGCTATCACCAGAAGCCGGTGGCACTGTTCAACATCGACGGTTACTACGATCCGCTGATCGCGATGCTGCAGCATACGGTGCAGGAAGGCTTCATGCGGCAGACCTACTTCGATATCCTGCAGGTCGATGCCAATCCGGCGGGGTTGATCGCCAGATTGCGGGGCTATCAGCCGCCCCCGAAAGACAAATGGGCCGATAACCGCGAAGTGGTCTGACGCCTTGGTTGCGGAGCTGGCCTGATAGCGGCTCTGAACAGCGGGACGTAACGGCAGCGCTTAACGAGGTTCCAATGACGAAAGTCGTTCTGATCACTGGCGCAAGTCGCGGCATCGGCCGCGCGACGGCGCGTCTGCTCGGTGCACGTGGCTGGTCGGTCGGCGTGAACTACGCGCACAATGTCGCGGCCGCGCAGGAAACCGCCGCCGAAGTCGGACGCGCCGGCGGTCATGCCCGTGTGATTGCCGGCGACGTGGCTATCGAAGCCGACGTGATCGCGATGTTCGACGCCGTGGAGCGCGCCTTCGGGCGGATCGACGCACTGGTCAACAATGCCGGCATCGTCGCGCCAGCCATGCCACTGGCCGACATGGACATGGAACGCCTGAAGCGCGTGTTCGATGTCAACGTGCTGGGCGCCTACCTGTGTGCCCGCGAAGCGGCGCGCCGCATGTCGAAAGACCGCGGCGGCGACGGCGGCGCGATCGTCAATGTATCGTCCGCAGCCGCGCGCCTCGGTTCACCGAACGAATACGTCGACTATGCCGGCTCGAAAGGTGCCGTCGATACGCTGACCATTGGCCTTGCCAAGGAGCTCGGCCCGCAGGGCGTGCGCGTGAATGCGGTACGGCCCGGGCTGATCGACACCGAGATCCACGCGAGCGGCGGCCGCCCGGACCGCGCCGCAGTACTCGGCTCGCAAACGCCGCTGGGCCGCCCCGGGAGTGCCGGGGAAGTCGCCGAAGCCATCGTCTGGCTGCTGAGCGATGCGGCATCGTATGTGACCGGCACCCTGCTCGATGTGACCGGCGGACGCTGACGCGCGCCTCCTTTTCTTCCGCTCGGGCCGTGCGCTGACGCACGCCCGTCCCGACCGCCCTTACCCCGCGACTCCACCCGCCTGACGGGGCATGGGGTGCGCGCCGGCAGCCGCGCGGGGTGGCCAGCCCGGCGATGCCCGCACTACACGCCGTGAGTCCCACCTTTTCTGTAAACGACCGTAATATTGGGCGCATACAATGGCGCCCATTTGCTGCGACCGGTAAATAGACCCCCAGCGGTCTCGCCGGCAGCCGCAGTACAGGATCGCAGCCGCAGCAGTTGCGACCGCGACCCGAGATCTTTTCATGTACGGAAGAAACCCTCCGCGCCTGAGCGCGGGGCTGTCTGCCGCCGCCCGTCCTGCGGCAGACGCAGTTGCTATCGAAGCCCGGCGCGCCCGCCCCGGCACGGCACTCATCGCCGAACGCGACGCGGTCATTGACCGCCCTCCCGTCGCCCCGGCCGCTTCCGTTGAAGGCAGCGGTGCGCGGCGCAGGCACCTGCTCGCCGCCTCCCGCCCCGTGATGTGGATCGTCGCGCTGGCGCTTCTGTGCGCATGGCTATTGCCGGGAACGTTAGGCCACGACCCATGGAAACAGGACGAAACCTACACGTTCGGCATCATCCAGCACATGCTCGAGACCGGCGATTGGGTGGTGCCGACCAACGCCGGCCAGCCGTTCGTCGAAAAGCCGCCAATCTACGACTGGGTGGCCGCCGGCCTCGCGTGGACATTCGGGCGCTATCTGCCGCTGCACGACGCAGCCCGCCTCGCGAGCGCCCTCTTCGCCGCCCTGACGCTCTACTACACTGCGCGCCTGACACACCGCGCCACGGCCGCGCCGCGCTGGCTCGACCTGCGCGTGATCGGCACGCTGGCGCTGTTTGCGAGCACCCTCGTCGTGATCAAGCACACGCACGACATGATGACGGACGTCGCCTTGATGGCGGGGGCCGCGCTTGGCTTCTGCGGATTGTTTGAAGCCGTGCTGGCACACCTGCGAGAGCGCGAGGCCGCTGCACCCGCGCACAGCGAGATCGATCCGGCCGCGCTGCGGTTCGGGATGGGCGTCGGCGTATCGTTGCTGGCCAAGGGACTGTTCGTGCCGCTGGTGTTCGGCGCGACCACTTGCACCATACTGGTGCTCTATCCGGCATGCCGCAACCGCAGCTTCGCCCGTTCGCTCGGCCTCGCGGCGCTCGCCTGTGCACCGTTCGCGCTGATCTGGCCAATCTGCTTCTACCTGCGCTCAGAGCCGCTCTTCAAGGTCTGGCTCTGGGACAACAATATCGGCCGCTTCTTCGGCTTCTCGGTGCCGGAACTCGGCTCCGGGAACGACCAGCGTCTCTTCGTGCTGCGCACCGCGCTGAGCGTCGGCTTTCCGGTCGTGCCGCTCGCACTGGCTGCGCTAGCCGGCGGTGCATGGCGCCGCTGGCGCGATCCGCGCGTCGCGTTGCCGGCGATTTTCGCCGGTACGGGTTTTGCCGTGCTGCAGATGTCGGCCACCGTGCGCGAACTCTACATCCTGCCGTTTATCGCGCCGCTCGCCGTGCTGGCGATGCAAGGTATCGAACGTCTGCCGCAGGGTCTGCACACCGGCTGGGATATGACGAGCCGCGTCCTGTTCGGCAGCTTTGCCACGCTGGTGTGGGTCGTCTGGTCGACCATGACCGGCTCTGCCGACACGCACGCGCCGCTTCATCTGCTCGGCCGCTGGCTGCCGCTCGACTGGGTCATCCCGGTCAAGCCGGTGCTGATCGGTGCCGCGCTGCTGCTGACGACCGGCTGGCTGTGGCTGCTGCCCGTGCTCAAGTACACCGGCAAGTGGCGCGGTGCGCTGAGCTGGTGTCTGGGCGCGATCGTCGCGTGGGGGCTGGTCAGCACGCTGTTGCTGCCGTGGCTCGATTATGCGAAGAGCTATCGCTCGGTGTTCGAGGATCTCGGGACACGCCTGAATCTCGAATGGAACGATGGCGACTGCATGGCCAGCACCGGGCTCGGCGAATCGGAAGCGCCGATGCTGGCGTACTTCACCGGCGTCCAGCATGTGCCCACCACCGATCCGGACAACACCGAGTGCACCTGGCTCATCGTGCAGGGCCGCCCTGCCCAGGCCAAAGCGCCGGATGCCAACTGGCAACTGTTCTGGTCGGGCGCGCGCCCGGGCGATCACGACGAGCTGTTGCGCGTATTCGTGCGCACACCGGACGCCTCCGGGTCACAGGAATAAGCCGCCACGCATGGTCCAGGTCGAACAGAAGGCCGCCGCAAAGCAAGACGAACCGCGCGTTCAGTCAGAACGACGAACCCGGTTCCCGCAGGAAGGCCAACTCTTCATCGGTGGACGGGCGCCCAAGCAGCGCGTTGCGATGCGGGAACCGCCCAAACCGCTCGAAGACCTGCGCGTGCCGCACCGCGGAGCGGTAATAGCTCGCGCCACCCGGCTGCACTTCGAACGGTTTGAAAAGGCGCAGCGCCTCGCGCTGACTCGCCAGCGACTCGTCGTGCTCGAACGGCAGGTAGGCGAAGGCACGATGGAACAGATCCGGCAGATGCTGGTCGGCGCCACTCGCCACCATTTGTCTGGCGATCCTCAACGCATGCGCGTCGCCCTCAAACGCACGCGCTGTGCCGCGATGGCAGTTGCGCGAAAACTGATCGAGCACGATGACGAGCGCGAGTGCACCGAGCGGCGTGCGCGCCCAGGCATCCAGCGCGCCCTGCACCGCCGCGTCGAGCAGTGCGCCGAAGTGCCCGGTGAGCACGGCGTCGAAGGCCGCATCGCGGGCAAACCAGATTTTTCTGTCCTGGCCGAACGACGCGGAGCGAGGCGCACCGAACCAGCAATCCAGCACCTCCCGCGCGCGCAAATCGAGCGCAGCGTAGTCCGCCGTGTAGTCATAGCTGGTCATAGCGGGTCATAGCTGAAGGAACCGGTAGCCCCGCTCACGCGAATTCGAGCACGAGGCGGCGCGTGCGGGCACTCTTCTTCTCGAGCTTCGCCACCCGCACGGCACCGATCTCCTGCGTGTTGAGCACGTGCGTGCCGCCGCACGGCTGCAAATCCACGCCTTCGATGCGTAACAGGCGCACGCGGCCGAGCCCCATCGGCGGCTTCACGCTCATCGTACGCACGAGGTCGGGACGCTCGGCCATCTCTTCATCGGTGATCCATTCGGTCACGACGCCGTGCGCGCCGCCAACCAGCTCGGCGAGCCGCACGTCGACCTGCTCGCGCTCGATCGGCTCGACGGTCGCGAAGTCGAGGCGTGCGTAGTCGCTGGTAATGCTGCAGCCGTCGACCGCATAAGGCAGCACCGCGCACATCAGATGGCTCGCCGTATGCAGGCGCATGTGGCGATAGCGGCGGGCCCAGTCGATCTCAGCTGTGACCCGCGTGCCGGCCGCCAGACGCGCCAGCAGCGCTTCCTGCCCCGGCGCGGGCACGTGAACCGCATCGTCGGGCGTCGCGCCTTCGAATTTGGCCTTGCGGGTATCCGCAATCGCGATACGGGTGCCGTCCGGCAAGCGCAGCACACCGGCATCGCCCGCCTGGCCGCCGCCAAGCGGATAGAAGACAGTCTGGTCGAGATGGATGCCCTGCTCGTCGATTGCCGTAATCGCCGCTTCGCAGTGCGTCAGGTAAGCGTCGTCGCGAAAAAGTGCACGCGTCGTCATTGTTGGGACCCCTTTCCGTTCTTGCTGCAAAAAGGTCATTATGCCGACGCGCCAGGCCGCAAGGAAGGCGGCTGAACGGCCAATCGAGTCACGCGTGAGCGTCACTGTATTGGCCGAATTGCCAGGCCAGTTGGCAGGCCCGGCGTGTCTGCGATACAGGCAAACGGCGAGGCGAACGGCGACGCAAACGGCGGCCACCGGAGCCAGCAGCCGCTGCCTGCCGAACCGCGCCCTCAATCCGGCCGGTTGCGCATCCAGTCA
>DASZIR010000035.1:0-1778 GCA_035948995.1 Paraburkholderia sp. | reverse complement strand
GGATTCGTTGTCCGATTTGCCGGATTCTTCGGCGAGGATGGCGTGATCGGGGTAGGCGGTCTTCAGCGTATCGATGATCGCCGCTTCCGATGCCTTGTCGACTTCCGTGACGAAATCGTTGTGCTGTTTCTTGCTGACCTGGAGGAGATCGAGGTCGAGCGACGCGCGGTTGATGATCTGGGCTGCGCGGCGCGCGGCCTTCACAGCAATATTGAGCATGGGATGCATGAGACTGGATCCTTGTGCCGGGGCAGCACGGCTGCTTACCGGTAATGAGCTGAAAATAAGCCGAAACAACACGAAACGGGCGCTTCGCAGCGCGTTCCGTCGACAGAGACGAATTGAATAAGAACGAGGCGCTCGTGCAAGGACGGCGCGAATCGCGTGATTTTACCCGACTCTGGGCCTCCCCGGCAGCGCGCCGCACGATGCGGATAGGTCCGGGCGCCGGTTGGCGCTACCATAGTGGTCTTTAGCTCCCCATTTTCTATCGTGGCCCCAACCCACATTTCCCACGCTCCGTCTTCTTCCGCGTCCTCCGACCTTTGCGCGCCCGACAGCGCCGTGCCCGTGCGCGGCGGTTTTACGTCGACCCGCTTCGTGCTCGTCGAGCCGAGCCATCCCGGCAACGTGGGCGCGGCCGCGCGTGCGCTGAAAACCATGGGGTTCTCGCGGCTGGTGCTGGTCGCGCCGCGCATGCCGCACGTGCAGTCGGACCCCGAGGCGATCGCCATGGCGAGCGGCGCGGACGACGTGCTGGCTGGGGCGCACGTGGTGCCGACCCTGGCCGATGCGCTCAATGGTGTGCACTGGTCGGTGGCATTGACGGCGCGCTTGCGCGAGTACGGGCCGCCCCAGCTGGTGCCGCGCGCGGCGGCGGCGCAGGCGCGCGAGCACGCCGCGCATGGCGATATCGCGCTGGTGTTTGGCAACGAACGCACCGGGCTGTCGAACGAGGATGTCGAGCGTTGCAGCGTACTGGCGCATATTCCGGCCAATCCTGCCTACAGCTCGCTGAATCTGGCGCAGGCTGTGCAGGTGCTGTCGTATGAATTGCGTACCGCGTATCTCGCCGCGGGCAGCGCCGGCAGCGTCAGTAGCAGCAGCGGCAGTGCCGATGGGCAGGGCGTGGCGCTCGCCCCGAGCGACGATATCGAACGCATGTATGTGCATCTGGAAAACGCACTGATTGCGCTCGAATTCCTCGATCCGGCCAATCCGAAGAAGCTGATGTCGCGTCTGCGGCGCCTCTTTGCGCGTTCCGGGCTGGAGCGCGAGGAGGTCAACATCGTGCGCGGCATCGCCAAGCACGTTCTGCTAAAGGTCAAGAACCAGGACGACGACACGCCCTGAAACCGGCTTCATGCGGCTGGTTCAGCCATGAGGCGTCCCGCGGCCGGCGACGACCTTGCCGGGAGCGGGGGCATCCGGCAGGTTTTCCGCAATCGCCCTACAATTCCTCGAAACGTTCTAAGCAAAGCTGCCTGCGTGCGAACCGGCAGCCGCCCGTCGTGTGCCCGTCGTGTGCCTTAGGCGACGGTTTTTCCTCCCCATGTCAGCGTCACTACCATGTTCACGAGACTTCGCGAAGACATTGCCACGATCCGCGAGCGCGATCCCGCCGCCCGCAGCGCCTGGGAAGTCATCACGTGTTATCCGGGTCTGCACGCGCTCGTGCTGCACCGGCTCGCGCACGCATGCTGGCAGGCTAAACGCCGCTGGCTCGCGCGTTTCATCTCGCAGATGGCGCGTTTCATGACCGGCATCGAAATCCATCC
>DASZIR010000034.1:0-25814 GCA_035948995.1 Paraburkholderia sp. | reverse complement strand
CAAATGCCCGCCCCGCTTCCACCGAAGTGCGCGAGTGCAGAACAACCGCGAATCATTCCCGCGAAAGGCGTCGTGGGATAGCGGCTCCGATGCCGCTGGTCGAGCCCGTGATGAGCGCGACGGGAGAAGGACCGATCATGGGCTATAGCGGTTAGATATCGTGACGTGGGGTCGCTTGAACTCGTCAGCGGCGCGTGGAGCGACGCTCAGAGTTTCGAAAATTCATAGTCCCGCTCGACCCGGCAGATACGCGTCTTGTAGTTTTCGTACCAGCGCTCGCGGCCCAGCTTTTGTGCGACGAGGTGCTCTGAATCCCGCTTCCACGCCGCGATGGACTCGAGGCTGTCCCAGTACGACACCGTGATGCCCAGCTCCTCGCGGGCCGATTCGACACCCAGAAAACCCGGCTGCTTCGCGGCAGCCTCAAGCATCGCATCGGCCATGTTCCCATAGCCGTTGTCCCCGTCGGTGCGGATCGAAGTGAAGATCACCGCGTAATAGGGCGCGGCTCCGGTCTTCGCGATCGACATCGGTATCTCCCATCGTAGTCGGGATGTCATTATGCCGACGGATCGAGGGGAATGCTAAGCGGCAGGAAGATTTCCGTGGCGGCGGCAATGACCGGCATGCCAATGCGCGGTTCATCGATCGCCGCGCCGCCGCCCGTGACCGGAAACAGCGGCACCAGCGTGACGTTAGCGGGCGCCGCCGCCCGCTAACAATCCCAAACCCAAACCCACACTTGCGCGAGCGGGCACTATACCTGGTGCCCCGCCTCACCCCCTGCTGCACCTGCACCTGCACCCGCACCCGCACCCATTAGCGTGCCGGGTGCATTCTCCAAAGCGGTGTCGTGACGCAGCAGCAGAACCGCCGCCACGCCGATCAAACCGGCCCCGGAGAGACACAGCAAGCCGGCGCCGAAGCCGCCGGTACTATCCTTGATCCACCCCATCACGTAGGGGCCGAAGAAACCCGCCAGGTTGCCGAGCGAATTCACGGCGGCAATGCCGCAAGCGGCCGCTGCGCCGGAAAGGAACGCCGCGGGCAAGGTCCAGATCACCGGCAGGCAACCAAAAATGCCAAAGCCCGCAATCGAGAGCGCGATCATCTTCAATATCGGATTGTCCAGCCCCGCCGACGCGCCAATCCCTCCGGCGGCGACCAGCAGCGCGATCGCGACATGCCATTTGCGTTCGAGCTTGCTGTCCGAGTGTCGTCCCCACAGCACCATGCTGACCACGCCGACGATATACGGCAACGAGGTGACAAAACCGGTCTGCAGGTTGCTAAGGCCAAACCCTTTGACAATCTGCGGCAGGAAGAAGCTCAAGCCGTAATTGGTTGCGTTGGCACCGAAATAGATCAGCGCGATCGCCAGCACTCGCGGATTGAAAAGCGCCTCGCGCACGCTGAACGTGCGCACGGCTTCGCGCTTGGCACGCTCCTGCGCCAGCCGGCCGACGAGCCACTCGCGCTCGTCGGTCTTCAGCCACTTGGCGTCAGCGGGCCGGTCCGTCAGATAGAACAGGACCACGCCCGACAGCAGCACCGCGGGCAATGCCTCCAGCAGATAGACCCATTGCCATCCGGCCATCCCGCCCAGGCCATCCATCCCCAGCAACGCGCCGGAAATCGGCGCGCCGATCACGGTGGAAAGCGGAATGGCCGCCATGAAATAGCCGACCACCCGCGCCCGGTACGCAGCCGGAAACCAGAGCGTCAACAGAAAAATGATGCCTGGAAAAAATCCCGCCTCGGCCACACCCAGCAGTATCCGCAAGGTGTAAAAGACATGTGCGGGCGACATGCCCGTATAGCGTGCGATGCCGGGAATGAACGCCATCGCGCCAGCGAGCACGCCCCATGTGAGCATGATCCGAGCGATCCAGCGCCGCGCGCCGAATTTTTCCAGCATGAGGTTCGACGGCACCTCGAAGAAAAAGTACGCAATGAAGAACACCCCGGCGCCAAAGCCGAACGCGCTCGCAGACAACCCGAGATCCTTGTTCATTTGCAGCGCAGCAAACCCCACGTTTACCCGATCGAGGTATGCCACGAAATAACACACAACCAGAAACGGCACGAGCCTGGCGGTCACACGCGCCAGAGTACGGGTCTCCATCTCCATGAACGCTCCCCCTTAACGAGAACCTATGCGGATATTCAACGCTCAAGCGGCGATCCGCTCGAGGTAGCAAAAGAGTAGTCGCCCTAAGGCCGCTCGGAAAGCGATTTCTGCCTTCTGGTAAATACCAGTTCACTCCGGTTCGCGTGTTATCCAGCCCATTTCAACCGCTTGTCCAAATGGTGGGTTGGGCGCGCTGCGGACAGACCGCAAAGGGCCGCGCGCACCTCGCCGTCGCCCTCGACGACCGGAATGCGTTTGACGCCCGCCACCTTCTGCTCCACATCGGATACTGCTTCGGATTCCGACACAACGCGTTTTCGCATCGGCAACCCAAGCTGCACCGTGGTGCCGTGCCCCTCTTCGCAGTCGATGATCTTGGACCGGCTGACGTCCCAGCCGCGGCTGAGCGTGCCCGACATCAAGTCCGATTTTGTTTCGGACAGCGTGATGTACAACCCCGACTGCCCGTGGGACCCGCCTCTCAGTAAAAACTGCACCGCCAGGGTAGTTTTACCTGTTCCGTGTGCGCCCTCGATGAGGCACATGCGATGCGGCGTCAAGCCGCCGCCCCGAATGTCGTCAATCCCGCCGCTCCTCCGAAATTCCAAATTCAGTTTTGCCAATCTGTGCCCCATTTCACGGGGTTTGCGCGGGAACGTTCCGCCGGCCAGCCGTTCCTAAAACGAGGAAGACGTCGCCGCGGTGCGGTACGCCCACGCGCACCTGCCGCGCATCCCCCGCCCTCTCTCGCGAGGATCTGAATGGAATCACGCAGAGGACGCTCGATCGAAGTGGACTTCTTCCGCGGGATCGTGCTGATCGTTATCGTTCTGGACCACATCCCCGGCAGCGCGCTGTCGCATCTGATGCTGCACGCCTATGCGTTCTGCGATTCGGCCGAAGTGTTCGTGTTTCTCGGCGGCTATGCCTCGGCAGCCGCTTATACCGCCGTGCTGGTGCAACGCGGCAGCGGCGCCGCGCAGATGCGCTTTATCAGGCGCTGCTGGGAAATCTACCGCGCGTATCTGCTGACCGCGATGCTGACGCTCGTCTCCGGCGCGCTGCTTGCCCTCTTCCACCTGAACCGGCCCATGCTCGAGCTGACCGGCTGGCTGCCGTTTGCCGGCCAGCCGTTGCGCGAGGCCCTCGATATCCTCATACTGCGGCGCCAGCCCTACCTTTCGAGCGTGCTGCCGATGTATGTGATCTTCGCGTTGTGCGTGCCATTCGCGGTGCCGCTCGCGCGGCGTTCGGCAGCCGCCGCGCTGCTGTTGAGCGTCGCGATCTGGGCTGCCGCGCGCCCGCTTGCGGTGTTCTTCAGTATTGACGACGTCAGCAATTGGGCTTTCAATCCCTTTGCATGGCAGCTGATGTTCGTGCTCGGCATTGTGAGCCGCGTGCAACCGGTCAGCGAGCGCTTCCATACGTCGAACACTGCACGCTGGCTGGTGCGGGTCGGCCTCATCGCCGTGCTTGCATTTGCGATTGTCAAACTTTTCGTGCTGACGCAGCCGCTGCCCGGCACGCTCAAACAGAATCTGTCGGTGGATCGTGTGATCAACTTTCTCGCCATTGCATGGCTGACGGCCCGGCTGGTGCGCAGCGGCAGCGTCGCGTGGGTCGCGCAGCGCTTGCCCGGTGTCGTCAGGGTTGGACGCACCGGACTTGTCTGTTTTGTGACAGGCACGCTCGTGTCGCTGATCGTCGATACCGCCACGCCACACGCCTTTCACGGCGTCGCCGGCGCGCTGGTGGCACTCAGTGGCGACCTGGTCGCGATCACCGCGATGCTGGTCATCGCACGCGGCTGGAGCGGCTGGAAAGGGAATGCATCGCGCGCGGCGGTGAGCGGCGCCGCGCGCGGATGAGCGCGAGGAGCGCGGGAGCCGCGGGCGTCCGGTCCCCGCGTGCGGCATGCGCGGCGGTCTGCGCGACGCTTCTGCTGACGCCCCTTAGCGCCGCGGCGCTCTCGAAAGGAGCCACGCTCGCCGCGCAATGCGCGGCGCTTGCCGGCGCCACACTCGCGCCGCAAAGCATTGCATTTCCCACCCGCGGCGCGCAGATCGACAGCACGGCGATGATTCCGGCGACCGCAACCGGCAACCAGAGCGGCGAATACTGTCGCATCACCGGCAGCATCAAGGCCATCGAGGCGACCACGCCCGATATCCATTTCGATCTGAACCTGCCCGTGCGCTGGAATGGCCGCGCCTTGCAGATCGGCGGCGGCGGCTATGACGGCGTGGTGGTGAGCGGCACCGGTGTCATGCCGTTTTCGCCCGATCATGCACCGCTCGCCGAGGGCTATGCGACCTTCGGCGACGACTCGGGCCATACCGGCAATTCGGCGCTGGCGGTGTTCGGACTCGTCGATGAAGCGGTGATCAACTTCGGTTATGCGCATCTGAAGAAAACCCATGACGCGGTGGTCGCGCTGATCGAGCGCGTGTACGGCCGGCCACCCGAGCGGATGTATTTCGCCGGCGGTTCGACGGGGGGCCGCGAAGGCTACACCGTGATACAGCGCTTCGCCGACGATTACGATGGCGTGATCGCCAATTCCCCCGCACTGAACTTCTCTGGCGTACGCCTGCTGGGCGTGGCGCTCGGCCAGGCGGAGTACGCCACGCCGGGCGGCTACGTGCCGCCCGCGCTGCTCGAGCGTCTCTATCGGCGCACCCTCGAAGTCTGCGACAAGCTGGATGGTGTAGCCGACGGCATTATCAGCAACGTGGAGGCATGCCGCCAGCATGAGCAGGAGGTGATCGATTCGTTGCGGTGCACGTCGTCCACGCCACCCGGCCACAGCGACGAGTGCCTCACGGACCGGCAAATTGCCACGCTGCTCGTGCTGCGCGACGGCCTGTCGCTACCCTATCCGCTCTCGTGGAACGCGAACCGCTATGCCGGCTACAACGTGTTCGAGGGTACGCAACTGACCGGCCTGCTCGGTCTTGCGCACGACCCGGAGCGCTTGCCATTGCCGACCTTCTTCGCGAACGGTTATCTGTTCACACAGGGTGACAGCTATATCCGCTATTTCGTGACCCAGAACGCGACGTCCGACCCGCTGAGCTTCGACGTGGCGCATCCGGGACGCTACCGGCAGCAACTGTTCGCACTGTCGCAGACGATCGGCGCAATGGATACCAACCTCGCGCGTTACATCGCGCGCGGCGGCAAACTGATTACGCTGCAGGGACTCGCGGACGAAGTCATCAGCCCCAATCAGACCATTGCTTACTATGACGCGCTGATCGACCGCTATGGCATCGATAAAGTGGCTTCGTTCATGCGGCTTTACATGGTGCCGGGCTATCAGCACGGCAATGGCGTGTTCATCCCGTCGGTCGACCTGCTCGGCGCGCTGGATAACTGGGTGACACGTGGCGTGGCACCGGAGACGCTGGTTGCCACGGATATCGCTGCGCCAACCAATGGCCGCTCGCGTCCGTTATGCCGCTATCCGATGTTTCCACGCTATCTGGGCAAGGGTAATGTGAACCGCGCCAGCAGTTTTGCGTGCGCCGAACCTTAGGCACGCGCGGCGCCGTCAACTTTGGTGCATGCCCGGCGCCACACTGCGTGACGCAAACCGCGCACAGCAATCGCATCGCGTTCGCCTTTGCCGACAGCCGCATTGTGCTGCCTAGTGTTGCCTGGGGTTGCCTTATGTTGCGGATTTGCTCATAGAAGGGATCCTCACGCGCTTACCCCTAGCCGGCGCGCCTTGACTTCATTGAATTTGGGCCTACCGTAAACATGAACACCGCGCGTTTGCCGAGAATCGAATGCGCAGGATCGGGACCTAGCAAGGAAAGACCATGGGCAACAGATATGAGCGCTCGCGCCTGTCGCGGTCGTTCACTTATAAAGGCATTCAGTACCATCCCGGCATGCTCATCGTTCTTGCAGCCCAGGTCGTCTGTCTCGCTACTTTTTCGTTCGCCGCCGATCTCCTGAACAACGATAAATGGCTGTCCGTCACGCTCGGCTTTAGCCTGCTGTTCGGGTTGATTCTTTCGCTGGGTTTTTTCGGCACATGGAGCCAGTTCCGTGACGATATCGACCTGCGGACCTTCTTCAACACCAATCCGGTCGAATCCGCCATTGCCGTGGCCACGGCCGGCGAAGTCATCGCGATCCTGATGATGGGACCGACGAGCTGAGCACGAGCGGCGCGCACCGATCACGTGCATGCGCGCCGCGCTTGTTCACATGAACTTCGCGCGCCACGCGCGCGCGCCGCCCCGGGTCAGCGCAATCACGGAATCAACCAGAGCGCGGCGCCGTAAATGACGAGCGACACGGCAAAGGTGACCGCCGTATAACCCATCACGCGCTGGATGCGAATTCCCGCAATCGCCACCACCGGCACCGCCCAGAACGGCTGCAACATGTTGGAAACGTTCTCCGCCATCGCGACACCCATGGCAGTGCGCGGCACCGAGGCATGCAGGCTCAACGCCGCCGGCAAAACGAATGGACCCTGCACGGCCCAATGTCCGCCGGCACTCGGAATCAGCAACGTGATGATCAACGAGCTCAGATAGCTCAGCACCGGCAGCGTCACCGGCGTGGCGATCGCCACAAAGGTCTTGGCGATCGTCGATGCCAGACCCGTGCCCGTCATGATGCCCATGATGCCGCCATACACCGGATACTGCAGCAGCATCGACCCCGTCTGGCGCGCGGCGCGGCGAATCGCATCCGCGTAGGCGATGGGTGTGCGCTGCAGCGCGAGCCCCACCAGCAGGAAAATCAGGATCGTGGTGTTGATGTCCAGCTCGAAGCCCTTGGCGTGCCAGGTCATCGCCAGATAGCCCACGCCCAGTACGAGCAGGATCAGCGTGCCCAGCATCGACCGTTCGGCGCGGGCCGCGAACGACGTCGGCGACGCGCCGCGCGCGTGCGGATCGGCGTTCGGGTTGGTGTTCGGGTTGCTGTTCCCCTCGGCGCCGTCTTCGGGCGCCGCTTCGCTAAAGCCCACCACGTGTTCGGGCTTCGGATGCATCCTGATGAAGATCGCCGTCATCACGACCACCACAAGCACCGTCGGGATGAAGACGAACGGCGCGAACACGGTCTGGCTCAACGGAATCACCTGCCCGGTGGCTTTTTCCACCAGGTTCAAGGCATTGCCGTGCGAGGCCTGCGACAACGCGATCGAGCTCGACAGGCCGCTGTTGCAGACCGACCAGGCAGAATAGCTGCCCGCGACGAGCCACGCGAAGTCCACCTTCACGCGTTTGGCGATTTCGCGCGACAACAGCGCGCCGACGATCAGGCCCAACCCCCAGTTGAGCCATGCGGCCACCGCGACGATCGGGAAAACCAGCAGTGCGGCGCGCGCCGGCGTGCGCACCCCGGCTGCCATGGCCCGCAAGCCGCGCTGTACGATCGGCGCTTCGGCAATCGCGTAGCCGGTCGCCAGAATCAGGATCATCTGCAGCGCAAAGCCGAGAATGTTGAAAGTGCCGCCGTACCACGAGGTCAGAATCACCGGCAGCGACGCGTGCGGCGCAAATACGAAGGCCAGCACGATGACCACCAGGGTCAACCCGATTGAAAGAACGAACGGGTCCGGCATGACCTGCTCGAACACATAGACGAGCCCCGCGACAATGCCACGCTGGCGCTCACGGGGGTGGGATTGGGCTGACTCGATTTCGCTCTTGTCCATGACGTCTCCTTCTCTGCCCGCACCTGTTACGGGCGGCATGTCTCTCCAACCGCCCCTCGGACGCACACCCAACGCACGCTCAGAAGAACGGCGAGGGAACGATGAGGGTCCGCAAATGCAGCATACGCGCACATGCCCGTGCGGTATTCGCGGCACGAACCCTACAGGATTTTCAGGTTTGCTGCTCTGAAGCCGGCATAGGGAATGAGGGAATGGCAAAGGCCCTGCATGACGCAGGTGGACGAGCGGTACTGCCGTCCTGTCTGGAGGCGCGCATCGAAACAACGCGCGACGCGTGTTTTGATGCGGCTTGAAGCGTGCTGCGGTGCACAGGTGCGCCGCGCGCCAGGAGGCGCAGATCTCGCCGCGCCCTGGCAGAAACACGAAGGGCAGCCCATGGCCGCCCTCCTTTTGATACTTAGAACGCCGTCCCGATCTGGAACTGGAATTTCTGGTACTGGTCGCCCGCATGCTTCGTGAGCGGGAAGCCCAGGCTCAGCTTGAGCGGCCCGATCGGCGAGATCCACGCGAGACCCGCACCGTACGCATACCGCAAGCCGTTCGCACCCACGCTGTTGCCTTCATTACCCCAGACGTTACCGCCGTCGAGGAACGTGAAGACGCGCAGCGTGCGGTCGTAGCCCGTGCCCGGCAACGGGAACGTCAGTTCAATGTTGCCGACCAACATCTTCGAACCGCCGATCGGGTCGCCGGTCGTCGCGTCGCGTGGACCCAGCGAGCTCGGCTCGTAGCCGCGGACCGATCCGATACCGCCCGCGTAGTAGTTCTTGAAAATCGGGTACGGCTTGCCGTCGAGGCCGTTGCCGTAACCGCCCTGGAAGTTCAGGCCCAGCACGAAGCCGCGCGCGAACGAGTAGTAATACTGTGCCTGCAGGTCCGCCTTGTAGTAAGGCGTACTGCCAATCGGCGAACCCCATTCGGCGTTCGCTTGCGTGAAGTAACCGCGGCTCGGTACCAGTGCGCTATCGCGGTTATCGCGCGACCAGCCCACCGTCAACGGCACGTTGTTCGAGACGCGCCCGAAGGAGTTCACGTAGTCGATATAGCTTTGCGGCGTGGTCGAGTCGACGTCGAGACGGTTCTGCTCGAATCCGACGCCGAAGTACACCATATCGGCTTCGGAGAACGGGATGCCGAACTTCATGTCGGCGCCCGCGGTAATGATGCGGAAGCTGGTGTCGGTCGTATTCGAGTAGTACAGCGGCTCGCTGGTACGGTAGTAGACGTCGGTAATGCGCTTGATGCCGTCCACCGTGAAGTACGGGTCGACCTGCGTGACGGTCAGCGTACGGAACGTCGTCGCGGTATTCACGTTCACCGCGAGGCTTGTGCCCGAACCGAACACGTTGTCCTGCGACACGCCGGCCGAAATGATCGGGCCTTCGCCTGAGCCATAACCGAGACCCAGTGTAATCGAACCGGTCGGCTTTTCCGTGACCTTGACCTCGATGTCCACTTCGTCGGACGTGCCTTCCACCGGCACCGTCGTGACCTGGACGTCGGTGAAGTAGCCCAGACGATTGACGCGGTCTTTCGACAACGCGAGGCGGTTCGAGTCGAACCACGAGCTTTCCAGCTGGCGCATTTCGCGGCGGATCACTTCGTCGCGTGTACGCGTGTTACCGACAATGTTGATGCTTCGCACGTAGACGCGGCGGCTTGGGTCGACCTGCAGCGTCAGGTCGACGGTGTGGTGTGCCTGATCGATCTGCGGCAGCGCGTTCACCGTGGCGAACGCATAGCCGTATTCGCCGAGCTTGTCGACGATCGCCTTGGTCGAGGCCTTGAGCTCGTCGGCCGAGAAACGGTCGCCCGGTTTGATCTTGATGAGCTTCTTCAGCTCCGCTTCGCGGTTCAGCAGACTACCCGCCAGATGGACGCCCGAAATCGTGTATGGCGCACCCTCGTGCAGCGTGAGCGTGAGGTACATGTCCTTCCTGTCGGGCGACAGTGACACCTGGGTCGACTCGATCGTGAACTCGAGGTAGCCGCGGTTCAGATAGTACGAACGCAGGTTCTCGAGGTCGGTGGTCAGCTTGTCTTTCGCGTACAGGTCGTTCTTCGAGTACCACGAGAACCAGTTCGGTGTGGACTCCTGCATTTCGTCGTGCAGCACGCTGTCGCTGAACACCTTGTTGCCGATGAAGTTGATCTGGCGGATCTTCGCGTTCGGACCTTCGATCACCGAGAACAGCAGGCCCACGCGATCGCGGTCGATCGGCGTGACCGTGGTCGTGACTTCGGCAGCATAGTAGCCGCGCGTCAGGTACTGGCGCTTGAGTTCCTGCTGGGCGCGGTCGACCAGCGACTTGTCGTAGTAGCGTCCGAGCGACAGCCCGACGGCGTTCAGCGCCTTGGTCAGGTTGTCCTTGTCGAATTCGTGGATGCCCGCGAAATCGATCGTGCCGATCGCGGGTCGCTCCTGCACCTGCACGACGACGACGTTGCCTTCGGCCGAAATCTTCACGTCGTTGAAGAAGCCCGTCGCGTACAGCGCGCGGATCGCCTCAGACGCCTTGTCGTCGGTAAAGGTGTCGCCCTGCTTGATGGGCAGATACGAGAAGACGGTGTTGGGTTCGATGCGCTGCAGGCCTTCGAGCCGGATGTCGCGCACCACAAACGAGTCGGTAGCAAAGGCCGAGGTTGCGCTCACACTCAGGCCGATCAATGTCAGCGCCCGGGCACAGCGGGCCGATAAGGTTTCAAGGTTCATACAGGCTGACAGGAGTGACACACAATAGGAGGATCGCAGACACATCGTTGGCCGATACCCGATTTGCGGCAGATTGGCGGCCGGTTTGCGACAGACAAGGGGGACGGGGCGCTACTGCAACCGGATGCCGGACACGCCGTTGACGTTGGCCAGACCCGTCACCAGCGAGAGCACTTCGGTCATATGGCGTGCATCGGCGCGATGCATCCGGAATGACAGTTCGGCACCGCCGGGCAAGCGAAATGTAAGCACCAGGTGCGTGGCCTCGCCCTTGTCTTTGCCGATCGCCCATGCCTCGCACGGCATGGCGAACTTCACGTCGTTCTTCTCCTGACGAACCCGCGCCGACCAGCCGATGGCATTGGAGATCGCCGCCAGCAGTTCGTGCATGACCGAGTAATGCAAGGCGATGCTGTCCGGCTGATTGCCCTTGAGCATCAGGTACTGGCCGTCTCCGGTCAGTTCGAAGGAGTGCAGCGAGTGGATCGCTAAAGCGGCTGGCGGTGGCATGAGCGCGTTCCCGGACAACGTAAGATCGGGAGTCTAGGTCACTCGCCGTGGGCCTTTGTTACCGGCGGCTTACCGATCCTTGCTTCGGCCGGGACGCGTCCTGAGTCAGGCAGGGCCAGCCCGCCCTGGCGTCAGGACAGGCGCAAATGAATACCGCTCGAGATGAACGTGACGGCGGCGAGCGCGAGGCTGCTGATGACGGCATAGAGCCCGCCCAGCAACGCCCCGCGGGCGATTTGCGGCCACCAGCGCCCGCCGTAGACGCGCTTTGACGCTGCGACCAGATATACGAGAATCGCCAGCGCGGCCCAGGCCCCGTACGCCCGTATGCCGGGCAACAGGCACAGCAGAAATACCGCGAAAATGAACGCGTGCAGATGCACCGTGAAGAGCAGATGCATGCCGTAGTTCTGGCGCCGGCTCCTGTAGACCAGCGCGCACATCGCCGCGAACACCGGCATCAGGACGAACACCGCGTAGGGCAGGCGATGCAGCAGGTGTTCGCTGAATTCGGCAAACTTGTCGGGTTGCTCCAGCACGCTCATCACACTGGCCGTGAAGTCCAGCACACGTTTTTCGTCCGGATCGGCCTCGGAAGCGGCGAGGGCGGTGAGAACCTGGGTGGGATGCGCAGCCGGCTGGTTGTCGACGTACATAAGGTGATTCGGCGTGATCGCGCCGGACCAGCTGAGCAGCAGGAAGAACAGGAAGCTGAACGTCACGTAAAGCGGCAGCGGCATGACGTAGCGCCGCCGCCTGCCCTCGAGATACTCGAGCGTCAGTTGCCCCGGTTTGAGCAGCAACAGTTTGACAGTCGGCAGCAATTTGCCTTCCGCGGCGACGTAGTGATGCAGGTATTGATGCGCAAACTCGCGCAAGGTGGGCATCTCGTTGACCGTCTCCTGGCCGCACTGCGCGCAAAACGGGCCATGGACGACGGCATCGCAGTTGGGGCAATTATCGGGCAGTTCGTGCGCTGCTTCCTGGGCGTGAGACATGCGGGTGCGTAGACCGGGAGTCTGGACAGGCCGCATTCTGGCCGGAGGGTACAGGCGCGTCAACCCGGGGTGCGCACACAGCCCTGCGGACGTCGGGGGCGCGTGACTCCATTAGACAACGCTCAGACCTCGATCTGCCTGCGCAGGCTGTCGCCGCCAAGCGGCATCTGGCGCAGGCGCTTGCCTGTCGCATCGAAGAGCGCGTTGGCAAGCGCGCCGGCGGTCGGCCCCATCGAGGCCTCGGCACTGCCGAGAAAGGGCGCACCGGGACGGTCGATCAAATGCACCTTGACGCTGCTCGGTACCGCGGAGAAGCGCAACATGGGATAGCTGCTCCAGTCGAAGCTTCGGATGCTCGTCGTATCGTATTGCAGTTCCTCATACAGGGTCCAGCTCGACGATTGAACGATGCCGCCTTCGATCTGGTTGCGAATGCCGTCCGGATTGACGATCTGTCCGCTATCAACGGCGGCCACCACGTGCCCGACGCGTACCTGGCCGGTTTCCCGTTCGACGGACAGCTCGAGCGCCATCGCCACGTAGGCCATGAGATTCTTGTACTTGGCAAAGGCGAAACCCACGCCATGGTTGCGCTGCCGCGGTGGACGCGGCCAGCCGAATTCCTTCGCCGCGAGCCGGATCACATCTTGCGCCCGCGGGTCCTGCAGGTGCTTCAGGCGAAACTCGACGGGGTCGATGTGCGCAGCCGACGCCAGTTCGTCCATGAAGCTCTCGATCGCAAACACGTTGGTGTGCGCGCCGAGCGAACGCATGGCCGACGTGTGCAGCGGCATCGTCGGCGAGAAGTTGTTCATCACGTGGACGTTAGGCAGCGCATACAGCGGAATGGCATTGCGGTCGCCCCCGCCTTCAGGCTGCAGCATCGGCATGGACGGCGCAGGCACGAACGGCCTGGCGAGCAAGGTAGCCGGTGTGAGGCGTCCGGCGTTGACGATCCGTTCGTTGTGGGAACTGCTCCACAGCGCGTAATCCCAGTTGACGATATGGCCTTGGGCGTCGAGCGACGCGCTGACCTCGGTAATCATCGCGGGCGTGAAGTGATCCCACGTATGCTCCTGATCGCGCATCCATTGCACCCGCACCGGCTGGCCGGGCAGGGCCACGGCGATCAGCGCCGCGTGCGCGGCCACGTCGTCCGCGCCGTTGTGGCCATAGCAGCCTGAGCCTTCCGTATGGATGCAGCGGATTTTCTCCTTCGGCATCGAGAGCATCTCCGCCAGCCCGTCGCGCAGCGGGTAGACACCTTGCGAGTGAGTCCAGACGCTCAAGGCGTCGTTCTCGAACACCGCCACCGAGCACGAAGGGCCAATCGAGCCGTGCATCAGGTAGCGCTTGATGTAGGTCGCGCTCAGCGTCTTCACCGCCGGCGCGGTGCTTGTGTGGGTATTGGCAATCTCGATGTGCTGGGTGGCGATCGTCTTGAGGTCGCGATGCACCGTATTCGGATCGGGCAGCGCGCGTCCGGCGCTCCATCTGCTGCCGGCCGAGAGAGACCGTTGTGCCAGCACGGCCTGCCATTCGCCTTTTGCCACGACGGCAAGCAAATTGCCGTCGCGGACGATCTTCACCACGCCGGGCATTGTCATGACCTCGGCCTCGTTGATGTCGAGCAGCCTGGCTGCATAGACGGGCGGCAGCACGACACGCGCGTGCAGCATATTCGGCAGGTGCATGTCCTGTACATAGCTGGCGCCGCCTGTGAGTTTGCCCGGTATGTCGAGGCGCGGCAGCGACGTGCCGATCACCTTGAAGGTGCTCGGATCTTTCAGCGGCGACGTGGGTGAGGCGTTGCGATGCAGGTCGACGCTTTGCACCGCTTCGCCGTAGGTCACGGTGCGGCCATCGGGCGCCGTGATTTTCGCATCCCGGGCGACGAGTGTCGCGCTATCCACACCCAGACGTTGGGCGGCTGCGTCCACCAGTAAACCGCGTACCTGCGCCGCCGCATTCAGCAGCGCGGTGCCGCTGTCGGCGATCGTGTGGCTGCCGGCGGTCAAGCCTTCGTCGGGAGAGCGCCCCGTGTCGGCGGTGAGGAACGTGATGAGCGATGGAGCCATATTCAGCTCTTCCGCAGCCACCTGCAGAAGGGCCGTTCGTACACCGGTGCCGAGCTCGACCTTGCCGGTGAACACGGTCACCTTGCCGTCGGGAGAAATCTTGATCCATGCATCGAGCAAGGGATTCGTCTTGAGGCTGCCGGCGAGCAATTCGGTTTCTTTGCCGATATGCACAGCGGCACCTTCGTCGGCGATCACCTCCTGTGCGAGTGCGCTCACGCCTGGAACCAGACTGAAGCCGACCACCAGTGCGCCGGACAGCATGAAGCGGCGGCGTCCCTCGTCGAATTGATCGTCCTGTGCACTCATTGCGATGCTCCTGTTCCCGGTGCCGCGCTGAGATCGCCGCCTTCGGGAAGGCCTGCCACTTGCCGGATCGCCGCCAGAATCCGCATATGGGTGCCGCAACGGCACAGGTTCGGTTCCATGTGTTCGCGTAGCTGCGCTTCGGTCGGATGCGGCGTGCGCTCGAGCAGCGCCTGGGCGCGCATCACCATGCCGGCGATGCAATAGCCGCACTGCGCGGCCTGATGTTCGATAAACGCCTTTTGCAAGGGGCCGGGGTGTTCGATTGTGCCGAGACCTTCGATGGTCCGCACCGCGCGGTTGCCGATGGCCGAGACCGGCAACAGGCAGGAAAAGGCCGCGCGTTCGCCGACCATCACCGTGCACGCGCCGCATTGTCCGAGGCCGCAGCCGAACTTGGCGCCGTGCAGTTGCAGCTCGTTGCGAAGCGCGTAAAGCAGCGGGGTCGAGGGGTCGATGTCCAGGGCGTGCTGCACGCCATTCACGGTGAGCGGGATCATCGCGCCTCATTCTCCTTTCTAACCTTCGATACGGTGTCGCTGACGGCGTCCCATTGAACGCGCGTCGAGTAGCCCGCGCGCAGATAGGTGGCCAGATCGGCGAGCTGGTCGTCGCTGAACACGTCGCCGAATGCGGGCATGTAGTTCATCGCATCCTCACCGTGCCACGGCACGCCGCCCGCCATCATCTGAATCGCGTTGCGTGGCGTTGACGCATTCACAGCGGTGCTGAAGGCGAGGGTGGGGCGCGTGCCGATCGTCTGCATGGGTGAGCCGCCGCCGTGACACGACGCGCACGATCCCTTGAAGAGGATCGCGCCGCGCTGCGCGCTTGCCGATGTCATGTCCTGTGTGGCTTCGGCAACGGTCGTTTCGACCGCAGGCGCGGCGGACTCCTGAATCGACAGGATGTAGGCAGCGATGGCCTCCGCGTCTTCTTGCGGGACCGTGGCCAGATCGCGCGTCACAGGCAGCATCGGACCCGCCGCGGCGCCATGCTCGCCGGCACGCCCGGTGCGCAGATACGTCACCAGTTGTTCCTGAGTCCACGGTTTGACCGCATTGCCGAGCTGGTTGAGCGGGGGCGCGTCCCAGCCATCCACCTGGCCGCCGTTGAAGGCCTGCCCGGACTTCTCGCCGCCGATCGCGTTGAGCGGCGAATGGCATGCTGCGCAATGTCCCAGTCCATCCACCAGCAGCCGGCCGCGATTCCACCCGGCGCTTTGCGAGGCATCCGCCGGGCGCTCGCCGGGCCGCAGGAACAGCACGTTCCAGAACGCCACCAGCGGCCTGAAGTTGAGCGGGAAGATCAGCCTGTTGTCGGGAGCCGTCGCTTTGACCGGGTCGCGGCTCATCAGATACGCATACGCTGCGGCGACATCGTGATCCGATATGCGGGTGAAGTGGATGTACGGGAAGGCCGGGTAAAGCTGGTGACCGTCGCGCGAAATACCATGGCGCAGTGCTCGAGTGAACGCTTCCAGCGACCAGGTGCCAATGCCGGTTTCAGCATCGGGCGTGATGTTGGTCGCATAGAGGGTGCCAAACGGCGTGGCCAGCGGCAAACCGCCGGCGAACGGCTGGCCGCCCTTCGCGGTGTGGCAGACCGCGCAGTCGCCCAGCGCGACGACGCGGGCGCCATCGAGCTTGAGCTGCCGGTCGAACGACGCTGCCGCGGGTGGCTGCACCGCAGCGATGCCGGGCTCCCACATGATGCCCACGGCGATGGCGCACGCTACCAGGACAGCGGCGAGCGCCGCGAGAATTACCGGCTTGCGAGTCATCGCAGCACCTTCCCCAAAGAAAATCATCCGGGTTCGATCAGGCACGGCCAACGATGCGCCGAACGAGCGTGGCTCATCTAAACCGTTGATGGCCAGGCTTTGTCGTTTGAGGCCGGGTCAATGCTATAGAGGCGGTCATAAAATGTCCTGAGCACAGCTTAAATTTCCTGAATTGGAGCCGTTTCACTGTTCAGGGCGTGCCCACTCAAGCCGTTGCTGCCGCCACCTGCCGTCCGAGCGCCAGATAGTGAATCAGCGCGAGCACAGGAAACACGCTGGCAACCGTGGCGGTCAAGGTCCATCCGCCATGGTCATACAGGCTGCTGGCCAGCGCCGAACCGGTCGCACCGCCGATAAAGATGCTGGTCATATACAGCGCATTCAGACGATTGCGGCTCGCCGCATGCAACGCGTAGATTTCGCGCTGTCCGAGCACCATGTTCATCTGGACGGCGAAATCGAGCACGATGCCGGTGACGACGAGTCCCGCGACGCCCCACGCCGGATGAATCAGCGCCGGCGTGAAGGCGAGCGCGCCGACCACCAGCGCGATCAACGTCGCGCGGACGGAATGTCCAGCGTCAGCGAGCCTCCCCGCCACCGGTGCAGATGTGGCGCCAATCGCGCCAACCAGCGCAAACAGCGCGATGGCGTTCTGCGAGAGGCCGTAGTGACGCGTCAACTCGATCGGCACTGCGGTCCAGAAGAGACTGAACGCGCCGAACATCAACGCCTGATAAAGCGCGCGATGGCGCAACACCGGCATCGTCGCGACCAGCGTACCGAGCGAGTGGATCAGTTGAAAGTAGGTGGCCTGATGCGAGGGTTGCCGGCGCGGAATGGTCAGCGCGAGGACGCTGGTCACGATCGCCATCAGGACCGCGGCGCAGCCGAACACGGCTCGCCAGCCGAAATGGCCGGCCACCACGCTTGAAATCGGCCGCGACAACAGAATGCCGAGCAGCAGGCCGCTCATGATGTTGCCGACCACGCGGCCGCGCGATTCGTCGGGTGCGAGGTGCGCGGCGAGCGGGATCAGAATCTGCACCGCGACGGAGCTGAAGCCGACCAGCAGCGAAATCGCCAGAAACGCGCTCGGTTGATGGGTCACGGCGGCCAGCGCGAGACTGAAGATCGACACGATCGCTGTCGTGATCATCAGTTTGCGGTTTTCCAGCAGGTCGCCGAGCGGCACCAGAAAGAACAGACCGAACGCGTAGCCAATCTGCGTGAGCGACACGATCAGGCTTGCGGTACCGCCCGTCATGTGGATGTCCGGTGCAATGAACTCGGTGATCGGTTGCGCGTAGTAGAGGTTGGCGACGATAGCGCCGCAGCAGAACGCGAACAGCGCGATCAAGCCCCGCGTGAGCTTGACCGTGCCGCCGCTTTGAATCGCAGCCGATGCGTTGGATGTCATGGTCGATCCTTCAATAGCGAAAAGTGCTTTCAATGTCCGAGGTTCATCAGGCGGTCGCCGAGCGACACGCCGAGGTCGGTCATGCGCATGCCGAGCTGCAGCTGGGTCCGTTCCCAGCGCGCGAGCGCGCCGTCGAGCTGTGCTCCCGTGTGCGGCGTCGAGGCCAGCGTGGTCGCCAGTGCCAGTGCATTGGCGGCTGCCTTGGCCGTGCTGCCAGCCGTGTGCGGGCGTGGCACGAAGGCGGCGTCGCCGAGCAGGATCACCTTGCCGAACACCATCTGCGGCACGCGCAGATCCTGGATGGCCTGCACGAACGGCTCCTGGGTCGAGGCGACCAGCGCCTGAAACGTCGGCGCCAGCAGGTCGCCCGAAGCGGCGCGCAAGGCGTCGATGTCCGCCTCTTTGGTCGCCCCTGGCGGCAGCGAGACGGTGCGCCGCGTGCCGTCACGATCGACCAGCAACTGTTCGAGTTCGTCGCGCGTCTGTTTGCGATACCAGACCCAGTTCCAGCGGCGCTCGCCCACGGCGGTCGAACCGTCTTCACCCGGGACCAGATAGGCGAGGGCGGAGTGGCCCGGGCCTTGCTGGAACGTGAAGCGCTCGCGCAGAACATCGGCAGCTTGCCGCGGCAACGCGTTTTCCGGCACGAGTCCGCGCCAGGCCACATAGCCGGCATAGCGCGGTGCGACCTCGGGCAACACGATCCGGCGTACGCTCGAGCGCGCACCATCCGCGCCGATCAGGAGATCGGCTCGCTCGCTGCGCCCCGCCGCAAAACGCGCGACGATCTGTTCGCCGTCGATGTCGAAGCCGGTCAACGCCTCGCCCGCATGCAGGGACCCGGCGGGCAGCGCCTGCTTCATGGTCGTGTACAGCAGGTTCCATGAAGTTTGCGTCTGCGGCATATAGAACTGCTCGACCACCCTGTCGTCGCGATCCAGATAGATCCGGTCTCCAGAAGCCACCCCAAGCCGCTCAGGCAAAGGCACGCCTGCGAAGCGGAACGCGGCCAGCACGTCGGGTTGCAGCATGATGCCGCCACCGCGGCTGTCCAGTTCATTAGGCGACAGCTCGAACACCTCGGCGTCCCATCCGGCCTGCCGTAAGGTGGTGGCGGCAAACAGCCCGCTTAGCGATCCGCCGACGATCACCGCACGCGGTTTCATGGGTGCGGTCATGCTGCGTTCCGTTCGAGCGCCGCCCGCAGCGCGTGCGCGAACACCGCCGGGGGCTGCGCGCCGCTGATCGCTTCGCCCGCGACGAACACGGTCGGCACGGAGCGGATGCCTTGCAGTTGCGCGAGCCGCTCCGCTTCGATCACAGCGGCGACGCCTTGACCTTGCGCGAGATACATCCGCACGACGTTCGCGTCGAAGCCGGTTTGCGTGGCGATCTCAACCAGCGTATCCAGCGCGCCAATGTCGCGGCCTTCCGAAAAGTAAGCCGCGAAGATCGCCTGATACAGCGCGCCGGTTTTTTGCGTGTCGCCGCCGCCCTGCGCGTACTGCATGAGCTGATGAGCGAGCCGCGTATTCGGCGTTCTCTTCACCAGGTCGTAGCGAAATGGCGCACCCGCCGCGAGGCCCGCGGCCGCGACTTGCGCGTCCATCCCTTGCGATCGTGCCCAACTGCCGAACTTGGCCGTCCGGTATTCACGCCGGTCCATGCCCTCGATGGGCATCGTGGGATTGAGCTCGAACGGCATATAGCGGATCGAAACGGGCACCGGCAGGCCGGCTTCACGGAGTCCGGATCCGAGGTTATGGCGGCCGATCCAGCACCACGGGCAAATAAAGTCGTAGTTGACCGAGACTTCGATGGCTTGCACGGCGCGCTCCTTCAGAAAGAATACGCACAGCATATAGATTGCGATTTGTTAGTAGAATGAGCTCGTAGAGCAATCCCGCGTTGCGTGCTGCGCAATGGTGCAGACGATTAACGTCACTCATCGACGTCATCATCGAGGTCAATAAGTGGACAAACTGGCCGCCTTGAATACGTTGCTGGAAGTCGCCGAGGCCGGCGGCTTTTCCAAAGCGGCCCAGCGTCTTGGCGTCGCCACCTCGTCCGTGACGCGTCTCATGGACGCGCTCGAAGCCTCGCTAGGTACGGCCTTGCTGACCCGGACGACGCGGCGCGTGAGCCTCACCGATGCCGGTACGGCCTACGTCGAGCAGATCAGCAAGGTGCTGGACGACCTCGCACAGGCCGACGACAGCATCTTCGACAGTGGAGCGGCGCCGGTCGGCGCGCTGCGCATCGCGGTGCCGACGAGCTACAGCCGGCTGTGCCTGGCGCCGCACCTTGCCACCTTCCTTGCCGATTACCCTCGCGTCGTGCTCGACGTCGTCGTGGCCGACCACTACGTGGATCTCGCCGCAGAGCGCATCGATGTCGCGATTCGAATTGGCTTACCCTCGCGCGATGAAAACCTGATCATCCGGAAGCTGGCCGACAACCCGCGGTTTGTGGTGGCGAGCCATGAGTATCTCCAGCAGCGCGGCGTGCCCGCCGATCCGCAGGCGCTGGCCGGGCACGAATGCCTTCGCTTCGCGTATGGCGGCCCGCATCGGGCGGCGCGCCAGCTCTGGACGTTTCGCCACGGCGCAACGGAGGAGCGCGTCGAAGTGCTCGGCCATCTGATCGCCAATAGTCCTGATGTCCTCCTGGAAGCGGCGCTCGCCGGACGAGGCATTGTCTTGCTGCCCGAATGGCTGGTGGCACCCGAAATCCGCGCCGGCCGCCTGTTACGCCTTTTTGAAAATACCGAGGCCAATCCGCATAGCGGCAGCGCGGTGATCTACGCGGCCTACCTGCCGAACCGCCGCTATTCGAGCAAGGTGCGCACGTTCGTACAGTTTCTCGCCGCACGGGTGCAGGCGCTGCCGGAGGCGTGAACGCGCTTGGGCTTCAGTGCAAGCAGGTATCCATCAGGAGCTTTCAAGCCTGAGCGAGGCGTGAGCGCACGAATCCGACATGCTCGCGAAGTACGTAAAAAGCATCCGCATAGGCAAGCGGCATGCGCAACTCGTTGAGCGATGCCTCGATGTGGTCGAGTTCGAGAAAGAGCGCCTTGCGATCCTCTTGCGATGGGTCCTTCAATGCATCGCGTTCAATGGCGATCAACGAGCCGTAATAGCGATAGATACGCGATCTCACGCGCCATCTGTAAAGTGCGGGGATCACCCGCAAGGCCGGGACCAGCAGAACCGCCAACGGGACCAGCAAGACGAGCGTGCGGTCGACGACGCTCGCCAGCCAGAACGGCAGGCTGCGGTAGAGGAAGCTCTTGCCGGTCTTGTAGTAGCGCTGCGCATCTTCGCTGATCGGGTACTCACGTGCAACGGGGCTCGGAAACTGTCCCGCGTGCTGCAGCAGTCCCGGCATGCCGTGGATTTCCTGCGCCGCTTCAATCAGCAGATCGGAGATGGCCGGGTGCAGGTTGGTGCGGGCGACGATTTCCACGGTCGGGCTGATCAGATGGATCGTCTCGGGCGGTATCCTGCGCTTGAGATCGAGCACGCCGGGCGGCAGATCGATCTCGTCCAGATAGGGAAAGAGGCGCGTATAGGCGTTGGCTTCCTCGAAGTTCATCACCGAGATGCCCGGCACCTTGAGGAGCCGCAGCATCAATGCGCGCGTGGCCGAATCGCCGTTCAGGATCGCCGCGTCGACCTCGCCCGAGACCAGTTTGGTCGCCGCTTGCAGGCCATCGTAGGGCAGCAGGGGCGTGTCGTGATCCGGTTCGATGCCGTTCGCTTCCAGCAGCTTGAGCGCAAGGACACGGGTGCCGCTGCCTTCGCGGCCGATGGCAATTTTTTTGCCCTCGAGTTGCGACAGCCCGGTGATACCGCTGCCGCGATAAAACACCACGATGGGGTCGTAGAATACGCTGCCGAGCGACATCAGCGATGAGATGGCCAGCCCATCCGACACGCCGCCTTGCACCAGAGCAATGTCGACGTGCTGTTTGGGGTCGAGCAGTCGCTGCAGATTCTGCATCGAACCGTCGGACTCGAGCACCTTGAGGGTGATGCCGTTGCGCGCGAGAATTTTCTTGTACTCGTTGGCGGCCAGCAGAAACGAACTGTCATGCGGGCCGCCACTCATGACGATGGTGCGCGGCGGAGCCGGATCGACAAGCCACACCACGAGCGTCACCACGACGACCACCAGTACGACGAGGGGCGCGAACGTCAAGGTCAGATCGCGCAAATCGGCATGGGAATGCTCGCCTTGAAGGTTCGGTGGACGCAGGCGATGGGGTCTCATGGAAGCTCCGTTCTGGTGGCCGGGCAAATCACGCCGGTGAGCGGTTTGTCGTGTCTCCAGTGCCTAGCGTAGCAGCAGCGGCTGGCTACGGAGGATTCGCTGCGCAAGCGCTTCCAGCTTGCGCGGAACGAACTCAGTACTGCACGAGTATCGTGACGCGGCGATTCGCGGCGCGGGCTGCCGCGTCATCGCCGATCAACAAAGGCATATTGTCGGAGCGGCCGATCGCCGCCAGCCTGTGCGGTTCGATGCCCTTGTCCACGAAGAATCGCACCACGGCCCCAGCCCGTGCCGATGACAGCTCCCAATTGGATTCGTATTTTGCCGTCGAGATCGGTGTGCTGTCGGTGTGTCCTTCCACGAGAATGTTATGCGTCGAATAATCTTTCAGTGCAGCAGCGACCTGATCGAGCACGCCTTCTGAATCCGGCAATAAATGGGCGTCGCCTGAGCGAAACAGGATCTTCGCATTGATGCCGATTTCGAGGCCGTCCGGTTCCTCGTCGATATTGATCTGCCCTTTGTCGCGCAGCACCTTCAACAATGAAAGTAGCTCCGTTCGCGAGGCCTGCTGTGTGACGGCCGCGGCTTTCGGGTGATTGGCGGCCGCGACGGCGGCTTGACTCGCCTTGACGCTGCGCTCCGATTCGAGAATCTTCACCTCCAGCTCGCGGTATTTGGCCAGCTGAATCGCGTAGAGCGCCAGAAACAGCACCATCAGCGTGGTGACCAGATCCGAGTACGAAAGGAGCCAACGCTCAGGGCGTGCCTCGGCTTCGTCGTCCAGCTTTGGATTGTTCTTTTCAGACACGAGAGCCATGATGCGAGGGAGCGCCTAGGGAATACATTTGCAAAAAGGACCAGGTGGATCCGGCGGACTAGGCCAGCAACTCGTTCGACCGCTCGCGCACGTCGCCCGTGAGGCGGGTCTCGATCGTCTGCGGCGACTCCCGGCGCGAGATGGCCAGCAGTCCATCGAAGTACAGTTTTCTGTAGCGCAATTCGCTATCGACCTGCGCCTTGATTTTTCCGTATATCGGCAAAAACAGGACATTGGCCAGCGCCAGCCCGTACAGCGTGGTCACGAAGGCAACCGCGACGCCCTGGCCGAGCAGGGCAGGTTCGAGAATGTGGCCGGTCACCTGGATCAGGCCCAGCACCGCACCGAGAATACCGAAGGTGGGCGCGTAACCGCCGGCCTGCAGCCAGATCCGCGCGGCGGCCATGTGGTTGCGTTCGTAGGCGTCCAGCTCGCGTTGCAAGGCATCTTCAATGACGGCGGTGGAGACGCCATTGGCGATGAGTTCCAGGCCACGTTTGGCAAACGGGTGAATGCCGTCGGCATCCATGGACTCGAAGGCAAGCATGCCATTGAGCTTCGCTTTATGACCCCACTCGAGCAACACCGACAGGTTTTCCTGGTCGACCGGCTTGGCCGTGGTAAAGGCGAGCCGCAACTGCTTGACGCCGTCGGAAAACCTTCCCCAGGTGTTCTGAACCATGACGGCGCCGATCGTGCCACCCAGCACGATCACGAGGGCTTCCAGCTGGAACAGCGAGGCAAAGCGCCCGCCTTCCAGAAAGAACCCCACCACAATGGCTGCGACACCCAGCAACGCCCCGCACAGCGTCAGGAAATCCATGGAAAACCTCGAAAATTCAATTAAGCGACCCGGTGTTGCCGGAGTTCACGGCTTAACCTCTGCAGATGCTTTGTCCGCCGCCTGACTAGGGTGCCGGGCCAAGCGGCACCGTTGCGTGCAGCGCGGGCGTTTTAATCGTTCTCACGAGGTCGATGAAGCGCTGCTCGATCTCCGGGATTTCCAGCGGGTCGATTTTCACGTCGCGCCGCATGATCCACGAAATCTCCTTCTGTCGTGCCTGCGCCATGACCGAGAGCAGGCGGTCAGCGATCGAATGATCGGCCATCGTGGTCAGCAGTTTGGCGAGGTCGTACGTGTCGAAGGCGCTGACCGCGTCGAACAGGGTGCGCTGGTCGATAAACTCCAGATCGCTCAATGATTCGAGTTCGCTGGCGGCACGAATCTTTCGCCTCGAAAAGTAGGCGGTGCCGTTTTCCTCGATGTAGTTGAGAACCTTGGTCTTGCGGAAAGCAAAAATATCCTCCGCGATTTCCGAGTGCGACAGCTTCTTGAGGATCAGTTGCCGTTCAACGCCGATCAGTGCTTCAAGGTCCGACAGTTCGATCAGTTCAAGCTCGCCGGTAATCGCCACATCCAGATCGTGGTCGGCCACCTGCTGGGCGCGCTCGATGATCCTTGCCGGGTCGAATGCGACCATGTGCCGGCCCGCTGCGCCGTCTTCGCCGGCACTGGCCGTCGCGCCTCGACCCGGAAAATCCGGGCGCCCGGCTTCGAAGCTGACCAGGTTGAGCTTCTCCATGCGCTTGAGCATGGCCACCACATGCAAGCGGGAATGGCCGGCAATGGCGCGGCATTTCTTGATGACGTCGGCGAGCGGAACGGAGGCTTCCTCGGACTGCGCGCGGCGCGTGCGCGCGTCGCGGCTCTCGGCGCCGGCCATCAGCGCGAGCACGTGGGCATAGGATAGAACGCCGGGCAGGAAATCCGCGTGCGTGTAGGTGGCCAGCAGGTCGTCCTTGCGCTTGGCGCGGCGGATCATGGTGCGCACCAGATGGCGCAACAGGGGCGAAACCCGCTCCAGTTCTTCCTCGACGACGCTGGTTTCGATGACGGTAAGGCGGCAGAAGGTCAATGCCTTTGCGGTGGAGCCGCGCGGCTCGGACGGCAGCAGCGCCGACTCGCCGAAGATCTCCCCTTTGCCGAGCGTCGCCAGGATGACGCGCTTTTCGTCACATTGAGTGGAGATTTCGACTTTGCCGTCTGCGATCACATAGATGGCTGAAGTTCCAACGTACCCTTCCGAGTAGATGACTTCGCCGGGCGCCGCTGTCCGCGACCTTGACGATTGTGGCTGATTCAATGTAATTCCCCGGAGAGTTTGTTACGCTGCTCGAGCAGTCTTTTGCGGACCCGCTCAGATCTGGCTGGCGATGCCGCTGATACTTCTGGATAACGACCCATTTGACGATCTCTTTAGCGTTGCGCGGGGACTTTTTTGGGCAATCTCCGCCGCCGGCCTTGCCGTCGGCGCAGGGGCGGTAAGGCTCGTTGCCTGTAGTGGGTGCTTCGGAGCGAGTGCGTCAACGGCGACGGTCTTCGCTTGCCGTGAGGCGCGGCAATTGGCGCGGGGTCAGGGGATACGCGGATAGACAGGGACGTGAGAACCGGTGCTGCACGAGCCGTCAATGGTCATGGTAATCAGCATGACTTAGTAAAAAGGCGCGCGAAATGCGCGGCTGCCGTGAGGCAGGAAAGGCGGGGGAAGAAAGTTGGTGAAAGGAAGCGGCCGACGTCGAGGCTCCAAAGCCCTGGGCCCTCCTGGAGCATTTGAACAAGTAAGCCGGCAATCCTCCCCATTCATGGAAAGCCTCCAGTTTCTGCAAAAACCGCACACGGACCATGAACCGGGGATCGTCTATCGTCAGATAACGCGTGGCGGTTCCTGGCAGCGTCGCTGAGTTTCCTCTGGTGCATCCGGTCACTGGCGGATTGCCCGCTGGAGAGAATAGCTCCGGTCGCGATCAGTCGCACATTCTGGTGAGCACGGCTTCCCGCTGGAAAGATTTGTTTTTCCCCTGACGTGACCGGGCCAGGGCCACCGCGCGCATTGTGATGCCCCAATGCGGAGGTTCCTCATGTTACAGACACTCCCCCTGCTCGATCCGCTAGCCGCGTTCGTCGACGTCGGCAGCGAACACATGCATGTTTCGGTGGGCGGCAACCGGCCGGAAGTGTTCGGCACCGTGACCTCGCAGCTGCACGCGTTGCGCGACTGGCTGCTCGCACAGGGCGTGC
>DASZIR010000033.1:0-3829 GCA_035948995.1 Paraburkholderia sp. | reverse complement strand
TAGGAAGTGGATTCGCTATGCTTAAGGTGGTCGAATATTCTCGACCACATCTCGACCCTTAAGCGGGCCGGAACGCTGCGGTGTATTGGGTGGCTCCTGGTAAGCGCGCCACTCATTGACTTGACCTAAACCGTAGCAATGCCACCGCGGCATCGAATAAACTTCTGCACACCTTTTTCGAGGACTTCAGCTTAAGGAAGCGTAGTGCGAGGTTGCCTACCACCAGCCGCTCAATCATGGGAGACAAAACACATGGCCATCAGGATCGTTCAGCTTGGCTCAAAGCGGGCGGAGGGCGAGGGGCTGCGCATCGGCGCCGTGCGGCGGCCGCCGCGTGGCGTGCCCAAGGCGGAGTTCGCCACGCGCGACTACTACGATGTCTGGCTGCCCAATCTGTCGCCTAGCCCGCCGCTCATGGCGCAAGCCAAGGCGGCGGCAAGCCAGGCGGATTGGAATGGCTTTGTGCGCAGCTTCCGGGCACAGATGAACGATAGCGATACCAGCAAGGTGCTGGACTTGCTGGCCGCCTTGTCGAAGACGACGGATTTCTCCGTCGGGTGCTACTGCGAAGACGAAAGCCGCTGCCATCGAAGCGTTCTGCGTCAGCTACTGAGCGAGCGTGGTGCGCTGATCAAGTGAGGGGTTGAAACCCATGCCAGCATGCAGCGCGGCACGCGACTGCATGCTGCCCTGCGAGAAATGATCTGACGTAACGCGCGCCGCGAGCGATTCACGGCGAGCCCGTTTGAACGCTTAGCATCCCGACACGTTCGGCAGTCACCGCTTACCGCACAACGCGGATCGCCCGAACTGGCAAGGGCATCCATTCCGGCCGGATATCGCGTGTTATGCTTGAACGCGCACCCATACGCCTAACAGAGCCGACACAGGATGCGCCGCGGCAACGAAGCACGGGTTGTCTCACGCGCTGCATCGGTCGCGTCAGAACTGAAGCGTGCACGAGCCGCGATCTCTTGATATGGACTATCGTCATCTGCAACAGCGCAAGAGCCTGCACGGGCGGATCGTGCAGGAGCTCGGCATGGATATCGTCAGCGGCAAGGTTCAACCAGGCCAGCGCCTGCCTGCTGAAGCGGACCTGTGCGAGCGCTATGGCGTGAGCCGCCCGGTGCTGCGCGAGGCGACGCGCGTGCTGGTGGCAAAGGGACTGGTGGTGTCGAAGCCGCGCGTGGGCAGTGTCGTGCGGCCGCGTGAAGACTGGCACATGCTCGACCCCGACGTCTTGTACTGGACGCTTAGCAGTGTGCCGGAAGGGGACTTCTTCCGCTCGCTGTTGACCGTGCGCCGCGTTATTGAACCTGCCGCAGCCGCGCTTGCCGCGACGTCCGCAACGAGCGAGGATCTGGCCCGCATCGCCTCGGCCTACGACCGCATGGAGCACGCGCAAACCGCCAGCGCGCTGCTGGAGCCCGACCTCGAGTTCCATCGCGCCATCATGGCGGCCACCCACAACGATCTGCTCGCACATATCGGCAATATGCTGTCGCTTGCGCTGTCGGAATCGATCAAGCTGACGAGCCGCCATCCCGACACGCACGCGCTGTCATTGCCGCGTCACAAGGCGATCCTCACCGCCATCCAGAGCCGCGACCCGCTCGGTGCGCGCCAGGCCAGTCTGGTCCAGCTCGAAAACGCCAGCGCGGACGCCGAGAGTATTCTCGAAGTCGGTCGCGGCCACCCGGCCTAAGCTCGGCCGCGTGACGGCTCTCGCGACGTGTCGCCTCAGGTCAGTGCGAATGTCGCGGCACCTCCGAGCCGCGGCAACCAACCAGGAAGTCGAAGTCGCAGCCCTGATCGGCCTGCAACACGTGTTCGACGTAGAGATGCCGGTAACCGCTTGCATCGGCGGGCGCCTGTTGCTGGACCTGTTGCCATTGCGCGAGGCGCGCCGCCAGTTCGGCGTCGCTGATATCCAGATGCAGGCGTCCTGCGTGGCAGTCCATCTCGATCCAGTCGCCGTCGCGCACCACGGCTAGCGGACCGCCTGCGCGTGCTTCAGGGGCGATGTGCAGCACCACCGTGCCGTAGGCCGTGCCGCTCATCCGTGCATCGGACAGGCGCACCATATCCGTCACCCCTTGGGCCAGCAGTTTCGGCGGCAACCCCATGTTGCCCACTTCGGCCATGCCGGGGTAACCCTTCGGGCCGCAGTTCTTCAGCACCAGCACCGAATCGGCTGTGACATTGAGATCGGGGGCGGCAATGCGCGCCTTGTAGTCTTCGAGATTCTCGAACACGACCGCGCGGCCGCGATGCTGAAGCAACTCGGGCGTCGATGCAGACGGCTTGAGCACGGCCCCATTCGGCGCGAGGTTGCCGCGCAGCACGCACAGTCCGCCGTCGGCGACGAGCGGCTTGTCGAGCGGACGGATCACTTCGTCGTTATAAAGCGGCGCGTCCTTGCAGTTGTCCCATAGCGTGTGACCGTTTGCGGTCAACGCGGCAGGATGCGGCAGCAGGTTGGCCTCGCCGAGGCGCCGCACGACGGCAGGCAAGCCGCCGGCGTAATAGAACTCTTCCATCAGAAAGCGTCCTGACGGCTGCAGATCGACCACGGTGGGCGTGCCGCGGCCGATGCGTGTCCAGTCGTCGAGCTCGAGGTTCACGCCGATGCGTCCCGCAATCGCCTTCAGATGGATCGCCGCATTGGTCGAGCCGCCGATCGCCGCATTCACGCGGATCGCGTTTTCGAAAGCTTCGCGCGTCAGCAGCTTCGACAGGCGCAGGTCCTCGAGCGCCATCTCGACGATGCGCATGCCCGACAGGTGGGCGAGCACATAGCGGCGCGAGTCCACCGCGGGGATGGCGGCGTTATGCGGCAACGTGACGCCGAGCGCCTCCGCCATGCACGCCATCGTCGAGGCGGTGCCCATCGTATTGCAGGTGCCCGCCGAGCGCGACATGCCCGCTTCGGCTGACATGAAGTCGTGCAGCGAGATCTTGCCCGCCTTCACCTGCTCGCTCAATTGCCAGACTATTGTGCCGGAGCCAATGTCGCGGCCTTGATGCTTGCCATTGAGCATCGGGCCGCCGCTCACGGCGATGGCCGGCACGTCGCAGCTTGCCGCGCCCATCAGCAGGGCAGGGGTGGTCTTGTCGCAGCCCACCAGCAGCACGACGGCATCAATGGGATTGCCGCGGATCGATTCCTCGACATCCATGCTCGCGAGATTGCGGGTGAACATCGCAGTAGGGCGTAAATTCGATTCGCCGTTGGAGAACACCGGGAATTCCACTGGAAAACCGCCGGCTTCCAGCACGCCGCGCTTGACGTGCTCAGCGAGCTTGCGGAAATGCGAATTGCACGGCGTCAACTCGGACCAGGTATTGCAGATGCCGATAATCGGTTTGCCTTGAAACTCGTGATCCGGAATGCCCTGATTCTTCATCCAGCTGCGGTACATGAAGCCGTTCTTGTCGGCCGGGCCGAACCATTGAGCCGAGCGTAACGGGCGTTTGGCGTCCTTCATCCGAATGCGCGGGAAACCTCGTCGTTCACGGCGAGGAGGGATAGCGCCCGTGCGAAGCACGGCCTTTGCCCGCTTGTCCTTTGTCAATGCTATCCGTGGGTTGAAGGAAATAGCCGTATCCGTCGTTGCGCTGAAGAACACGGCAGTGCCGATGGCTGATGCCCTGCACGACACTGGAACCGGTCTGGATGTTGAATCTGCCGGTGGCGCGAACCGCCACGCGGCCGACGTGGATACCGGCCTTTTTGCCGGACGGGACGGTGGCCATGACGAGGTCGCCGGTCTGGAACCCGTTGACTTGCCTGTTACGCATCAGGTACCCGCGGGGAAAGCCGTGC
>DASZIR010000032.1:0-3151 GCA_035948995.1 Paraburkholderia sp. | reverse complement strand
CGCGAGGCAATCAGGCATGCCGCGCAGATGCGCGTTATCGCGATCCGGCCGTGACAGGTCCTGTGGCGTCAGCCGGTATTCGCCCTTCGGCGCGCGGGTTCGCGCAAGCGTAATCAGTTCGCACAGGTTGCCGTATCCCTCCCGATTCTGGGCAAGCAAAATCAATCCGAACGCGGGCGAGCCATCGGCATTGCGCAACTGAAAATACGAGCCAATAACCAGCGGCAACCCCACTTGTTTCGCCGCGACATGAGCACGCACGACGCCCGCGAGCGAGCATTCGTCGGTCATGGCCAGCCCCGCGTAACCCAGTTGCGCGGCACGCTGGGCGAGTTCCTCTGCATGCGACGCGCCGTGCAGGAACGTGAAGTTGGAAAAGCAGAATAGCTCGGCATACGCCGGTAGCGCAGTGAAGGTCGAGTCCATCGCGCGTCATCCAAACAGGCCGTGAAGAAACCAGCGTTGCTCTTCTTCGGCATCGCGACTGCTGACACGCTCGCGGTAAATCCAGTAGCAACTGCGGTCGTCGGCTTGCGCGACAAAGTAGTCGCGCGTAACGAGTTCGCCGTCGAACCAGCCGGCTTCGATACGCTCAGCCGGCGACATGATCCGCAGCGGCGAGCCATAGAACGGTCGATGCTGCCGCATCAACAGACGCACGGGCGTGGCCAGCATCCATGTCGGTCGCGGCAGATCTGCAGGAAGCGCGGTCTTCTGCACCACCTGACTGACCGGCACCCAGCGGTTCGCGACTTCCGGCCGGTAATCCGCGGTCGGCGCAGGACGCAGTACGTTTTCGTCGCCAAGGCGCGCAATCAGCAATTCGATCAGACGCGCGTGGTCTTCCGGCGAGCCGCCCGGCTCTGGAAACAGGCTGGCCGTATCCGGCGCGGCTGATTCGACCTTCGATGCGTCGAGCCGCAACGCGATGGCCGGCGCCGCGAGTTCCACGCGATGCAGCCGCTCTTTCAAGAGACGCAGCAGATGATCTTCGCGCCATGCCGGTTCACCGAGCGCGATGTCGATCAGCGTTGGCGGGAGCGCCTGCCTGCCTCGTTCATGTTCGATAGACAGCGTGATCGCGGATACCGCCAGTTGCTTCGCGCACAGCCAGCCGCAGAGCTGCACGATCAAGCGATGCGCGGCAAACACCGCACCCTCCGCATGTTCGAGCCGGTCGGGTAATTCGATGCGCGCGGAAAAAGTGGGCGGTAACTCGAGCCAGTCGAACAGTTCCGGTGCTGTGCCGAAGGCACGATCCAGCGAATCCAGCAGATGTTCGCCGCAACGGCGCTGCAACCCGGCGCGAGGCAGGCGGCGTACGTCAGCGATCGTCTCGCAGCCGAGGCCGATGAACCAGTCGGCGAATGGACGGATCTCGGGCACCGCGAGCATCGGCAGCGGCGACAGCACACGTTCGAGCGAGGCGAGCTGCAATACTCGTTGCGCACCTGCCCCCCTTCCATGCTTCGCCAGCAGCCATGCGCCCTGCCCGGTAGGCGCTGCGCTGATGCGTGCGGTCAACCCGAGCGTGTCGAGAATCGTCTTCGCCTGCCTGCAAAGCGACAGCAGGCCGCCGAAGAGCCGCAAACTCGCGCCGACTTCAACGATGACCGTTGCCTCATCGAGCATCGCGACATCAGGGGAAAACTTCATCAGCGACATACCGACTTCTCGTTGCGCAGCAGCTTCGCGTGCGACGTCGCGCTCGTACATGGCGGTTTCCGGCGACAGCGTCAGGACCCCGCCGCGCTTCATGCCAAGCTGCACCCCGGCCTCGCGCGCCGCGCTGTCAGCGATCACCACCTTGTCCTTCTCGAGCACGGCACTGCCGTGCGCCGGCTCAGGCAGCCACCTCGGCCGGAAGACTTCGAGGGGCAACTTCGGCAAGTGAACGGCGAGAAAGACGCGCATGACGGGAAAACAAAACTGGAGTGGGTTGGAGAGAAATCGACAGAGGTTCCGCGCGTGTTGGACCTCGTCGTTTCACGATATTAACCATCAGGCCTTCCGCGGCCGGTTGTAGCGCCAACCGCAGTAAAGCCGGCGATGAATCCTGGGCCGCAGTGAGTGGCCGGACCATGATGAACAGCGTCTCGGATGACTGCGCGGCCAGATGCAGACGCCGCAGCGATGACGGCTGTGCGTATTGCGCCCACAGGATTAACGCACCACAACTGCCGGCGCGCAGAATCTGCTCGGCCGACCATAGGGCATCAGCGGATTTCGGTGTCTTGATTTGCAACAGACGATCGAGCGACAACCCGATATATCCCAGCCCCAGCCCGTCCGGGATGTGCGGCGGCTGGACCAGCGCGACCGGCTGCCCGGCCAACGCACTGAGCGCGGGGCGCAAGAGCCGCATTTCGCCGACACCAGGCTGCTGGACCAGCAAATCGATCAAAGCACCGACTGGCCAGCCGCCACCCGGCAACTCCGTCGACAGCACTGGATAGCCTGTATCGACCGTGCGCCCTCGCCCACGGGCGAGTTGCGAGGCTCGCCAGAGCGACGGGTGAATCTCTTCGGCACTGATAGCGGTGGCTGGCATTGAGCGCGGGAAAAACCTGTATGTTTATACAGTATCCTACACGCAAATTGTTGCTCGTGAACTGGCACTTTTACGTTGCGGCGACGGGAACCCAGCGTGGGGAGCGGCGCCAGGAGATTGGATTTTTGTAGTGGGCACGCGAAGCCGGCCAGAAATGCGCGACTGGTTTATAGGTCTCGCATGATGGGCGCTCAATCGTCTAACGATCACGTCATGAGGTATAGCGGTGTTCAGCAACTGTCACCGAGAGCATGCGGGGCGATGCTGCTGGCGCTGTGAAGATGGGCAGGATCGCGGGGTTGATCCGGTCGCCGGGGGCGTGGGAGGTGGGCAGGACGGCGGCCCGGCCGGTGCGGCGGCGGTGTCTGGCCGCGGGTGGGGGGTTCGTGCCGGGTGGTCTGGTGCGGGCGCTGCCCTGCGGCGCATTAACGGCCGTAAACGCAAAAACCCCACCGTTTCGGGTGGGGTTTCTGGTCTTGCAGGGGAGCCTGACGATTACCTACTTTCACACGGGAATCCGCACTATCATCGGCGTGGAGTCGTTTCACGGTCCTGTTCGGGATGGGAAGGGGTGGTACCGACACGCTATGGTCATCAGGC
>DASZIR010000031.1:0-60942 GCA_035948995.1 Paraburkholderia sp. | reverse complement strand
CGTCCTTTGCGCCGCGCTCTGACTCGGGCTCGTCCCCGCTTGGCTTACCGGCAGGTGCGTCGCGAGCCGCAATGCGACGGGTGCGAGCGTTATTCGGCTGCGGTTTGCGCACCAGCTCGACCGGATTCGAAAGGCTTTCCATGCCCCATTCTTTACGTGCGATATTGAACACATGGGACAAGACCGCCAAGCGGCGCAGGACTGTCGCGGGCTTGTAATCCTTGAGCCATTCGTCGCGGAGCTTCGCTATGTCTGCGCTGCGGATCGTGGCTAGCGGCCGCTTTGCTAGGTCAACCGCCTTGCAGGTCTTGATGACGGAAAACTCCTGCGCCGCTCCCTTCTTTAACAGCGAGACTTCGTTCTCGTACCGTTTCAGCGCCTCATAGAGCGTGGTCGCCTCGGCTTCACTGCGGCTGACCCATACACCGCGCGACATTTCCGATTCGATCATGTTGGCCCAGGCTTCCGCCTCTGCCTTGGTAGTGAAGGTCTTGCTCTGCGCTGGGTAGCCGCGCCGGCGTACCTGCGCCTCCCATTGGTACTGCGCTCGCTTTCGGATAGTCGGCATTTCTCGGTGCTTGCTCGAACGGAGTGTGGCAAGATTGTGGCAAATAATCGGGATAAACGCCAGAAGCCCCGAATTTACTGATGAGATTTTTACATTCGCAATGCGAAGGTCGGGAGTTCGATCCTCCTCCTCCCAACAAGAATTCGTGGCTGTTTAAACGTCGTCAAAAAACCTCGCCAAGCTGCGCTTCGCGGGGTTTTTTGTCGCCCATGGTCGGATGTCCCTGCTCAGCCAGATTGGTACACAGCGCCAGATTGAACTACCGCAAGATGAATCAAATAAAAGAAAAATCCCAATTTCGCTAGGTTACGAATCAAGGGTGGCCGCCGCGACTTTCATCAAGCGCCAACACTCACCTCACTACGCCGCAACCGCACGCCCAGCCTGCATCAACGCCGCCCGCGCGTGACTACGCAGATCATCGCCGGCAAGCAGCGCGTCCGGGCTGCGCACCCGTGCCGCAATCTTGAGTCTGGCACCGCCTGACTTCGGATAACTGGCCACCGTGACGACCGGCACGAAGAGGGCAATTTTTTCTGGGCGGCACCTATGCCACATGCGGATGATGCAGAGCAGCAAGCAGATTTGCCCACAGCGCTGATCCGATTTCCTATGCTTATCATCAGGATCACGAGCTAACCTGCGCTCATCGCGAGGAGCACCGATCGCAGGGACGGCCCTTGCGCGCACAGATGATCCCGGTTTGGTTCGTGGACCAGACGGAGGTCCCCATGAAAGGCAGTCAGTTGACGGTGTTCGCCGACAATCAGAGCCATCGCAAGAGTCACAAGACGGTCGTCGAGTGGATACTTGGCGAGACGATAAGGGTGGGTATCGAGGGGGCGACCGTCATCGGCGTAAGCGAAAGCATCGACGCGCACGGCAAGTACCACGCGGCGCGCTTTTTCGAACTGGTTGACCAGCCCGTCATGGTGACGGTGGCTTCAGACGATGCGCGCATCGACGCGCTGCTCGATACCCTGCGACAAGGTGGCGTGCGGCTCTTCTATACCCGCAGTCCCGTTGAATATGAAGTGCTTGGGACCGGCGAAACATCGGCCGGTGGGTAACGTCCGCCGTTCGCGCGAGTCCGCTTCAGGAGAACAACCATGAAGACTGTCCCCAGACTCTTGCATGACCTGGGTTTGTTTGAAGTGGCCTTCGCCCAGGTCGAGGCCCTCGACCCTGCGGTGCGTGAAGGGACGATGTTCGGCTGCCCTGCCACGTTTGTCGGCGCCCAGATGGCATTTTGCGTGTACGGCAGCGGGATTGGCATCAAGCTTCCGGCGCCTCGTGCCGCCATGCTGGTCGACGCGGGCCGCGCCATCGCATTTCAGCCGTACGGACGAGCACCGATGCGCGAATGGGTGGAAATTCGTATTACGCGGGACCGGGTAGCTGAGATCGCCAACGTCCTCATCGAAGCAATCGAGTATGCGCGGCGAGGCGCGGCCCCAGCCCCTGCTGAGCGATCGATTCATACGAACTGATCCACCAGCCCCACCCGGCTGCGCGCGCATCACCGTCATGCTCCGCAGCGCGGCGGCGCCCGCTTGCTCTCATCGTTGCGCAGCGCAACATTTTTTGGGTTTTGCTGAGCCACCCCGGGAGGACGGGGCAGCGTCATCACACTCAGTTCGCAACATACCCGGTGGGCGTCGTCACGTTCGCCTTGGCAACAGTCGCGTTGTTCGACACCACGTACACGGGTGCTTCAGTGAGGTTAATCGTCAGTGTGCCGTTGGTGTAATTCATCGTCAGCGGATTACCCATCATGTCGATGACCTTCACGGTGCCGCTCGTCCCCGGCGCATCCACGGCGAGGCTATACGGCACGCTGTAGGTCGAGCTGAAGCCCGTGCTCGCGCTCCACACGTTGTTGTTGTGGGTCCACAGGGCGGTGATCACCGCGCCGTTGCCGAGTTGCTGGAACGCATAGGCGTAGACGCCGGAAGGCGTGCCGTTCACGGGCCCGAGCGTGTTGGTGCCGTCGAGCACGTGCGTGAGGGCGCTGACTGCCATCGCGGCCGGCTTGGGGCTGATGTTCGTGGCGCCGAACGCGCCTTGCGCATCGGCGAGATCGAAGAACGTGCCGTAGCCGACGTCGCTCGGATAGTCCGCGCCGTAGAACACGTAGGTCTGGTCCACGCCTTCGCCGAGCATGATGATATGGGTGCGCGCGACCACTGCGGCCTGAGCGAACAACACGTTTGCCGTCGGATAGTTCGGGCCGTACGAGCTGCCGAGGTCATAACTGATGCCCACCTCGGTCTGGAACAGCTTCATGCCGGAGCGATAGTCGGTCACCATTTCCGTGCGCAGCAGGCGGATCTCGTTCATCAACGCGTTGGCGGCATTCGCCGCATTCGGATCCGTGGCAAGGCGCTCAGGCGGATGCGAAGGCGAGGTGCCCGCATCGTAATAGCCGTGCGTCGAAATACCGTCGATGTATTTTCCAAAGCCCAGCGAGGCGATGCGCTTCAGACGCGTGGTGGTCAGGGACGGGAACGCGTCGGTCGGCCCCATTACGACCGCATGCGGGTCGGTGGAGTGGATGCCTTGATACACGGATTGATACAGCGCGACGAAGTTGGCGTCCGTGTCGTTCCAGAACTCGTTCGGCTCCCAGGTCACCTGGTAGTAATTGTTCGACTGCGTTGGGAAATACGTTGTGCGAATCGTACTGGATTCGGTCCCCACCCGGCTCATGTAGCCCTGGTAGTACGACAGGCTGGTCGGCGGATTGGTGTCGTCCTGGAACGCGCCGCTTGAACTTGCCCATGCGGGAATGCCGTCGAGACGGATCAGGCGCATGACCTTGCCCGAGGTGTAGAACGGATCGAGGTTGTTCGCGGACGGATTGAAGGTATTCGCGCCGTTAGGCTCCATCGCCGAAAGCTGCCGGTTGTCGATCGTCGATGAAATGCCGAGGTCGGCGAGCAATGGCCCGTTGTCGTTCTCGCCCTGCATGCCGAAGCGGTGCTCGTCCTGATGGGCATACGTCACGGCTGGCACGACGCTGGACAGATTGGGCAGCACGCCGAAGGTGGCGATGCCGCTCGGACGGGTGCCGGCCGAAGGCAATGCGCCGCCGTTTGCCGCCAGCGTGGCCGAGGCCGCGAAATAACCCGCGAGCGTCGACGTGCAACTGAGCGTGGTGGTCACCGGACCGCTCGCTACCGGAAAGCTGCCACTTGCCGCAACGTTGCCGAGCTGGTTGCTAACGGTCCAGTTCAGCTTGTCCGCGGACGGCGCGTTCGTGGTGTAGGCCAACTGGAACGTACTGCCCGACGCAAACATGCGCGTGGCGTCGGCGCTCGGCGTGTCGGCAGAGATCAGCGCGCTGCCGGCGGCCGCGCTCGAGGTCGTGGGGGATTGGCAGGTCATTGTCTCGCCTGCGCTCGCGAGAGCCGCCATGGTTGCGTTGCCGCTGCTGGTGCCGGCCGTGCCGGTGCCCGTCGAGCTGCTTCCACTGGTGGTAGTGGCGCTGCCACCGCTGGAACCTCCACCGCCGCAGCCCGCTAGTGCCAGTAACAATGAGGAGAGCAGTACCGAATGGAATTTCATCGATGAGGTGCAAAAGTATGAATATTCGTCCGACGGCGTTATTGCAGGCGCGTCGCTACGCGGACTGAATATTGGGGTTTGACGTCAGGCACGCGATGCCAAGGCTCGAGCCTCGTGCGAACGCTGCCAAGAGAGTTTGGCTGTACGGGACGTGGGGGTGCCCGGACGATCCAGCGCGCCGCACTTCTGCCTGATAGGCATCCGTGCGAATGATCGAGGCCGGGCCGCATGAGCGGCGCCGGCACATCCCGCGCGAGGCTGGATGTTTTGCGCTGGTAAATCCACGCCGAAACTCATCGGTCAGTTCGGGATAAACCTGATTGCGCGGCATGCCGCGCAATCGAACTTGCCGAAGTCCCGGCGGTGGATCGTTTTTACCGGGTGAATGCTACCGAACGAAAATCATTAGGTCTGCATAAAAGGCGTAACGATATGTAACGTATGAATAATGAATCTGTGCCGGTGCGGAAAAATACCCATGCACGTGAAACGAGGGTCAAACGCTATTCAAAACGAACGCGTTGGACTTGTTTTCGAGCAGTTTTGATGCGCCACTATTTTATGATGCATACCTAAATATTAACGATGGAGGAGCGCGCTTCACGATTGCTCGACGCTCGCCCAGCCTGCTGAATTTCGCCTGTGCGCGAGAGGGACAACCGCAACACGTCCCTCATATCCCGTCTCCTCGCCCGTGCTTGCCGCGCCTTTCCACCATCGCAGATTTCACTTGAACAAGCTGCGCCGCGTCGTTATGATTGAGTGGTCACTCATTAATAGCATCGAATCCGAAACTGGCATGGCCCGTCCAAAAAGCGAAGACAAGCGCAACGCAATCCTTGCCGCAGCGACCCAGGTGATCGCCGGGCAGGGGCTGGGCGCGCCCACAGCAAGGATCGCCAAGGTCGCCGGGGTGGCGGAGGGCACGCTCTTCACCTACTTCGAAAACAAGGACGAGTTGCTGAACGAGCTGTACCTGAACATCAAGTCGGATATGCGGGAAATGATGATGGCGGCTTACCCGAAAACGGAGAGCATCCAGAATCGCGCGCGTCATGTCTGGCACAAATACGTCGACTGGGGCGTGGCCCACCCGCAAAAGCGACGGGCCATGGCGCAACTCACGGTTTCCGACCGTCTGACCGAGCAGACCCGGGCGGCAGGCATGCAGGCGTTCGCCGACGTCAACACGATGATGCAGGCGAGCATTGCCAGCGGCGTGTTGCGCGATCATCCGACGGCCTTCGTAGCGGCAATCATGGGGGCGCTGGCGGAGACCACGATGGACTTCATGGAGCGCGATACCGCTCGGGCCGAGCGATATCGCGACGCCGGATTCGAGGCGTTCTGGCGAGCCGTCGCCAAAACCTGACGGCTTTTTTTGTGCGGTTAATGAGTGATTACATGCTCATCTAAATGGAAGGAGTACATCATGGCAAAGGTCTGGCTGGTTACCGGTAGCGCACGCGGACTCGGGCGCAAGATTGTTGTAGCGGCGCTGGCGGCCGGGGAGCGCGTCGTCGCGACCGCACGCGATCCGCGCCAGTTGGCGGACCTGGTCGAGCAATACGGCGACCAGGTGCGCGCCGTGGCGCTCGATGTCACGGATTCCGCCGCCGCCCGTGCGGCCGTTCAAGCAACGCTCGACGCTTTCGGACGGCTCGATGTGGTCGTCAACAACGCCGGCTTCGGTCATCTGGCGCCGTTCGAGCAGGCGAGCGAGGATGATTTCCGCGCGCAGATCGACACCAACTTCTTCGGCGTCGTCAACGTGACCCGCGCAGCTTTGCCCATCCTGCGCGAGCAGCGCAGCGGGCACATCATCCAGATTTCGTCGGTGGGCGGCCGCGTGGGCATACCGGGCCTGAGCGCCTATCAGTCGGCCAAATGGGCGGTCGGCGGTTTCACCGAAGTGCTGAGCCAGGAATTGGCGCCGCTCGGCATCAAGGTCACCGCGCTCGAGCCGGGTGGCATGAAGACGGAGTGGGGCGTCGAGGCCAACGGCGCCGTCCCCGAGTTGCTGGCGGACTATGCTTCGTCTGTAGGCGCGATCGTCGACATGTTGGGCCAGTATGTCGGCAACGAGACCGGCGACCCCGAGAAAGTGGCGCAGGTCATACTGAAGCTTGCGTATCACGAGCACCCGCCGGTGCATTTGCTGCTCGGCAGCGACGCGCTCCACTACGCAGGCGAGGCCGACAAGGCACGCGCGGCGAGCGGCGAAGCGTGGCGCCAGGTGAGTCTCGCGACGGACTTCGCCGCGCCGCAAGCGCTTGCCGCCTTCCCGCAATCATAACGAGGGGCGATATGGCTCACTGGAGCATCGACGACATGCCACCGCAGGCCGGGCGGCTCGCGGTCATCACGGGCGCGACCGGCGGCCTGGGCTTCGAGACTGCGCTCGCGCTGGCCGCGGCCGGCGCGAATGTCGTGCTGACTGGCCGCAACCTTCAGAAGGGGAACGCGGCGCTCGCGGCGATCCGCGCGCAACATCCGGCCGCCGTGATCCGTTACGAGCACCTCGACCTGGCGAGCCTCGCGTCGGTGCGCGAGTTCGCCGAACGCCTTGCGCACGCGCATGCTGCGCTCGACCTGCTGGTGAACAACGCCGGCGTGATGACGCCACCCGCTCGCAAAACGACAGCGGACGGTTTCGAATTGCAGTTCGGTACCAACTATCTGGGCCACTTTGCCTTGACCGGGCAGCTACTGCCCTTGTTGCGCAATGGCCGTCGGCCGCGCGTCGTCAATCTGAGCAGCCTTGCCCACAAGCTGCGCGCGGCGATCCATTTCGACGACCTGCAATGGGCGCGCCGCTACGACCCCTGGCCCGCCTACGCGCAATCGAAGCTGGCGATGCTGATGTTCGCGCTCGAACTGCAACGCCGCAGCGATGCGTATGGCTGGGGACTCATGAGCAATGCGGCTCACCCCGGCTTCGCGCGCACGGACCTGATCGCCAATGGACCGGGTGAGCACTCCGCGATGCAAAGGTTCGGCCGCTGGACGGTTCAGCCCATGATGAGCCAGTCCGCAGCGGATGGCGCACTGCCCACCCTGCTTGCCGCCACGGCACCGGAAGCGCTGCCCGGGGGCTACTATGGACCGATGGGTTGGTTCGAACTGAAAGGCGCTGCGGGCGTGGCTGCAATCGCGCCGCGGGCGCAAGACAAAGCGGTCGCCGCACGCCTGTGGGAGGTGTCCGAAGCGCTGACCAACCTGCGTTGGCCGCGCGCAAAGCTGGAGCACGTGTCATGAGAGTCTTGTTATTTGGCGCCACCGGGATGGTGGGACAGGGCGTGCTGCGCGAATGCCTGCGCGCGCAGGACGTCGATTTCGTGCAGACGGTTGGCCGCTCATCCACCGGTCAGCTGGATCCGCGCCTGCACGAAATCATCCATCAGGACATGATGGACTACCAAGCGATCGAAGCGTCGTTGCAGGGCTTCGATGCCTGCTTCTTCTGCCTGGGCGTGTCGTCAGTCGGCATGAAGGAGGCGGACTATACGCGTCTGACCTACGACTTGACGCTCGCGGCTGCACGCACGCTCGCGCGCCTCAATCCGCAGATGGTCTTTGTGTATGTCTCGGGAACGGGCACCGACAGCAGCGAACAGGGACACAGCATGTGGGCGCGCGTGAAAGGCAGGACCGAGAATGCGCTGAAGCTGCTGCCGTTCAGAGCGGTCTATCTGTTTCGTCCCGGCGTGATCCAGCCGTTGCACGGTATCCAGTCGAAGACCCGGTTGTACCGGCTGTTTTATCCGGCCGCCAAACCGCTGCTGCAGTTGCTTCGCGTGTTGATGCCGAACCGGATCCTGACGACCGAAGATATCGGCAGGGCCATGCTGGCGGTAGCCCGGCACCGCCCGGGCAAGGCGGTGCTGGAGCCGGCCGATATCCGCGCCATCTGCCGGGCTGAGGTGGATCCGCCAGCGGCGCCTCCGCTCACGCCGCGGGTAGGTTAAGGGTTCGAGGGGCGCAGGGGGCGCGGTTGATTCATCGCGTCCCTGAACCCTTGAGCCGGCGAGCCCGCGACCCGGCGCTACCTAAACGGCGCTACCTAAACGGCGCTACCTAAACGGCGCTACCTAAACGGCGCTACCTAAACGGCGCTACCTAAACGGCGATCACCCGGTTGCGGCCCAGATGTTTCGCGCGGTACAGCCGCTCGTCCGCGGCGCGCAGGATCTCGTCGATCGTGTCGCCGTCCTGGCCGAACTGGGACACGCCGATGCTGACGGTGAGCGGAATCTTTCGCCCCGACTGCGCCCCGAACGCGCCGTTGGCGATCGCTTCGCGAATCCGCTCGCCGATTGACTGGGCGACTGTCAGCGCCACCTGCGGCAGCAGCACCATAAACTCCTCGCCGCCCACCCGGGCGACGCCATCGTACGGGCGAATCGCATCGAGACACTTCTGCACGAAGCCGCGCAGGATTTCGTCGCCGACCTGATGCCCGTACGAGTCGTTAACCCGCTTGAAGTGGTCGAGGTCCAGCGCCAGCAGCGAGAACGGTGCGCCGCCGCGCTTCGCCCGCCCGATCTCGGCTTCGACCAGTTCGATGAACTGGCGCCGGTTAGCTGCGCCTGTCAGCGGATCGGTAGCGGCGAGATGTTCGAGCTTGAGGTTGGTGCGCTTCAATTCCAGCAAGGCGCTTTCGGTGCGGGCCATTTCTTCGGCGAGGCGCGCCATCAGTTCTTCCTGGCTGTAGATGGTGGCGAACGAGCGCGTGGTACGGAACGCCTGCACGACACCGTAGCTCAGCAGAAAGAAGCCCGCGGCGAAGATCGCGTGCGCGAGCCACCACATGTGATTCCACGGCCGCCCAAGAATGAACGCGAGCGACGACAGCGCGAACGACGTAACGGAGATGCCGAATATTTTCATGAGCGGCGAGCGGATTCGCCGTAACAGCATGACCGTGACGTTCACGGTTGAAAACACCAGCGCCCCGCCTTCCATGGACAGTCGCACGGCCAGATTGCCGGCAACCGGCGAATAAGCCAGCACCCCCACCGCCACGTCGATCAGCAAAAACACGGCGATCCAGCCGAGCCAGCGACGCGGGTCGCGGCGCACAGGCACGGGATCGGGCCGCTCATGCCATGACAGGAGCGCCACGAACAGCAGGATCGACATCGCCAGCCGCGACGCCGGGCCGTACAGCAGGAACAGCCAGATATTGTGGTGCGCCATGCCGGTGAAGGCGCCATGCAATGCGTAGATCAGCACGAAGCCGAGAAAACCAAGCGTAACCCAGCGCAGCAGCGGCTCGCCGGATGACAGGTAACAGCGCGACGAAACGTAGGTGACGAAAAGACCTTCGAGTGTGGCGGCCGCAATCGCGATCTCGTGGAAGGTGTGATTTTCGAAGGTGAGTGCGGGATTCTGGAAGACGTACAGGTAAGCGATCAGATAGGCCGGGATCAAGGCGAAGCCGGCGATCAGCAGGCCCACATAGGCCCGGGTGACAAACTCTATGGTTGCGGACGGCTCGTCAGCCACAACGCTTGCTGTCATACGTCTTTCTCCGGAGGCGTGGGGAGCTTGGCCGCGCCTGCGGCGAACGCTCCCCGCATGCGGCCATCAGGCACCGGCATTCGTCTGTTCATAAGCTTATTGAGCAGCTTACTGACCAGTATAGGCATCCGCACGCGCACGAACGAAAAATACGAAACAAACCGAAATATCTGACATGGATCAAAAGCCGGTCCTGTGTAAACCGATATCAATTCCGGCTACTCGCGCGCGGAATACCGGCTGCCCGGACGGCCCATTCGCCCCGGCGTCTGGTACGCTACCGCTTTCAAGAGAGCATGCGCCGGGACGGATTCCGTTTTGTGCCTGCCGCGCTTTCTGGTTTCAGCCGTGATCGCAGTCCCCCGCCGTTCCCTGCAGTTCCCATCACTCGCGCGTAGGCCAACGCGCATTACGGACCCGCTCGTGACATGGTGACGCGCCGACCGAACGCCGTGATTGTGATCAGCCTGGCACTTGCCGGTGCGATTCTGGCGATAGCAATCTGGGTGCTGGCGCAGATGCGGGAAGACGCATTGCGGCGCGCGCAGGATTCGGCCATGAACGTTTCGCTGCTGGTCCAGCGCGACGTGTCGCGCAACCTTGAACTCTACGACCTGTCGCTGCGAGCCGTTATCGCAGGGCTGAAACAGCAGGGTGTCATGGCATTGCCGCCGGCGATCCGTCAGATGGTGCTGTTCGACGGTTCGGCGAGCGCCACGGACCTGGGCTCGATCTTCGTGCTGGATGAAGCGGGCAACGCCGTTCTGGATTCGCAGTCCGTGCCGACGCGCCACCTCAACGCAGCCGATCGCGACTACTTCGTCGTCCAGCGCGACTCCCCCGATCTCGGCCTGTACGTCAGCCGTCCTTTCAAGTCACGGATATCCAACTCCGGGCTGATCATCGCGTTTAGCCGGCGCATCTCGCATCCGGACGGCAGCTTCGCCGGCGTGGTGGTCGGCACGATGCGGCTGACCTATTTCCAGCATTTGTTCGCGGGAATGAATCTCGGCAACAGCGGCTCGATGGCATTGATGCTCACCGACGGCACGATGCTGATGCGGCGCCCGTACGATCCGAAAACCATCGGCATCAATCTGACCGGCACGGCGAACTTCACACGCTTCACCAAGCAGGACAGCGGCGATTTCTTCGGAACGGCGGCTATCGACGGCGTGGAGCGCTGGTACGCGTTTCGCCATATCGACGGCTTCCCGTTGCTGCTCGACGTCGCCGTTTCCACGCGCGACATCTATGCCGGATGGCGTCACCGCGCGTGGATCATCGGCTCGCTGATCGCCGCACTCGACGTGGCCATCATCGCACTGGCCATCCTGTTCTCGCAGCAACTCAGGCGCCGTCTCGAGGTGGAAGAAGCCTTGCGCGTGCTCGCTCGCACAGACGGGCTGACCGGGCTGAACAATCGCCGCACGTTCGAGGAGCGTGCGGAACAGGAGTGGTGCCTGATGCAACGCTCGGGGCGGCCACTGTCGATGCTGCTCATCGATGTCGACAACTTCAAGGGTTTTAACGACCTCTACGGTCACTCGGCCGGCGACGATGCGCTGACGGCGGTGGCGCGCTGCATCGACGCCAATGTCCGGCGGCCCGCCGATGTGGCGGCACGCTACGGCGGCGAGGAGTTCGCCGTGTTGCTGCCGGATACCAACGAAATCGGCGCAGCGCTGCTCGCCGAGCAGATTCGCGCGGCGGTGCAGGCGCTGGAGCTGCGCCACGTGGCGAGTGCGCATCACGTGCTGACCATCAGCGTCGGCATCGCCAGTACGGCGAGTCACTCGTTCGCCACCTACCGGGCATTCGTCAATGCCGCCGATACCGCACTCTACGAAGCCAAGGACGCAGGCCGCAACCGCATCCTTTGCTACCCCGTTGCGGCACGCGCCGACAGCCCGGGGAGGGTGCCGCAACCGAGCGGGTAGAACGGATCCGCGGCGCTGGGCCGGCGAACCGCTGTGGTTCGACAGATGATGCACGCCGGCGTCCCGGCCAGGCTCCTGTCTTGATGCTATGCATAATTTTACCCGGGTGATATTGCGCTTGAATTTTACCCGGGTATAATTCGTGTAAATCAACGACCCAGGAGTTTTCTGATGCCGAATCAACCCGCGACCTGCATCGCCTTCGAAGGCGTTCGATGCATCGCCTCGGGCGCCTTGAAGGATGTCGCGCTGGCGGTGAAGCAGGTGATCGAGCGTGGCGAAACGGCGCCAGTGCTGGTGTTCGACGATGTCACGAGTCAGCCGGTCGAATTCGATTTGCGCGGCACGCCGGGCGACGTGCTCGCGAGGCTCGCCGGCAAGGAGGCCGCCACGGACGATGAGACGGGGCCGGCTGATGACGCCACGCCGCGCGGCCGCGGCCGTCCGAAGCTCGGCGTGATAGCGCGCGAGGTCACCTTGTTGCCGCGTCACTGGGACTGGTTGAACAGCCAGTCCGGAGGCGCGTCGGTGGCGCTGCGCAAACTGGTGGAAGCGGCGCGTCTTGCCAGCGACGACAAGGACCGCGTGCGTGATGCGCAGGAAGCCACCTACCGCTTCATGACCGCGCTAGCCGGCAACTTGCCTGCTTACGAGGAAGCGACGCGCGCGCTGTATGCAACCGATCGTACCCGTTTCGAAGCGACGATTGCGCAGTGGCCGGTCGACGTACGGGCGCATACGGCCAGGCTTGCCGCTGCTGCATTCGGCGGCGTTTAATCTTGGCAGAGGTACCCGACGGCCGGCCAAAGCGTGAGGTCGAATCCGCAGAGAGGCGCAGAGAACCGCAGCGAACGACAGAAGAAAAAATAGAAGAAAACGCAGACAAAAAAAACCGCTCACGCTGCGGGCGTGAGCGGAAAGTCGGAGAGTGACAACGTCGCATGCGCAATTCATGGGGGCACGGAGCCATTGAAGTAGCGAGCGGGTATTCCCCCATAAATAAGACAACTCCCAATCCCCGCGCGCTTCAGCGTGGCCTTCCTTTCAACATCCTGTCCCGCTTATTCCCATGATTAGCACGTCAAGTCGCGGGTCGCGCAGCCGTAAAAGGACTGGACGCGCAGGGGCGCGCGCCCTCGACGCCATCTCGGCGCGAAGGTCCGTCGTGAATTGCTGAGGATGCTCAAATGAAGTGGTTCGAGCGCATGACAGTGTTGAAAAGGTTGCTGCTGGCATTTGCGATCGTGATCGGGTTTTGCGTGGTCGTTGGCGCTACCGGTCTGATTACGTTGTCGTCGATGCATGACCTGACGGACGCAATCAGCAACCGTCATATGGACGGCCTCTACTGGATGGAAGAAGCGAACCGCAACAAGATCGATGCGGACCTCGCCGCGGCGAATCTCGGTTACGCGGAGGACGAAGCAGGCCGTCAGCGGTTGGACCGCAACATCGTCCAGTCGCTAAAGAGCATGCACGCCGCCTACGAGCGCTATCGGGTCGCGGTCTCCACCGGCACTGACCAGCAATTGTTCGACGAGGTGCTGCGCAAATCGGTCGTCTGGGAAGGCATCGTGCATCAGCAGATCGGCGAGGAGCCGATTCCGCCGGGCGTCAATAACAAGGAGCTGGTGCGGCGCGCGATTGCGTCGAGCGAGGCGTTGCGCGACCGGATCGTGCTGGCAATCGACTACCGTCGCCAGCAGGCGAGCGATGCGCAGCAGGAAGCCGCGTCGAGTTATCGGCACATGCGCGTCGTGCTGTCGGCGCTGGTGCTGGCCGCGCTCGCGGTGGGCATGCTGCTCGCGTGGTTGATCGCGCGGCGCCTTGCGCGGCAACTCGGCGGCGAGCCTGGCTACGCGGTGCACATCGCCAATCGCATCGCGGATGGCGACCTGAGCGTGCGCATCGACACGCGTGCGGACGACACGGATAGTCTGCTGTTCGCGCTGCGCAATATGCGCGATCGGCTCGCCGGTATCGTCACGGAGATCAGTCAGTCGAGCGAATCGATTCTGCTCGCGTCAGGCGAAATCGCCCACGGCAACGCCGATCTCTCGCAGCGCACCGAGGAGCAGGCCGCCTCGCTCGAAGAAACCGCGTCGAGCATGGAGCAGTTGACGGCGACCGTGCGGCAGAATGCCGACAACGCGCAGCAGGCGAGCGGCGTTGCACATGGTGCGTCGGAAGTGGCGGCGCGCGGCAGCGGCCTCGTGAGCGATGTCGTCGAGACGATGCGCGAGCTGGCCGCCGGCTCGAAGCGCATGACCGACATCATCGCGGTGATCGAGGGCATTGCCTTCCAGACCAATATTCTGGCGCTCAACGCGGCCGTCGAAGCAGCCCGTGCAGGCGAGCAGGGCCGCGGCTTCGCGGTGGTCGCGGGCGAGGTGCGTTCGCTCGCGCAGCGCAGCGCGCTGTCCGCCAGGGAGATCAAGGAACTGATCGATAATTCGACGGCGCGCGTCGGCAGCGGTGCCGCGCTCGCCGAGCGGGCCGGGCAGACGATGGCCGAGGTGACGCATGCGGTGCAGCGCGTCACCGACATCATGGGTGAAATCTCTGCTGCATCGCACGAACAGAGCACAGGCATCGAACAGGTGAACCGTGCCGTCTCGCAGATGGACGAGGTGACCCAGCAGAACGCCGCGCTGGTCGAGCAGGCGGCGGCCGCGGCGGCGTCGATGGCCGGCGAGGCGCATGAACTGAAGACGGCGATAGCGGTGTTCGCGCTCGAGGCGCGCGAGGCCTGAGCTTGCCGCAGCGCGTCCACGACTCTGCTTGTCAGCACCGGGCGCTCTCCGTACACTCGCGCGTGATTTGATCGACGCTTTGATCAACGCATCGAACCAAGCGTCGAAGAGGACGCCGCGTCTCGCGGCGCGCCCCATACACGATAAACACGCCGATAGAGGAGAACCCCCGCCATGGCCGAATCCTACTTTCCCCGCTGGCGCACGCAGCCAAGCGCCGCTGAAGGCCGCGTCGTCAATACCGATGAGCGGCTCGCCTGGCCGAAGATGTTCGCCATGGGCATCCAGCACGTGGTCGCGATGTTCGGCTCGACCGTGCTCGCACCGCTGCTGATGGGCTTCGATCCGAACCTGTGCATCTTCATGTCCGGGATCGGCACCTTGCTGTTCTTCCTGTTGGTGGGCGGCCGCGTGCCGAGCTATCTCGGCTCGAGCTTCTCGTTCATCGGGCTCGTGATCGCCGTGACCGGCTACAGCGGGCATGGACCGAACCTGAATATTGCGGTGGCGCTCGGCGGGATCGTCGCGTGCGGCGTGGTGTACGCGATCATCGGGCTGATCGTCTCGGCGGTCGGCACGAAATGGATCGAGACGCTGATGCCGCCGGTGGTGACCGGTGCGATTGTCTGCGTGATCGGGCTGAACCTTGCGCCGATCGCCGTGAAGGGCGTGAGCGGCAGCAACTTCGATTCGTGGATGGCGCTCGTCACCGTGCTGTGCGTCGCCGCGGTCGCGGTGTTTGCGCGGGGCATGCTGCAACGGCTGCTGATCCTGGTGGGTTTGCTCGCCGCGTACGTCATCTATGCCATCGTCACGAACGGTCTCGGCATGGGCAAGCCGGTCGACTTCTCGATTGTGGCAAACGCCGCCTGGTTCGGCATGCCGCATTTCACCGCGCCGGCGTTCAACGCGCAGGCCATGACGCTGCTCGCGCCGATTGCCGTGATCCTCGTCGCGGAAAATCTCGGACACATCAAGGCGGTCAGTGCGATGACCGGACAGAATCTCGACCGCTACGTTGGCCGTGCGTTCATCGGCGATGGCCTCGCGACGATCGTCTCCGGCTTTTCCGGTGGCACCGGTGTCACGACCTACGCGGAAAACATCGGCGTGATGGCGGTGACGAAAATCTACTCGACGCTCGTGTTCGTGATCGCTGCGCTGATCGCGGTGGTGCTCGGTTTTTCGCCGAAGTTCGGCGCCGTGATCCAGACGATTCCGGGGCCGGTGCTGGGCGGTGTGTCGATCGTCGTGTTCGGCCTGATTGCGGTGACCGGCGCGCGCATCTGGGTCGTCAACAAGGTGGACTTCTCCGACAACCGCAATCTGATTGTTGCCGCCGTGACGCTCGTACTGGGCGCGGGCGATTTCTCGCTGAAGCTGGGCGGTTTTGCGCTCGGTGGCATCGGCACCGCGACGTTCGGCGCGATCATTCTGTACGCATTGCTGCGCCGCAAGCCGGCACAGCAACCGGCGCTCTGAGCGAGCAACGAGCAACGAGCAACGAGCCGCGAGCCGCGAGCGCGCGCCTGCGTTCAGGCGCGCGCGACGCCGCGCGTGATCAACGCCGTCTCGGACAGGTCCACTTCCCGCATCAGTTTGTTGAGCGTCTCGTCGTTGATCTTTTGCGCATTGCGCAGCGACAGCAGCACGGCGCGTTCGCCGCGCATGGCGGCCAGCTTCATCTGAAACTCCAGCGCTTCCGCATGACGGGCCTGTCCGCCCGGCGCGGTCTCATCGCCGAGGGCGGCGAGCCGGCGACGGTAGATATCCATCACGCGCGCCGTCACATCCGCAGCATAGGCCGACGCCGACTCGTCGAGATCGGCGGTGGCCGTTTCGTGCAGTTCGTCGATCGCGCGGATCGCCGCCTGCGCGGCGAGCTTGCGGGCGAGCCGCTCCTCGGCGGCATGCGGATCGCGCCCGCGCCGCCAGCCGCGCAGCAGCAGCGGCAGCGCAACCACTGCCACCAGCAGCGACACCAGAATCACGCCCGAGGCGATGAAGATCGCCAGATCGCGCCCCGGCAGCGGAACCCCGTTGGGCAGCGCCTCAGGCAGCGACAGGATACCTGCCATCGTCACCGCACCGCGTACCCCTGCCACGGTCGTGACCGTGACGGTACGGATGCCGGGCACCGCGTTCGTCATGCCCTGCTTTGCGGCGCCGCGGCTCGCGTACCAGCGCAGCAGCCATACCCAGACGAAGCGCATCGCATACAGCGCGGCCGCCACGGCGGCGATATAGCCGATCAGCCGCACCATCTGTTCATTGCCGGTCTCGTGCGCGTCGATCAGCGCGCGGCCGAGGATATGCGGAAACTGCAGCCCGAGCAGGATGAACACCATCCCGTTAAAGACGAATTCGATCATCGTCCACGTGCTGTTGGCGCGCACCCGCGCGGCGACCGGCCCGGCATGCGTGATGCTGGTGTAGTTCATCATCATCCCGGCGGCCACTGCGGCGAGGATGCCCGACCAGCCGAAGTGCTCGGCGAACAGATAGGCCGCGAAGGGGATCAGCAACGTCATCACGACGCCGGGCGCGGGGTCGCCGTCCTCGGTGAGGTTCAGAAAGCGCGCTGACGTGACGCTGAACAGCCAGCTGACTGCGGCGCCCGTCAAGAGGCCGCCCAACGCGATGATCACAAAGCTGAGCGACGCGTCGCGCAGCGAGAACACGCCGGTCAGCGCGGCGGCAATCGCGAACTTGAGCGCAACCAGGCCCGACGCGTCGTTCATCAGCGCTTCGCCCTCAAGGATGTGCATCAGGTTCGCTGGAATCCGGTTCTTGCCGGCGATGCCGGAGAGTGCGACCGCATCGGTCGGCGAGAGCACGGCGGCCAGTGCGAAGGCGACCGGCAACGAGATCGCCGGCACCAGCGCGTGGACGAAGTAGCCGACTGCCAGCACCGTCATGAGCACGAGCCCGAGCGCAAGCATCAGGATCGCGCGCCGGGCCATGAAGAGTTCGCGTTTGGGAATGCGCCATCCGTCCGCGAACAGCAGTGGCGGAATGAAGAGCATCATGAAGATTTCCGGATCGAAGGTGACGTGCAGGCCCAGTCTCGGCCACGCGAGCAGCGCGCCAAAGGCGATCTGCACGAGCGGCAGCGGCAGCTTGAACGGCAGCACGCGGGTGCCGATTCCGGAGACGGCAACCGCGAGCAGGAGGATCAGAACAGTAAAGACAATTTCCATCAGGCTCGTTTAAGGAGAGACGGCATGTCCTGGTCGGCCGGGTTGCGGGTGACGGAGCGCGGACACGCAAAAGGCAGAAGGCCGAAGTTTAGCCCGAGGCGGCGGCTGGTCGGCTTTAGACGCGGCGAAGGACAGCGGATCGTCTGGATGGCCCCAATTTGCACGTGTGCCGGGACGCCGCCGGCGCACCGTTTCGGTGCGTCGTGCGCCCAGACGCGAGGCAGGAAGCTTCAGTCGGTGCAGGGCTGCATGCAAATTTCGCTTGAACGTGCGCCAGCGTGCGCATGGAGCTTGCTTAAGGAGTGTCGATGACGCACATTTTGAGAACTGGCGCCGTGGTTGTTCGCCTTCGCGATCGGACCGGCCCTGCTCTCGCGTGAGAGGAATGCATGACGATTGCGCAACAGGAAAGAGCGGCCGCCGCGCCACACGGCTTCGAGGTCAGCGTGACTTCGGGGCTGGAACGCTATTCGGCGCGCCATGGGGATCTGGAGCTGACGAGCGTGTTTCAGCCGATCTTCAGCTTGTCGCACATGCGCGCGGTGGGCTACGAGGGTTTGCTGCGCGCCCACGACGCGCTCGACCGGCCCGTGTCGCCGCTGGACGTATTCGGCCAGGCGGCGCGGCTAGGCGACGTGCTGCAGGTGGACCGGCTGGCCCAGGCGCTGCATCTGGAAAACTTCAAGGTGCTGGGCGCCGAGAAGGAATGGCTGTTCCTGAACGTCCATCCGGGGGCGCTGACGGATCCTTACCACGCCGCCGCGCTGCTCGCCAACCTGCGGCGGCTCGATTTACCGCCGCGGCGCATCGTGCTCGAAGTGCTGGAACAGCGCGCGGAAGATCTCGAGCGTCTCGCGGATGCCGTCCGCAAGTTTCGTGAACTGGGCTTCCTGATTGCGCTCGACGATTTCGGTGCCGGGCATTCGAATGTCGAACGCATCTGGCAACTGAACCCGGACATCGTCAAGCTCGACCGCATCATGCTGTCGCACGCCGCGCATCGTGCCGACATGGCGACGATCCTGCCGGGGCTGGTCGCCCTGTTGCACGAGGCGGGCAAGCTGGTGCTGATTGAAGGCGTGGAGACCGAACATGAGGCGCAGATGGCGCTCGCCTGCGATGCCGATTTCGTGCAGGGCTTTTTCTTTGGCCGGCCGAACCCGGGCGTAGCCGACAGCGCGCAGGCCGTGACCTGCATCAGCGAAGTCACCGAGCGTTACCGCACCCTGACGGAGGCGCGCGAGCGCCGCAACGCGAGCCGCCTTGCACCGTATATCCGTGCCTTCGAACGGGCGGCCGAACGGCTTGCTGCCGGTGAGCCGCTCGAAGAGGTGTGCTGGAATTTTCTCGCGCTCGATCACGCGGCGCGTTGCTTTCTGCTGGATGCGAAGGGGCGCCAGGCTGGCCGCAACGTGGTGCTGCGCGCCGATCGCGCGGCGCATGAGACACGCTTTTTGCCGCTCGCCGACGCGCAGGGCGCGAACTGGCTGCGCCGGCCGTATTTCCGCGCGGCGATCAACACGCCGGAACGGGTGCATGTGACGCGGCCGTATCTGTCGATCAACGAGGCGCTGCCGTGCGTGACGCTGTCAGTGGCGACGCATGTCGGGGAGCAGACCTGCGTGTTGTGCGGCGATATCGACTGGGTGGACGAAGAGCGGTTCTGAGATGATGGTGCTTTTGACGACGCTCTGCCGCCATGTCCCGATCATCTGTTCTGCTGGAAGTTATCGCTACCACTGTTGCCGATGCGAGGCTCGCCGCGCAGGCGGGGGCCGACCGGCTTGAGCTGGTCACCGCGATGGGTGAGGGCGGGTTGACGCCCAGCGTGGGGTTGATCGAAGCGGTGGTCAATGCGGTGGATATTCCCGTCAATGTGATTGTGCGTCCGCATGGCCGGTCGTTCGTGTTCGACGCCGACGACTACGCGGTGATGCTGCGTGACGTGCGGGCGGTTGCAGCGGCGGGCGCACCTGGTGTGGTGATCGGGATGCTGACGCCTGAGGGTGAGATTGACCGTGAGGGGCTGGCGCGGGTGGCAGATGCTGCGGATGGGCTTCCGATCACGTTCCATCGTGCGTTTGATGAGGCGCGCGATCTGCGTCAGGCGCTGGACGTACTGCTTGGTTTCGACGCGGTGAAGAATGTGCTGACCTCGGGCGGTAAGCCGTCAGTGTTGCAGGCTGAAGAAACCATTCGCGCGTTGGTGCAGCAGGCGTCAGGTTCGCATTGCACGGTGCTGGCCGGCGCCGGGCTGACGGTGGATGCCGTGGCCGGGTTTGTGCAGGCGACCCGGGTTACGGCGGTGCATTTTGGGTCAGGCGTGCGGGTTGGCGGGAATGGGCTTGCGCCGGTGGATTCGCAGAAGGTTGCGCGGGTGAGGGCGTTGCTGGATGCGGCCTGGCATCCATTGGAAGCTTAGGCCCGGAAGATACTGACCAACTCGCGGCGGGTTTTGACCTGCTCGATCCTCTGGAAGTGGATTTTCCTTGCGGGTCAGTGATCAATGTAGCAACACTGCTACATTGATTGACGGAGGGTGCGCCATGAGTGTTCTGACCATGACCAGCAGGGAGTTCAACCAATCGGCCAGCGAGGCAAAGAACGCGTCTCCCAGTGGCCCGGTGTTTATCACGGATCGTGGCAGGCCTTCGCATGTCCTGTTGAGCATCGAGGAATATCGCAAAGTCGCAGGCGGCATGACGACGCTTGCCGACGCGCTCGCACAACATGGCGAGGCTGAAGTCGAATTTGAAGCGCCACGTGTCGGTGGACTCTATCGCGAGGCAGACCTTTCCTGATGTTCCTGCTCGACACCAGCGTTCTTTCCGAGCCGCGCGTGCCCAGGCGAGCCGACCCGAACGTTCTTGCGTGGGCGTCTTCCCAGCCGGTGTCCGCGCAGTTTGTTTCCTCCATCACTGTTCTCGAACTTGAACTCGGCGTCTTGCAGAAGGAACGCAAAGACGCCGCGCAGGGCGCTGTTTTGCGCGCCTGGTTCGACGGTCAGGTTTTGCCCCAGTTCGAGGACCGTGTGCTGGCATTCGATCAAGCTGTCGCCCTGCGATGTGCGAGGCTGCACGTTCCCGATCCTCGGGCGGAACGTGAGGCGATAATCGCAGCAACCGCGCTCGCGCATGACATGACAGTCGTTACGCGCAACATTGGCGATTTCGCAGCGACCGGCGACCCACTCCTGAACCCATGGAAGCACGGTCAAGCTTAGGAAAGCCGGACCAGGCCTCACCCGCAGCGCTTCAGAAACCGCACGCCGCCCCGCACCCTGTCCGCAGCGGCGCGCGTATTCACACACTCACTTCGCCACCACCACCGGAATCCCTCGCAGCGTCCCGGCTCCCTTCGCCTCTTCCAGCGCCTGCTTGACCGCCAGGCCCGTCGCCGCTTCGATATTCAGGCGTGCTGCCATGTCGCGCTCGCTGCGCTTCACTCCCGCCAGATTCGCCAGCTTCACGTGCCCGTACCCACGCACGCGCGCGTGCAGGTCGGCGAGCCTGGCGATCTCCTCGGCGTTGCTTGTATCGAGCTTCGCAAACGCACGTTGCAGCGTGGCTTCGTAGTCGTCGGCGAGTTCGCGTTCCATCCGGCGTTCGAGCGTGCGGCCGAACGGATCGAGCATCGTGCCGCGCAGCCCGCGGAATTTCGCCATCGTGCCGAGCACCGGCCACAACCATTGGCCGAAGGTCTTCTTCACCGGCGTCGCGCTGTGCTTCGGACGCGACAGCGTCGGCGGCGCGAGATTGAACTTCACGCCGAAATCCTTGCCCGCCACGCCTTCGAATTGCGCCTCGAGCGACGCACGGAACGCGCCGTCCGTATGCAGACGCGCCACTTCGTATTCGTCCTTCACTGCCAGCAGACGGTAGAAAGTCGTCGCCACCGCACGAGTCACACGTTCGCCCGATGTATCGCCGAGGCCGGATTCCGCACGCCGCGCCGCGTCCACCAGCGCGCGATAGCGCTTCACGTAGCGCTCGCCGCCGTACACCGCGAGGCGCGCCTCGCGATGCGCGATCAGTTCATCCAGCGTATCGACGCGCACGGTCTCCTGCGCAGCATGACGCGCTTGCCACAGCGCTTCGAGCGCCGCGGGATCGGCAGCCGCAAGACGGCCCACCGAAAACGCCAGTTGATTCATCTGCACCGCGACGTTGTTCAGTTCGATCGCGCGCATCATCGCGGCAAACGACACCGGCACGAGTCCGAGTTGCCATGCAAAACCGAGCATCAGGATATTCGCGCCGATCGTATCGCCGAGGAAGCGCGTAGCGAGTGCCTGCGCATCGCAGGTCGACATGCGGTCCTCGCCCGCGGCGTGACGCATCTTGTCGATCAGCGCGTCGGCGTGCAGGTTCGCGTCCGGGTTCTGTACGAAGGTCGCGTTCGGAATCGCGTGTGTGTTCAGGACGATACGCGTGCGGCCGTGGCGTACCGTTTGCAGTGCATCGGAACTCGCGCCGACCACCATGTCGCACGCGAGCAGCACGTCGGCCTGCTGCGTATCGATGCGCACCTGGTTGAGCCACTCGTCGCGGGCGGCAAAGCGCACGAACGACAGCACCGAGCCGCCTTTCTGCGCAAAGCCCATGAAGTCGAGCACCGACGCGCTCTTGCCTTCCAGATGCGCCGCCATGCTGATCAGCGCGCCCACCGTCACGACGCCCGTACCGCCGACGCCCGTCACGAGAATGTCGTACGGCGCGGCGTCGAGGTGCGTCGCCGGGACCGGCAGTGCGTCGACGCGCGCGGCTAGCGCGGCCGCATCGAAAGCCACGCCTGCGGCCTTCTTCAGCTTGCCGCCTTCGATCGTCACGAAGCTCGGGCAGAATCCGTTCACGCACGAGTAATCCTTGTTGCACGACGACTGGTCGATGCGGCGCTTGCGGCCCAATGCCGTCTCAACCGGCTCAACCGACAGGCAGTTCGATTGCACACCGCAATCGCCGCAGCCTTCGCAGACTTCCTCGTTGATGAAAAGGCGCTTGTCCGGATCGGGGAATTCGCCTTTCTTCCGGCGGCGGCGCTTTTCGGCGGCACAGGTCTGGTCGTAGATCAGCACGGTGACGCCGTCGATATCGCGCAGCACGCGCTGCACCGCGTCGAGTTCGCTACGATGGTGGAACGTCGTGCCCTTCGGAAACAGCCCGTGATGGCCGTCGTATTTCTCGGGCTCGTCGCTGACCACGACGAAGCGCGAGACACCTTCCGCTTCGACCTGCTTCGCGATTTGCAGCACCGAGATGCTGCCGTCGACCGGCTGGCCGCCCGTCATGGCGACCGCGTCGTTATAGAGAATCTTGTAGGTGATGGTGGCCTTCGCCGCGACCGCCTGGCGGATCGCCAGAATGCCCGAGTGGAAATACGTGCCGTCGCCGAGGTTCTGGAATACGTGACGCGTCTTCGTGAACATCGAGTGCGAGGCCCAGTCGACCCCTTCGCCGCCCATCTGGATGAGGCCAGTCGTATCGCGCTCCATCCACGAGGCCATGAAGTGGCAACCAATACCCGCCTGCGCGATCGAGCCTTCCGGCACCTTCGTCGAGGTGTTGTGCGGGCAGCCGGAGCAGAAGTACGGCGTGCGCTTCACCGCATCGGCGGCGTTCGAGAGAATCTGCGGCGCGACCAGATCGACCACGCGTTCGCGGCGATCGAGCGCGGGTTTATGCCGTGCGAGCCAGTTCGCGAACACCGGCAGGATGCGCGAGGGCCGCAACTCGCCGAGCGACGACAGCAGCAACGAGCCGTCTTCGGCATGTTTGCCGATCACAACGGGGCGCGCACCTTCGTGGCGGTTGTACAGGTAGTCCTTGATCTGCTGCTCGATGACCGGGCCCTTTTCCTCGATCACCAGCACTTCCGACAGCCCTTCAACGAAGGCATCGATACGCGTCATTTCCAGCGGGAACGACAGCCCGACCTTGTAGATCCGCACGCCGGCCGCTTCGAGATCGGCGACCGTGAGGTCGAGCCGGCGCAGCGCTTCCATCAGGTCCAGATGCGCCTTGCCGCAGGTGACGATACCCACGTTCGCGTGAGGACTCGGTGCGATCCATTTGTCGATGCTGTTACTGCGCGCAAAATGGCGCACGGCGTCGAGCTTCGCAGCGAGCCGCGCTTCGATGGTGAGACTCGGCAGATCGGGCCAGCGGTTGTGCAGGCCGCCGGCGGGTGCCAGGAAATCCTCTGGCACGTGCCATTCCGTTTGCAGCGCGTCCAGATCGACCGTCGAGCCGGATTCGACCGTCTCCGAAATCGCCTTGTAGCCCACCCATGCGCCCGAGAAGCGCGACAACGCCCAGCCGTATAGCCCGAACTCCAGCATATCGGCGACATTCGACGGATTCACCACCGGCATGTGCCAGGCCATCAGCGCGAAGTCGCTCTGATGCGGCATCGACGACGACACACAGCCGTGATCGTCGCCCGCCACCACCAGCACGCCGCCATGCGGCGACGAGCCGTAGGCATTGCCATGCTTAAGTGCATCGCCCGCGCGGTCGACTCCCGGGCCCTTGCCGTACCACATCGCAAACACGCCCTCGACGGTGCGCTCCGGGTCCGACTCGACCCGCTGCGTGCCGAGCACGGCGGTGCCGCCGAGTTCCTCGTTGATCGCAGGCAGGAAGCGGACGTCGCTCGCTTCGAGCAGCTTCTTCGCCTTCCACAATTGCTGATCGACCATGCCGAGCGGCGAGCCGCGATAGCCGCTGACGAACCCGGCGGTGTTCATGCCGCGCGCCTTGTCGAGCGCGCGCTGCATCAGGACAAGACGCACCAGCGCCTGCGTGCCGGTCAGGAAAATGCGGCCGCGCGTGGCGGTGAGGTTGTCGGAAAGCTTGTAATCGGCGAGGGCGGGCGTGCCGTCGATGGGCAAGCGAGCGGTCATGGTGAGTCTCCGTTGTTATCGTTTCGCGCGAGGAGGATGGGGACCACAAAGCCGTCGCGTCGAAAGAGGCTCTATTTTTTAGCGCCGATTAGAGAATATTTTTGCTAGTTTGCTGGCTCCCTCGCGGAAAGGAGCGAAGTGCTGCGCGAATTCGCCAGCTTTTGAGTCAGATCTGCCCTCAATATCCGGTCCACACCGCTGACTGGCCGCGCGCGAGCTGCGTGAAATGACTGATCGGCGTATCGGGCACCAGGCTGTTCTGCAGGATCAGTTCTTACGGGGCAGCAGGCAGCCTTGTGGCGCTGCGGCATGCGAGCGCGCCGAAATATTCCCTGGCGCTCGCTCGCCGGTGAGGCATTGGGTTACGCTAAGGGCTCCTGCGTTCCCCAGTGAGCCGCCCATGAAACTCTATTACTGGCCGAAGACGAGAGCGTTTCGCGCGCTCTGGATGCTGGAGGAAATCGGTGTCCCGTACGAACTGGTGCGGGTCAACATCCGTGCGGGTGAGCAAGGTGCGCACGGCTTTAGCCGTGTCAATCCGATGACCAAGCTGCCCGCGCTCGACGATCACGGGGTGCAGGTCGCCGAATCTGGCGCCGTGCTGCTTTATCTCGCGGACAGGTTTCCCGCCGCCCGGCTGGGTGCCACCCTCGACGATCCGTTGCGCGGGCGTTTCCTGCAGTGGCTGTTCTTCACACCCGGTTGTCTCGAACCGGCCATGGCTGAAAAGATGGTCGGTTCGGCCGGCAATACCTTTAGCTTCGGGTGGGGCGACTTCGAGCGCGTGAAGCACGCCATCGAGGGCGCGCTGGAGGAAGGCGACTGGCTGCTGGGCGAGCGTTTCACCGCGGCGGACCTGCTGCTCGCCGGCACGCTGCAGATCGCCTTCATGGCGAAGCTGCTGGAGCCGAAAGGCCGCATCGGCGATTACGTCGAGCGCGCGGTATCGCGCGATGCTCACGTGCGTGCGGTGGCGGTCGAGCAGCGCGAGCTGGCGGCGTTGAAGTAGCTGCGGCGCCGAACTGGCAGAAGCAGTTGAAGCGAGGCAGGTCAGGCGCCAGGTACCGCGTTTGGATCGAGAGCCGTCGATGCCGCCGATGGCGACGCCGCGTGCGGCTCGAGCGGCACGATCTCGTCGAAGTACGCGTAGTCGATGTGGCTCACGCCGTCTTCTTCGCGGATCAGGTCGACGTAGCGATATTGCCAGCGGATATCCTGCGCTTCCCACGAGTGACGCGCCTGCATTGTCTGCGAGGTGGATTCGTCGGCGCCTTCGATGGTGATCAGCAGCGACGCGTCGCGGGCTTTCATGGACTCGGCGGTTTCACCGAACAGCGGGCTGGTCTCGTCGATGATGTGCATCAGGGTCCAGCCGAACAGAAACACGGGGTGCTGTTCGCGCACCAGCGTCAGGTCGTAGAGCTTGCGCAGCGTGTAGCCTTCGACCGAGGTCTCGAGGCGCATCATGCGCAGCTTGGCGCGCGCTTCGGCAATCACGTTCTGGCGGCCGTTCGCGGCGCGCGCCATCAGGGTCATGTGTCCGTCGATAGGCCTGACGACCACGTAGCGGGCAAACATGATCTTGGCGCGTGGCCGGGAAAAGCGCGCGAAGATCAGGCCGGTCGCCAGGGCGATGCTCGACATGCCCACAAAGATCTCCAGCGTGGCCACCAGGTGGGCGTAAACCGTCTGCGGATGCATGTCGCCGTAGCCGACGGTGGCGAGCGTTTCGACGCTGAAGAAGAATGCCCCGCCGAAGCCATACGGAGACTGGTTCGCAATCGGCGTAGTGCCGAGCAGATAGAGCGACGCGAAGACGGTATTGAGCAGCAGGAACAGAACCGCAAGCGACACGAAGAACACTGGCCAGTTGACCGTCAAGGCGCGGTGATAGAGGTCCTGCCAGATGCGCACGGGCATGCCGTGCGCGACGATCACGCGCGAGTTCAGGCGCATCTCGCGGCTGCCGCGGGGCAGGCGCCTGGGGGAACGTGCTGCGGCATCGCCGGTGCCGGTGCCGGTTGTGCGGTCTGACGTATCGGTCGCCATGGCGTGTTCTTCAACATGAAAACGCGCAAAGCGTAGCACGCCGCCGGGCGCGCTTTTGCAGATTTTCTTCGCTACTCGATGCCGCGTGAAATGACCGGCGCGGACGGGGGCGAGCGTTGAGCAACGCCCGTCCAGTCACGGAAACGCGTGCGGTTTCGGAATGCCGGCGCCGTGTTCGATATCGGCAATCGCGTGGTTGTGCGCGGCTTCGATCGCTTCGGTTTCGCTGGCGTAGCCGGCGTCGCCACCGATCGTGGTCCACACCTGTACCGCGGTATCGCGATGACGGATTTCGTATTCCGCGTCCCAGCGCGCGCCTTGCAGTTCGAGCGGGCGCACGTGAATCGCGTACACGCCGTAGAGGAAGAGTTGTTCAGCCATGTTCGCCTCCTGCCGGTTGGTTGCGGGCGGCGCCGCACCTGCCTAGAATTCGATTTCGCCGAGGATCCGATGAGCCAGGGCTTTCGCTTCCTCGAGGGCTTCTTCCCCGGTCGTCGAGGTGGCCTCGACTTCGTAGACGGTGTTCTCCAGTTCGTCGCCTTCGTCGCGCGCGAGCGTGACCACGCCACGATACTGTCCGTCCTCTGCCGGACGCACCGTAGCGGTGGCCGTGTACAGCCCTTTGGTATAGGTGACGTCCTCCATGATGCATCTCCTGCAAAGGGGGAGATTCCATCGTAGCACGCCGATTCCAGACTTACCGGCTATCTGTCGGTCACCCTTCCAGCAACGCCACCACTTCATCCAGCGACGGCGAATGCGCGCCTGCGTGGCGGCACGCCGCCGCGCCAGCTGCCAGCGCAAACGCCAGATGCTCCGGCCACCTGCGTTGCGGCGCGGTCATCAGACTGAACAGCAGGCCGCCAATCGAGGCATCGCCGGCGCCCACCGTATCGGCCACTTCGACGCGCGGCGGCTGGGCCTCGATGATCGTGTCCCCTTCGATCAAGGTGGCCTTCTCCGAGCCGCGCGTGACCAGCACGGTCGCGGCGGGGTTCATTGCGCGCAACTGGGCGAGCGCATCGGCTTCGCCGGTTTTGAAGATCAGCCGCAGATCCTCGTCGGAGACCTTGATCAGGTCGGCGAGCGCAGCCATCTTGCGCAGCGTCGGCTCGTAGCCGTGCTCCATCAGGTTGCGGTAATTCGGGTCGAAGCTGATCTTCACGCCGCGTGCGCGCAACTCGGCGGCAAGCGTCGCGAGCGTCGTGCCGAGCGGCTGACGCACGAGACTGATACAGCCGAAGTGCGCCCACCTCACCTGGCTCATCCAGCCTTCCGGCAGCCGGGCGGGATCGAAGGCAAGGTCGGCGCCGTTCTCGCCCATGAAGAAATACGCAGGCGGATGCGTCTTGTGGACGATCGCGAGCAGCGGCGGCCGCTCGACGCGCTGCATGAAGCGCATGTCGAGACCGGCTGCAACGCTCGCGTTCCAGAGGTCGTCGGAAAAGTTGTCGGTGCCGAGCGAACCCGCGCAGGCCGTCGGCAGGCCGAGGCGTGCCACGGCCCGGGCGACGTTCCAGCCGGCGCCGCCGGGGCGCGACAGCCATTGCGAATCGCCGGTGCGCACGAGGTCGGTCAGGATGTCGCCGGCGGAGACGAAGAGGGGAAATTCAGTGCTAGCGGTCATGGTGCTCACCGTTCGGATTCAGTGGTGGCGCGGAGGGCGCGTCCGGCAGTGCATGCGTCAGCACTTCGTAGCACGCACCCATCGTGTGATAGTCGGTCTTGCCGGCGGGGCTCTTTTCGTCGCTGTACTTGCGGTTGTCGCAAGTCAGGATGCGATACCACGCGCCGTATTTGTGGTCGACGAAATGCGCCCAGCTATAGCGCCAGATCTCGTCGTACCAGTCCCAGAAGCGTTCGTTGCCGGTGCGTTTGCCAAGCAGCGCGGCGGTCGCGAAGGTTTCGGCCTGCACCCAGAAATACTTGTCGTGATCGCAGACCGTGCCGTCCGGGCCGAAGCCGTAGTACAGGCCGCCGTGGTCGTCGTCCCAGGCGTGCGCCATGGCGGCGTCGAACAGTTCGATGGCACGTGGCAACAGCCACGGCAGCGGGCGGTGACGCTCGAGGATCAGCAGGAGCTTGGCCCACTCGGTCTGATGCCCCGGCTGGAAACCCCACGGGCGGAAGATGTTCGAGCTGTCTTCCTCGTTGTAGTGCCAGTCGACCGACCAGTCCGCGTGGAAATGCTCCCATACCAGCCCTTGCGACAGCTTCGCCTGGCGCAGCGTGATGTTCGAGGCGACCCGTTCCGCGCGATCCAGGTACACCAGGTGGCCGGTCGCTTCGTAGGCGGCGAGCAGCGCCTCGGTGGTATGCATGTTCGCGTTCTGGCCGCGATACGAACTCACGCGCCAGTCGGGCGTCGCTTCGTCGGCGTAAAGGCCTGCGGCGGCGTCCCAGAAGCGGTGTTCCATCAGTTCGAACGTCGCGCCGATCATCGGCCGCGCTTCCTCGATGCCGGCCATCGCCGCGTGCGAATAGGCGAGCAGCACGAAGGCAAGACCGTAGCAATGGCGGGTGGCATCGAGCGTGTGCTTGCGGCCGTCGCGCCATTCGAGTTCCCAGTCGTAACCCGCGTGCTGCGGGTCCCAGTGCGCATCGTGCAGGAACTGCAGGCCGTGGCGCGCGTACTCGAGATGCTGCGGATCGCCGAACTCGCGCCAGGCCATCGCGTAGTTGAACACGTAGCGGCAACTGCTGACGAGGTGGCGGGTGGTGCGGTCGTAGATCGAGCCGTCGTCGCGGAAGAAGTGATGGAAGCCGCCGCTCGGGTCGAACACGTTCGGCGCGTAGAAGCGCAAGGTGTCCTGGACGTGCGAGTGCAGGAACTCGCGCTCGCGAAAGCTGGCGACGGCAGGCGTCTGCGCCGGCGCGCCGGCTACATGGTTAGGTTGAATCGTATCGGATTGCGTCATGGCTTTTTCACCGAGGTACTGGCACGGGCAATGAGATGAACGGGCAAGCGGACTTCGAGTTCGGCAGGCGAGTCTTCGAGCAGCAGTTCGACGCCGCGCCTGCCGAGCGCTTCCTTGTCGACGGCAATCGTCGAGAGCGGCGGGGTGGCGTGGGCGGCGGCGGGGATGTCGTCAAAACCGATGATCGCGATGTCCTGCGGGACGCGCAAGCCGCGCGCGAGACAGACGCGCAGCGCGGCGAGCGCAGCGGCATCGTTATAGGCAAACACGGCCTCGGGGCGCGCACCGGGCGCATCGAGCAGCCGTTGCATGGCGAGCGCGGCGCCGGTGTCGGGATCGAGCCCGGCGTCGATGGCCACCTCGAGCGAAGGGTCAAACAGCAGACCTGCTTCGAAGAATGCGCGGCGGTAGCCGAGCGCGCGCTGCGCAATGCTGAAATGCGCAAGCGAACCGCCGATGAAAGCGATGCGCCTGTGCTCGCGCGCGAACAGATGCTGCATCGCGAGCGCCGCACCGGCGGCGTTGTCGAGGTTCACCGAACGCAGGCCGGGTGCCCACAGATCGATCAGCACCAGGGGGCGTTGCATGGCGACGAGCGTGGTAAGCGTCTCGGGCTCGACGAAACCGGCGATGGCGACCGCATCGGGCGCGTGCAGACGCATCTGCTGGATGACGTCCTCGGTAGGGCCTGCCGTCAGCACCGACGGCACGATGCCGCGTTCCCGGCAGGCGTCTTCAACGCCATGCAGCACGTGCGAGAAGAACGGGCTGGCCGCGAAGTTATTGTGCTGGCGATGGAGCAGAAACGTGAGCCGGCGGATGCGCGGGCGCAGCTGCGCGGCGTCGTAGCCGAGCTGGCGCGCAGCCTCGACGACCCGCAGGCGGGTGGCGTCGGAGAGGCCGGGCTGGTTCTTCAGCGCGCGGGAGACGGTGCCGATCGACACACTGGCTGCGCGGGCGACATCGCGGATGGTGGTTGCCATCGGAGGGGGCGGTGAGCGTTCGGCTGGCCGAGGGTTGGTTGATTTCGGGGGATTGTATAGTAAAACCTTCTGAAAAATGCCTTGAGGTGGGCGAATTGATACGCGTAAATACCCGTATATATGGGGAAAAGATTGAAGTTTGTTGTTTAGTAAAATTTACTAAACATGGGCCGGGCAGACGTGTCCCGAATGTCGGCAGGCAGGCGGCGGAGCGTTCCGCGCGTCGGTGTGTCGGGGGAGGAAGCGGTATCGGCATCAATTGCGTGCTGGCGTCCCGGTCCGAATCGTGGACTTGCCGCGTGATGCGATTTTCTGGGGAAACAGGCAGGAATCCGAAATATGTTTCGGGGAAAGCGCTAGCCTGGGGTGTTGGGCCCGAATCGGACCCCGGGTCGATACGCCGAGCCGGTGGGCGCTTACCCGCCTATCCGCCGCCCTCAGCCGAGTGCCGCCTGAGGCGCTTGCGCATGCCCTCGCAACAACGCCGCGCTCTCCTCGGCATCGATCAGTACGAACCCCGTTGCGTCCTGCTTCGCGCGGCGTTTTGCAAGCGCCGCCACCGAGGCAATTTCCTCGCTGCTGTACAACGCGGGGCCGCCGTGCGGCTCGACCCGCACGCAGCCGATCGCCATCGTGACGAAGCCAAAGAAGGTCGGATTGCCGCGCCGGTCTTCGCCGTGAATGCCGCCGGCAAGACGGTCGCCGGGCGCATAGAAGCGTTGCGCGCCCTCGTTGAACACATGGATCGCGCGCATTACGCGAGCCTGCCAGTCGTCGCTCTGGAACAGGATCAGGAAGTCGTCGCCGCCCACGTGCCCGAGGAAGTCGCGCGTCGGATCGCAAACGTCGGCCAGCACGGCTGCCGCGAACTTGAGCACTTCGTCGCCCTGCCAGTAGCCATACTGGTCGTTGAAGGGTTTGAATTGGTTCAGGTCGACGTAGCAGCCATAGAAGCCGGCGTCGTTGCCGAGCAGCCGCGAGATATGCGAGCTGATCGGAATATTGCCGGGCAGGAACGTCAGCGGGTTGGCGTAGCGCGCCGCTTCGATGCGCACTTCGGTGACCGCGCGCACGAGATTCTCGCCGGTGCCCAGGCCCGCATATTTGCCGTTGTCGGTGATCACGAAACCGTCGGCCAGATAGCGCTGGTCGTCGCTCGCGAGGAGCTTGGCCATCTGTTCGACCGTCATCGATTTCTCGATGATCACCGGCGATGCGTTCGCAAACAGCAGGCACGGCCGCTTCCCGAACAGTTCGCGGTGATACGGCAGCGCGTATCGATCCATGAACGCGCGCCGGTTGATCAATGCCACTGGTTCATCATGCTCGACCACGGCCACGGCGTGCAGGTCGGGCAAGCGGTTGAACAGTTCGAGCACATCGTTGTTGGTGGCCTGGCGCTGCAACGCGGGCGCGTGCACCAGCATCTTCGCCGACGCCATGCCGCCCGATGGCGACGCGCTGACGGTGCGGGTCGCCTCCGGAAATACGGCAATGTGGCCGGCACGGATCGCCTGGCGTGCGTCGTCGGCGACCATGCGCGCCGGCGCCGCATCCGGCCGGCCGAAAAAATAGCCCTGCCCGCAGCCAATGCCCATGTCGCGCACGACGATCAGGTCCGCTTCGTTCTCGATGCCCTCGGCGACGAGTCGCGCGCCGCTCGCATTCGCGAAGTGCTGCATGGCGCGCACGGCTTCGAACTTCAGCGGATCGCTCGCGATGTCGTGGATAAAGAAACGGTCGATCTTCACGACGTCCGGCTGCAGGCGTACCCACAGGTTCATGCTGGCGTTCGCCGTCCCGTAGTCGTCGAGCGCGAACTGTGCGCCGGCCGTGCGCAAGGCCGAAAGGGCCGGCAGGATGTTGCTGACGTCAGGAATCGCGCTTTGCTCGGTGAGCTCGATCACGATCCGCTCGGGGTCGACACCGGATTGGCGGAGCAGCGCGAGCGTGTCGTCGCGGGCCTCGGCGAGCTTGCGCAGCGCGCCGGCGCTGAAATTGAGGAACAGTTTGCCTTCGCACGCCAGCCGCGCGAACGCTTCGACGCAGGTGCGCGCGGCCGCCCGCTCGAGCTCGATGACACGGCCCTCGGCGCTCGCCTGGGCGAACAGCGCGAACGGCGTCTCGAGGGGCGAGCCGGCCGGCCCCCGGATCAGTCCTTCGTAGCCGAGAATTGCGCCGTCGTCGAACTCCACGATGGGCTGAAACACAGCGGAAAGAGCACGCCTGGCGATCAAATCCCCGATGCTCGGCGCAGCGGATCGAGGGGACGAGCGAAGTGGCATGGCAGTGGGCCAAAACGGTTGACCGTCAGCTTATCGGCGGCGCTGGCGATAAGTTGAGTGAATCTTTAGTGACGGGTTGCACCTTGATGGTGCGTGCGCTGAAGCCAGCGTAGCCCCCTGACGCTGACGTCAACGCCTGTGCCATCCGGCCAGGCAGACGGCGCGCGCTTTTCCGCGTGAAATAACGAAACAGCCGCACGAGGGCGGCTTTCTTCAAACAGGCTCAGGGAGGGCGCTTATCAATCTCCTGTCCGATTCTCGCAGTTGTTCAGCGGCGCGCAACGGCCGCGGCGGCGCGTTCGTGGGCGGCAGCGAGGGTTTCTGCGCTGGTGTCGCGCGCACCCCAGCGCTGCGCGAGCGCGGCGCACACCATCAACTGGATCTGGTGAAACAGCATCAGCGGCAACACGACGGCACCCACCGCGTGCGAAGCGAAAATGACCTTCGCCATCGGCACCCCGGCGGCGAGACTTTTCTTCGAGCCGCAGAAGATGATGGTGATCTGGTCCGGGCGGCTAAAGCCGAGCCGCTTGCTCACGAACATGGTGACGGCCAGCGCGAGTGCCAGCAGGACGACGTTGATCACCACCAGGCCGCCCAGCGCGCCAAGCGAAGTATGACGCCACAGGCCTTCGTTCACGGCCTCGCTGAATGCGCCGTACACCACCAGCAGGATCGAGCCCTGATCGACGAACTTCAGCACACCGCGATTGCGCCCGATCCACTTGCCGATCACCGGGCGCAACAGTTGCCCGGCGAGGAACGGTACCAGCAGTTGCAGGACGATGTTCCAGACCGTATGCCATGCGGAAGTGCCGCTGGCCGCCTGGTTCGTGACCACAAGGCTGACCAGTGCCGGCGTGATGAAGATGCCGAGCAGGCTCGAGGCCGATGCGCTGCACACGGCGGCGGGCACATTGCCTTTGGCGATCGAGGTGAACGCGATAGACGACTGAACCGTCGATGGCAGCGTGCAGAGGAAGAGGACGCCGGCATAGAGCGCAGGCGTGACAAGGGGCGAAAGGAGCGGTTTGAGCGCGAGCCCGAGCAGCGGAAACAGCGCAAACGTACTCAGCAGCACGACCAGATGCAGCCGCCAGTGCGTCGCGCCCTCAATGATCGCTTCACGTGAGAGCTTCGCGCCGTGCAGGAAAAACAGCAGGCCTACTGCGATGTTCGTCAGCCAGTTGAATCCGACCGCAGCCTGCCCGTGCACGGGCAGCAGGCTGGCGAGGAGCACGGTGCTGACGAGGCACAGTGTGAAGTTATCGGGGAGCAGTTTCGGGCGAGCCATTTCGGAATCTCGATACGGGTAATGCGGAAATACAGAGGCGTGCGCGCGCTGGCACCGGCCGTTTGCTGTAGGGGAAGTGTCTATTAATAAAGGAAAGCGATTAAAAATGCAAATTCATTCACCGAATTGATTGATGAGGAATGCGCATGTGAAACGGCTGGCGCAAGCACGTGTCGGGTCGCGGGATTATCCGCTGAACATTGTTGAGCAAAAGTTGAGCAAAGGGCGCCGCGGTCTGTCTGTGTGTGCTCTTTTTCGCCGGCTTTCGAGATGTCGGAATGCAGTGGATCGCGTGCCTGTTTTGCGCGTGCAAAGGGGCGATCAAGAGGCCCTGGCTGCGTGCTCGCGCAAGGGTTTTGTCGGGAAAAAACGTCGCAGTAACATGGTGTTACAAGCCCGTATCGGGCCTAACACTTTTTGGCTCGACACCCCACGGAGCGACCCATAAATTACTGCTCAAAGGCCATTGGGATGCCCCCCGCTGCGGAAAGACCGCTCGGGTCGGGCGAATCCCGGAACAAGCCCCGCCGCAGCTCGAACGGCGGGCTTCAGGCAGGTCTTCGAGCAGGTAAATCATGGTGGACGCAGGGTTGTCGAAAGCGAGACGTTGGGTACTGGGCGCAGTCGTCACTGTGCTGTGCCCGCTCGTCTACGCGAAGGCGCCGCAGATGCCGCATGGCGGCGGTTCCGGCGGCGGCTACCCTCGCGTCAGCGTCCAGCAACAGGGCCGTGGCAATGAGCGTGCCTATGGCGCACGGAATGAGCGCGGCGCTCCTGCCGACCGGAACGTCCGCCTGGCGCACGGTGCAGGCGAGCTCCATGGCGGCGGGCACAACGGCGCGTACAACACCACGCAGCGTATGGCCGGTTCAGGCGGCGGTTATCGTGGCGACACGCGAAGCGACAACCGCGGCGGCTTCCAGTACGCCGGCGCTATCACGCCAGTGAGCGCCGAGACCCGCTCGGTGCCGCGTCCGCCGGAGGACGAGTCCCTGGTCCGCGCCGGCTCGATCCGCGCAGATGTGGCGCGATACAACGAAGAGCGCAGCACTCCACGCCCGGTTCCGCGCCCGCCCGACTATATGCAGCGTCCGTCCGGGCAGTCGCCGTACCGTAACTAGCTCTGATCCGTTCCCCCAGGTGCAACAGCCCGCCGTCGGCCTGCGCGCACATCGTTTCACCATTCGGCCAACCGCCAGCCAACTGCCGCATCGCACCCCGCGTAGCCAACCGCACGACAGTCTCCCCAGGTTTTCCATCCGTCTGACGAAGTCCGGCTCGCCTTGCTCGGCGGCTCACCCGGTTCAAGTGACGTATGTACGCCACACTTCTGTGATACCGCCAGGCGCGCAGCCTTCCCCGATCGTCAAACCTTGAGTTTTTCGCCACCGCGCGTCAGCGGCATGGCGCCTCACCCGTTATCGGTCCGCCTGCGGCAGGGCTGGCGGGCTCTATGGCCCGTTGCCGGGTGCGCTGTGGGACGGTTATGCCGGGCACGGCGCGGGCGTTATCAGGCCAATAACCGACAAATAACCGACAAAACTAATCAGACCGATATACCGGCAATAACAGGCCATATTTTTGTCCGCAAAAATGGTCCGCAAAGATGGTCCCGCCCAGATTAGCTCGGCGATCCAGCGGACGACAAAGAAACCGCTGGCACGAGCTTCCCCGCCGCACAGCCATACCCCCTTTTTGACAAAGACAGGAGAACCCATGAATACAGATACCCGCCGTGCGCTGAAAACGACTCTCAAGGCCAGCCTGGTCGCCGGCCTGCTGGCAGGCGCATCGACGGCGTTCGCACAATCGAGCGTGCAACTCTATGGACAGGTCGACGAATGGGTCGGCGCGCAGAAATTCCCGGATGGCCAGCGTGCGTGGCAAGTAGCGGGCGGCGGTATGTCGACGTCGTACTGGGGTATGAAGGGGGCCGAAGATCTGGGCGGCGGCTACAAGGCGATCTTCGCCCTGGAAGACTTCTTTCTCGCGCAGAACGGCCAGTACGGCCGTTTCACCGGCGATACGCTCTTCTCCCGTAACGCTTATGTCGGCATCGAGTCGCCGTACGGTACGGTCACGGCCGGCCGTCTCACGACGCCGCTGTTCGTTTCGACGATCCTGTTCAACCCGTTCACCGACTCTTACCAGTTCTCGCCGATGGTGTGGCATACGTACCTCGGCCTCGGCACGTTCCCGACCTACACGACGGATCAGGGCGTAGTGGGCGATTCGGGCTGGAACAACGCGGTGGAATATTCGTCGCCGAACTTCAACGGCCTGAGCGGCAACGTGATGTATGGACTCGGCAACACCGCCGGCCAGAACGGCGCGAAGAAGTGGAGTGCGCAGTTCCTGTATTTCCACGGCGCGTTTGCCGCGACCGGTGTGTATCAGTACGTGAACTTCAACGACACGCCGGGCGACCTGACTTCGCTCGCGCAAACCGTGGGGCTCACCAACATGAAAAGCCAGAGCGTCGCCCAACTGGGTCTGTCCTACGACCTGAAGTACGTCAAGTTCTTCGGCCAGTACATGTACACGTACAACGACCAGACCTCGGGCAGCTGGCACGTGAATACCGCACAGGGCGGCGTGACGGTGCCGGTCGGTCCGGGCACGGTGATGGCCTCGTACGCGTATTCGCGCGACCGCAGCGGTCTCGACCAGACGCGTCAGACGGCGGCACTCGGCTACGACTATCCGCTGTCCAAGCGCACCGACGTCTATGCGGCTTACATGTATGACCATTTCGCCAGCCAGACGTCGGGCGATACCTTCGGTGTCGGTATCCGCACGAAGTTCTGACCGGTTGTTGCTGCAACGGGCATTGCCCGGCAAACCCCGCCTTCGCAGGCGGGGTTTGTCGTTTCTGGAGCGCCCGACGGGCAGGTTTGCTGACGCGTCTTTGATAAAGACGGCAAAATGACGCCGATTGATTCCTCCTGCGAGCGATTGCCATGGATACCCTTGTCAGCATGAAAGTGTTTCGCCACGTCGTCGAGGTGGGCAGCTTCGTCGGCGCGGCCGAGCGCATGGAGATGTCCGCTGCGATGGCAAGCAAGCACGTCATGCATCTGGAGCAGCAGCTCGGCGCGCGCCTGCTGAACCGGACCACCCGGCGCGTCGCGCCCACCGAGGCGGGCCGCGAGTACTACGAGCGCCTGAGCCAGGTGCTGACCGAACTCGAGGAAGCGGAGCAGGCGGTCGGCGCCGCGAGCGTCGTGCCGCAGGGCCGGCTGCGCGTCACGTCGCTGTCGGCGTTCGGCTTGAGTCACGTGATGAGCGCGGTGGCCGACTATGCCGCGCAGTACCCGCAGGTCACCGTCGACATAACGCTGTCCGATCGCGTCGTCGAACTGATCGACGAGGGCTACGACGTGGCGATCCGGGCCTCGCCGTCGGGCTTGAAGTCGTCGTCGCTGATTGGGCGGCAAATCGCGACGGCGCACCTGGTGCTGTGCGCATCGCCGGAGTATCTGCGCCGGCATGGCACGCCGACCAGACTTGCCGATCTGTCGCGGCACAACTATCTGCAGTATGCGGGTGTCGCCGGGCCGGAACTCGGGTCGGCGAGCGGCGATGGCGGGCCGCGTATGCGGCTTTCCGGCAACCTGATCGTCAATCACCTTGAAGCGCAGCGGGTCCTCGTGTTGCAAGGCGCCGGGATTGCAATGCTCGGGACCGAAGTGATCGGCGACGATCTCGCCACGGGCCGGCTGGTGCCGCTGCTGGTCGACCAGATGCCGGCGCGTGAGTTGCCCATCCATATCGTCTATGCGAGCCGGCGCCATCTGTCGGCGAAGGTGCGTTCGTTCGTCGACTTTCTCGCGGCGCGTTTTGCGGACCAAGCGCTGTGGCCGTCGCTCGAGCAGATCAGGGCGTTGGCCGTGAGTTGAGGCGGAGGCTCGTGCTGCCCGGCGGCGTGACGGCCTGAAGGCCTGAAGCCGTGAAGGCGCACGCCCCGGCTTGCCTGACTGTCCTGCCCCCAAGGCTCTGCGCGTCATTTCGTTATACTGCAGAGAACACCCGATACGTGTGACGTTCTGGGGGAGACATGACTGATCTTTCCACGCCGCAACGCGCCGGCGGCCACAAGCCGCCTCGCGAGCCGCACCCGTTGCGGCGCCTGCGTTTCGTGACCGCCGCTGCACTGTTCGATGGGCATGATGCGTCGATCAACATCATGCGCCGTATCCTGCAGGCGAGCGGCGTTGAGGTGATCCATCTCGGCCATAACCGCTCGGTTGAAGAAGTCGCCAGCGCTGCCTTGCAGGAAGACGCTGACGGCGTTGCCGTCTCGAGTTATCAGGGCGGCCACGTCGAGTACTTCCGCTATCTCGTCGACCTGCTGCGTGCGCGCGGCGGCGAGCGGATCAAGGTGTTCGGCGGCGGGGGCGGCGTGATTGTCCCGGACGAGATTGCCGAGCTCGAGCGGTACGGCGTCACCCGCATCTATTCGCCGCAGGACGGCCAGCGGCTCGGCCTGCAAGGCATGATCGACGATATGATCGCGCGCTGTGCCGAGGGGGCGCGAGCGTATGCCAATGCGGGGTTCAGCGAGGCGGACCTGGCAGCGCTGTCAGCGGCGCTTCACGCATCTGACCAGAGTGCGCCCGCTGCCCTCCACAGTTCCGCAGAACTCACCACGACCGTGTTCCGGCACCTCGCGCGACTCATCAGCGCGCTCGAGGCCGGGCGCGTCGGCGCGACCGTGCGCGAAACGCTTGCCCATCTGGCGCAAACGGCCCGCGTTCCGGTACTCGGCATCACCGGGACGGGCGGCGCGGGCAAGTCGTCGCTGACCGATGAACTGATCCGCCGCGTGCGGCTGGACTACGGCGACGCGCTGAACATCGCCGTGCTCGCCATCGATCCGTCGCGCCGCAAATCCGGCGGCGCGTTACTGGGCGACCGGATCCGCATGAACGCGATCGGCGACTGGGGTAACGGTCCGCGCGTGTTCATGCGCTCGATGGCCACGCGCGACGCGTCGAGCGAGATCTCCGACGCGTTGCCCGATGCGCTCACCGCATGCAAGGCGGCGGGCTTCGATCTGATCGTGGTCGAGACCTCGGGCATCGGCCAGGGCAATGCGGCGATCGTGCCGTACGTCGACGAGTCGCTGTACGTGATGACGCCCGAGTTCGGCGCGGCGAGCCAGCTGGAAAAGATCGACATGCTCGACTTTGCCGATTTCGTCGCCATCAACAAGTTCGATCGCAAAGGCGCCGCCGATGCGTTACGCGATGTCGCCAAGCAGGTGCAACGCAATCGTGGCAGCTTCGCGGAGCTGCCCGAGGCGATGCCGGTGTTCGGTACGATCGCCTCGCGCTTTAACGACGACGGCGTCACCGCGCTGTATCAGCAGGTCGCACAGGCCTTGCGCACGCATGGCTTGCCGGATGGCGGCGCAGGCTTGCCGAAGCTCGACGGCGTGCGTCACTCAACCGGCCGCAACGCCATCGTCCCGCCGGCACGCGTGCGCTATCTCTCCGACGTCGCGCAGACGGTCCATGCCTATCGCCAGCGGGCCGACGCACAAGCCCGTGTGGCGCGTGAGCGCTGGCAACTGAGCGAGGCGCGCCGCATGCTTGACGAAGCGGGCAGCGAGCAAACCCGTGCGCACGGCGCCGACGGCGCACCTTCATCCCAGCCTGAGCGCAACGCCGCCGCTCAACTGGAAGCATTGATCGCCGCGCGCACCGCCCAACTCGGCGAACGCGAGAAGGCGCTGCTCGATGGCTGGCCGCGCACGGTTGCGGCCTATTCAGGCGAAGAGCACGTGGTGCACGTGCGCGAGCGTGAAATCCACACGGCGCTCACCGTCAGGACGCTTTCGGGCTCGACGATCCGCAAGGTCGCCCTGCCCAAGTTCGTCGACCACGGTGAAATTCTGCGCTGGCTGATGCTCGACAATCTGCCCGGCTATTTCCCGTTCACCGCGGGCGTATTCCCGTTCCGGCGCGAGAACGAGGATCCGACGCGGATGTTCGCAGGCGAGGGCGACCCGTTTCGCACCAACCGGCGCTTCAAGCTGCTGTCCGAAGGCATGCCGGCCAAACGCCTGTCGACGGCTTTCGATTCGGTCACGCTGTACGGCGAAGAGCCGCACGAGCGTCCGGATATCTACGGCAAGGTGGGCAACTCGGGCGTGTCGGTGGCGACGCTCGACGACATGAAAGCGCTCTACGACGGCTTCGATCTGTGCGCGCCTGAAACCTCGGTGTCGATGACGATCAACGGCCCGGCGCCGACCATTCTCGCGATGTTCTTCAACGTCGCGATCGATCGGCAGATCGAAAGTCTGAAGGCACGCCTGGCAAAAGAAGGCCGCACGCCGACCGCAGCCGATCTCAGCGAGGCGCGCCGTCATGCCCTGAAGAACGTGCGCGGTACCGTCCAAGCGGACATTCTTAAGGAGGACCAGGGGCAGAACACCTGCATTTTCTCGACCGAATTCAGCCTGAAGGTGATGGGCGATATCCAGGCGTATTTTGTCGAGCACGACGTCCGTAACTTCTATTCGGTGTCGATCTCCGGCTACCACATCGCCGAAGCCGGCGCGAACCCGATCTCGCAGCTCGCCTATACGCTGGCGAACGGCTTCACGTATGTCGAGGCGTATCTCGCGCGCGGCATGTCGATCGACGATTTCGCGCCGAACCTGTCGTTCTTCTTTTCGAACGGGATGGACCCGGAGTACACGGTGCTCGGCCGCGTCGCGCGCCGCATCTGGGCGGTGGCGATGCGCGAGCGTTACGGTGCGAACGAGCGCAGCCAGAAACTGAAGTACCACGTGCAGACGTCGGGCCGCAGCCTGCACGCGCAGGAAATCGACTTCAACGATATCCGCACGACGTTGCAGGCGCTGATCGCGATCTACGACAACTGCAACTCGCTGCATACCAACGCGTTCGACGAAGCGATCACGACGCCGACCGAAGACTCGGTGCGCCGTGCCGTGGCGATTCAACTGATCATCAATCGTGAATGGGGGCTGGCCAGGAATCAGAATCCGAATCAGGGCAGCTTCATCGTCGAGGAACTGACGGATCTGGTGGAGGCGGCCGTGCTGGCGGAGTTCGAGCGGCTGACCGAGCGCGGCGGCGTGCTCGGCGCGATGGAGACCGGTTATCAGCGCGGCCGGATTCAGGACGAGTCGATGCTGTATGAGCACCGCAAGCATGACGGCTCGTATCCGATCGTCGGCGTGAATACGTTCTTGAGCCCGCATCCGCATGAGGCGCCGCAGCCCGTTGCGCTGGCCCGTTCAACCGACGACGAAAAGCAGAGCCAGCTCAGGCGGCTGCGCGATTTCCAGGCACAGCATCGCGACGACGCAGCGGCGGCGCTCGCGCGCCTGAAGCGCGCCGTGATCGACGACGAGAATGTGTTTGCGGTGTTGATGGATGTCGTGCGCATCTGCTCGCTGGGGCAGATCACGCACGCGTTGTTCGAGGTGGGCGGCCAGTACCGGCGCAACATGTGAGCGAACCCGGCGGCGTCACGGCCGCCGCCGCATCAGCCTCAGCGCGAAATGCCGAGCCGCGCTTTCGCGTCGTTGTATTCCGCCTTCAGACGCTCGACCAGTTCGCCGACGCTCGGCACATCGTCCATCAGGCCCACGCCCTGGCCGGCGCCCCAGATGTCCTTCCACGCCTTGGCCTTGTCGCTGCCGAAATTCATCTTGGTCTTGTCCGATTCGGGCAGTGCGTCCGGGTCGAGCCCCGCGTTGAGGATGCTTTCGCGGATGTAGTTACCGTGCACGCCGGTGAAGAGGTTCGTGTAGATGATGTCCGACGCGCTCGAGTTGATGATCGCATGCTTGTAGCTGTCCACAGCATGCGCTTCCTGAGTCGCGATGAAGCGCGTGCCCATGTACGCGAGGTCTGCGCCCATCGCCTGCGCGGCGAGGATCGAGCCGCCGTTGGCGATCGCACCGGACAGCACGATCGGGCCGTCGAACACGCGCCGCACTTCGCCGACCAACGCGAACGGCGAGGTCGTGCCCGCGTGGCCGCCCGCGCCGGCCGCAACCAGGATCAGCCCGTCGACACCTGCTTCCAGCGCCTTCTGCGCGTGGCGGATGTTGATCACGTCGTGCAGCACGATGCCGCCGTAGCTATGCACCGCGTCGACAATCTCCCTGGCCGGCGCGCGCAGGCTGGTGACGAAGATCGGTACCTTGTGCTCGACGCACACGCGCACGTCGTGCTCGAGCCGCGCATTCGACTGATGAACGATCTGGTTGACGGCAATCGGCCCGATCACGGCGTCCGGATGCGCTGCCTTGTGCTCGGCGAGCGACGCCTGGATCTGCGTGAGCCATTCGTCGAGCAGTTCTGCCGGCCGCGCATTGAGGGCCGGGAACGAGCCGACGATACCGGCCTTGCACTGGGCAAGCACGAGCTCGGGGTAGCTGACGATGAACATCGGCGAGGCGACAACGGGCAGCGCGAGGTGCTGCAGGACGGCGGGCAATGCCATGGTGCAAGTCTCCTGTAAAGCGGACCGGTGCGCGTCTGACGCCCGGCGTATGTGATGAGTGTAGCGGGACACGGCGCAACGCGGCGTCAGGCCTGTTGTCTGTTACACCGCATCCGGTCTGTGGAATGAATTTAAGCACGATCGTTCGATTATACGCCAATGACCGCGTGCGTGCAGGATGTGACCGGTTGGAAGGAGTGTTCAGGTTCTACCCTTACGTGGCCTATCCCACCACGCACCGACACATAGCGCTTCTACAATGAGTTGACCTACAACGACAAGAGACTCGCTATGCCCTTCGAGGACTTCACGCCCTTTCGCGTTGCCGCGGGCGACGTCGACATTTTCGGGGTCAAGGGCGGAGCCGGGCCGCCTCTATTGCTGCTGCATGGCCATCCGCAGACGCATCTGATCTGGCATCGGTGCGCCGCGCAACTCGCGCAACACTTCACCGTGATCGCCACCGATTTGCGCGGCTACGGTGCTTCGGCGAGGCCGCCCAGCGACGCGACCCACGCGCCTTACTCGAAACGCGCGATGGCGGCCGACCAGGTCGCCGTGATGCGTCACTTCGGCTTTGAACGTTTCCTCGTTTGCGCCCATGATCGTGGCGCGCGCGTGGCGCACCGGATGGCACTCGATCATCCGGACGCAGTCGAGCGCCTGATGCTGCTCGACATCGCACCGACGCTCGCCATGTACGAAGCCACCGATCGCACCTTCGCCACGCTCTACTTCCACTGGTTCTTCCTGATCCAGCCGGAGCCGTTGCCGGAGACGCTGATCGGCGCCAACCCGGACGTCTATGTGGACCGTGTGATGGGCAGCCGCCACGCGGGACTGGCGCCGTTCGCGCCCGAGGCGCTTGCTGCATATCGCAGCGCGCTGCGGCAACCGGGGGCCGTGCACGCGATGTGCGAGGACTACCGCGCGTCCGCGACGATCGATCTCGAACACGACCGCGCCGACATCGAGCGCGGGCACAAGATTGGATGTCCGTTGCGCGTGCTGTGGGGCGCAGAGGGCGTGATCGAAAAGTGCTTCGATGCGCTCGGTGAATGGCGGAATGTGGCGCGCGACGTCAGCGGGCGCGCGTTGTCATGCGGGCACTACATTCCTGAAGAAGCCCCAGCCGAACTGGTCGCGGAGATGCTGTCCTTTTTCGAGGCGGTCGAGCAGTAGGTGGGGCGGACCGGGCGGCGCCGCTCAGCCAAGCGGCGGCAGCCGCCGCGCAACCGGCGTCGACTTGACGATCGCGGTGCTGGTTTCGGCGCGCTCGGTCACCTTCGAGAGGATTTCGTCGAGCTGCTCGATCGAATGCAGGTACAGGCGGCAGATAAAGCAATCGTCGCCTGTCACCTTGTCGCATTCGACAAACTCCGGGATGCGCCGGATCACGTCTTCCACCAGATGCAACTGGCCGGGCAACGGCTTCACACGCACGATTGCCTGCAGCGTATAGCCAAGCGCGCGCGGATCGATCTGCACGGTGAAGCGCTCGATCACGCCTTGCGCGTCGAGCCGGCGCAGCCGCTCGGCAGTGCTGGGCGCCGACAGGCCGACCCGCCGCGCCAGCTCGCTGACCGGGCTGCGTGAATCCTCGGCGAGCGCGGCGAGCAGCACGCGGTCGATGTCGTCGAGCGTAGCCGGTGCGCTCGCCGGAGTAAGCCGCTTCGTCATGGGTGCCTTCGATTATTAGGCGTTGCAACTTGAATGCCTAAGTTTAGCCATGTATTCGTCCGGCCGGATTAATTACACTGCCTCCAATGCAGTTATCAATCCTGGGACCGAACATGGCTACCAACGAAACTCACGGGACCGCCTCCGGGCGCGGCGCGGTCGAAATGACCATCGCGATGCTGATGTCGGGGACGATAGGCTGGCTCGTCGTCTCGTCGCAGCAGAGCCCGTTCAACGTGGTGTTCTTCCGCTGCGTGTTCGGCGGCGCGACCTTGACGCTGGTGTGCGCGGCGCTGGGGCTCTTCAGGCGCCGCCTGTTTTCCTGGCGGATGCTCGGCCTCACGGCGCTCGGCGGCGCGGCGATCGTCGTCAACTGGGTGCTGCTTTTCGCGGCGTACTCGCGCGCGTCGATTTCGATGGCAACCGCCGTCTATAACACGCAGCCGTTCATGCTGGTCGCGCTCGGTGCGCTGGTGTTTCGCGAGCGCATTACCGCTTCGACTGTTGCGTGGCTGCTGGTGGCATTCATTGGTCTCGTGTTTGTCGTGAAGGTCGAACCGGCGGTGCTCGCGGTGCCGGGCCAGTATCTCGAAGGCATCGCCTACGCGGTCGGTGCAGCGGCGATGTACGCGGTGTCGTCGATCATCACCAAGCATCTTAAAGGCACACCGCCGCATCTGATCGCGCTGATTCAGGTCGGGCTCGGCGTGCTGATGCTCGCGCCGTTCGTGCGCTTCGATGCATTGCCCACTACGGGCGCGCATTGGCTCGAACTGGTGACGCTCGGCGTCGTCAACACCGGCATCATGTACGTGCTGCTCTATGGCGCGATCCAGAAGTTGCCGACGGCAATGACCGGTGCGTTGTCGTTCATCTATCCGGTGGTCGCGATCATTGTCGACCGCGTGGCATTTGGTCAGAAGCTCGCCTGGGTGCAGGTGTTCGGCGCTGTGCTGATTCTGCTCGCCGCCGCCGGCGTCAATCTCGGCTGGCGGATCGTGCCGCAGCGTCGCTATTCGTCGACGTGAATCGACCCAGGTGTCACGTGCGCGCCGGAGGTGGCTCGCAAGGTGTCAGCACACGGTGCGGCAAAAGGCGCGAACCGGCCAGCGCGCATTAAACACAGCCTCTGTTGTGCATCCGCTTAATCCGCGCCGCGGGTAAGTTTCAGAAAGGCGCGCTGTATGCCTGCGTAAGCAGATGTCAAGATTTTGTAGGGAAATCACCGATGCGATCAAAAATCGCGCGCAGGTATTATTCGCAACGACATTGATCACGTCGACCGAATTCCGCCGCTCGCCATTCATGGCGAGCGTTTTTTTTGTGACGGCGTTTTTGACGGCGATGTGACGATGCAACCGCGTGCAATCACGCCCCGCGCGCGACGATATTCGGGCCGTCCACCATCAACGGGCCGCCATTCGTCGCGAGCTCTTCAATCAGGCCGCGCAACAGAGCAGGCCATTTGTCGCGCGGCTTGAGCATCGCTGCAGCAGCGCGCATTGCAGCGGCTTCATCCAGCATGCGCACCAGCGCGTCGAAGGTCATCGCGCGCACGTCGAGCAGCCTGAACACGATTAACACTTTCAGCGCATTCTTCGCGTTGCGCGCAGGATCGGCGCGTAACCACACGACGCGTGAAAACGCCCGCTCGAGCGCCTGCGCGACGTTCGTGAACGGCGCGCCATGACCGGGAATCACGGTGCGCACGTCGAGCTTCGCAATCGCTTCAAGCACCGCCTGTTCTTCCGCGAAACCGCTCTCGCCTTCCAGTTCCGGGAAGATTACGCCGAAGCCGTTTTCCCACAACGCGTCCGCGCTGATCAGTACGCGCTCTTCCTCGCAATACAGCATCAGCGAGTGCGGGTCGTGGCCTGGCGCGCCAAGCACCTGCCAGTCGAGCGCACCCAGTTTGAGGTGCATGTCCGGCGCGATCGTCTCGGTGAAGCTAAAACGTTCGCAGGTCTGGCCGGTGGCGCGAAAGGTCAGGCGCGCTTCATCCCAGCCGCGTACCGCGTCCGCTTCCGGGGCGGGAATCGCGGTGCGGCACGGCCAGCTCGCCTGCAACAGCGCGTTGCCGCCGCAGTGGTCGGAGTGCAGATGGGTGTTGACGATCAGGTCGAGCGGCCGTGTGCCGAGCGAGCGCTTCACGAGCGCGAGCGTCTGCGGTGCATGGGCCGCGTAGCCGGTGTCGACCAGCGCCGCACACGCGTCGTCGACCAGCAGCACATTGTTCGACGACAACCAGCCGCGCTCGAACACCTGGATCGACTCGGGCAGGTTCATGGCGCGTCGGACTCCTGTTCTGGCTTGGGCCTGGGCATCACCAGGATCGTCGAGGCGCCGAGCAGCACCGTTTCGCCGCGCTGGTTCACGGCTGAGCCGTCGAGTTGGGTCAGGTCGCCGTTCAGGCTTGGCTTCCACCACGCGTCGCGCACCCGCCAGGTCAGCGTCAGCGTGTCCTGCGCATGGACCGCCTTCTTCAGCTTGATATCGAACTCGAGTCCGAGCGGCTGCGCGTACTGCGAAAAGTGCGTCGCGAGCAGCGCCATGAAATGCGCGGAGGGCTGCGTGCCCGATGCGATCAGACCACCGAAGCGGCTTTGCGCCGCGTAAGCCTCGTCGTGATGCAGCGGATTCAGATCGTTGACGAGCGTCGCGAACGATTTCACCGAGTCCGCGGAGAGGGCCAGGGTGGCGCTGAAGGTCTCGCCGATCGTCACGACGCGTGGTGCCGCGTTCATCGCGGTACCTGCCTGTATTGCGCCAGCCAATGCGCGTGGCGAGCGTCGAGCGCATCCCATACCGCGCGTTTGGCCGCATCGTCATAAGTCGACCAGCCGCGGATTTCGTCGAGGGTGCGCAGACACCCTTCGCACCAGCCGGTCGCCTGGTCCATCTTGCACACGTTGATGCATGGCGACGGCACGGGCGCGGGCGTGGCGACGTCCTGCGGTTCCACCATGCTGGCCGTCATGCGGATTCGCGCAGCGCAACGTCAGCGACCGGCGCACCGGTCAGGGTGACCAGTTCCTGCGGCGACAGATTGAAGACCGCATGCGGATGGCCCGCGGCGGCCCACAGGCTATCGAGCGCGAGCAGGTCGGCATCGATCAGCGTGACGGGCGGCGTGGCGTGACCGATCGGGCAGACGCCGCCGATCGCATAGCCGGTCTTCTCCCGCACAAACTTCGCGTCGGCACGGGCGATCTCGCCAACCTGCGCGGCGACTTTCTTCTCGTCGACGCGGTTCGCACCGCTCGCGACGACCAGCACCGGTGCGTCGTCTTCGCGCCGGCGGAACAGGATCGATTTGGCGATTTGCGCAACCTCGCAACCGAGGCCCGCCGCCGCCTCGGCGGAGGTCTTGCCGGTTTCCGGCAGCATGACGATCTGGCCGGCGTGACCGCGCTCGCGTAGCAGCAAGGCGACGCGCCGCGCCGAATCGGGCAGGGCGTCGAGATCGTCGGAGTGTTGCGGAGCGTTATCCGTCATGGAGCGGTTTCCAGTCACTGGTGTATTGCTGTTCGTTGCGGGTGCGTCGCGGGTTCGTCGCAGTTGCGTTATACGCACGAGCCCTGCTCGCTGCGCGCTTTCGCGAGCAAAGCCTTGCCTGCGCGCGACACGTTCGGCTTGCCGGCCGACGTCGAAATGAAATCGCCGATCGCGACGACCTGTGCGAGATCGATGCCGGTCTGGATGCCGAGGCCGTTCATCAGATACAGCACGTCCTCGGTCGCGACGTTGCCGGTGGCGCCCTTCGCATATGGGCAGCCGCCGAGTCCGGCGACCGACGCGTGAAAGATCTCGATGCCTTCGAGCAACGCGGCGTAGATGTTCGCGAGCGCCTGGCCATAGGTGTCGTGGAAGTGCCCCGACAGGTGCTGACGCGGAAACACCTGCGTGACGGCGTCGAATACCTCGCGCGTGCGCCTGGGTGTACCAACACCGATCGTGTCGGCGATATCGATCTCGTCGCAGCCGAGTGCCGCAAAGCGCTTGACCACGTCCACCACCGACGCGACCGGCACTTCACCCTGGTAAGGACAGCCGAGCGCACACGACACGCTACCGCGAATCCGCAGGCCGTGCTCCCTGGCCGCCTGCGCGACCGGCTCGAAGCGCGCGATGCTTTCGGCGATGCTGCAGTTGATGTTCTTCTGCGAGAACGCTTCGCTCGCCGCGCCGAAGATCACGATCTCGTCGGCCCGCGCCGCGAGTGCGCCTTCGAAGCCGCGCAGATTGGGCGTCAACACCGAATAGACGGTGCCCGGGCGGCGCGCGATGCCGGCCATCACGTCGGCGCCGTCCGCCATCTGCGGCACCCATTTCGGCGACACGAACGAGGCGGATTCGACGTTGCGAAAACCCGCTGCGGACAGACGGTTGATGAGTTCGATCTTGACTGCAGTGGGGACGAAGTCCTTTTCGTTCTGCAATCCGTCGCGTGGGCCGACTTCGACGATCTTGACAGCTTGGGGCAAGGCCATGATGGGTCTCCTGCCGCGCGAGGCGGCAATGTATCGGGAATTCAGTATCCGCGTTCGATATCGACAACGCCGCTGACCGGCTCGCCGCGCATCAGCGCGGTGATCTTCTGCGCGACCTGGGCGACGCTTTCCTCGCGCAAGGTCTGCGCCGAGCTGTGCGGGGTGATGGTGATGCGCGGTTCCTGCCAGAACAGATGGTCCGCCGGTAACGGCTCTTCGCGGAACACGTCGAGCGTCGCCGCTGCGATCTGGCCGTGCGCGAGCGCCTCCAGCAGGTCCTGTTCGACCAGATGCGCGCCGCGTGCCACATTGATCAGATACGCGCCGTGCGCCAGCTTCGCGAAGGTTCGCCGGTTCAGCATATCGTGCGTGTCCGGCGTGTGCGGCAGCAGGTTCACCAGCACCTTGACGCCGCTGAGAAATGCTTCGAACTGCGCTTCGCCGGCATAGGTGGCCACGCCTTCGATCTCCCGGGCACTGCGGCTATAGCCGCGCACCGGCATGCCGAACGGGACGAGTGCACGGGCGACGTAGGTGCCGAGTACGCCGAGGCCCAGCACGCCGAGCGTGAACGTATCGCGCGGATGCGGATCGAGCACCTTCCAGCGGCGTTGCGCTTGCAGGGTGTCGTATTCGTCGAAGCGACGCAGGTAGCGCAGCACTGCGTGCGTCACATATTCGGCCATCTGCGGCGCCATGCCGGTGTCTTCCAGACGCACGAGCTGCGCGGTGCGCGGCAGCGTGCCGGGATGTTCGCGTTCGAGCGCGAGGATCGCATCGACACCGGCACCGAGATTGAACACCGCGCGCAGGCCTTCGCGGCGCGCCAGCATCTCGCGTGGCGGGCGCCATACGATGGCGAAATCCGCCGGCGCGGTATCGCCCGGTCGCCACTCGCGCAGCTCGGCTTCGGGCAGCGCGCGAGCAAAATCGCCCAGCCACGTGGCGGCGTCGTTCTGCGGCGTGTAGAAAATGATTTTCATACGGTCGAGGACGGCATCACCTGGCGAACAGCCGGCTGATGTCCTTGAAAGCCTTGAATTCGAGCGCGTTGCCGCACGGGTCGAGGAAGAACATCGTGGCCTGCTCGCCCACTTCGCCTTTGAAGCGGATATGCGGCTCGATGATGAAAGCGGTGCCCGCAGCCTGCAGCTTGTCGGCTAATGCGCTCCAGTCGTTCATCGTCAGCACGACGCCGAAATGGCGCACGGGCACGTCGTCACCGTCGACCGCATTGACGCCGGCGCGGCCGGTTTCGTCGGGCGCAAGGTGGGCCACCAGTTGATGGCCGAAGAAATCGAAGTCGACCCATTCCGGTGAGCTGCGTCCTTCCGGGCAGCCGAGCAGCTCGCCGTAGAACGCGCGCGCGTTTTCGAGGCTGGTGACCGGAAAAGCCAGATGAAACGGCTGCAGGGCGCGCGGCTGTGCGGACGACGCTTGCGACATGAGAGCCTCCTCCGTTTTATAAACAGGCTTCATTCTACTTTTTCGACGCGAATCGCGCGCGGTCTGGCACGGGCGTGCCGTTTTGAGGGTCCTGCATGGTGGTCAACGGCGCGCCAATAAGCAAATCAGAAAAAGTTGGTTCGTTCCCGCTCGCCCCAGCGCCACAATGGGTTCCCGGATTCCGGCAGCGAGGAGAATCATGTTTTCATGCAGCAAATCGGCGTGGCCGCCGCGGCTCGTGACAATACCGGGCCTGCACGGCAGCGAGGGCGCTCACTGGCAGACGTGGCTCGAACGGCAATTCGCCCGCTCGCTGCGTGTCGAGCAGGCTGACTGGGACGCACCGGATCTGGCGCGCTGGGCGCAGGCGGTGCGCGATCTGCTGGCGCGCGAGCGCGGGCCGTTTGTGCTGGCGGCGCACAGCTTCGGCTGCCTCGCGGCGGCGCATGCGCTGCAGCAGGCTTCCTATGTGGCCGACGTCGTGGGCGTGCTGTTCGTGGCCCCGGCCAGCCCGGCAAAATTTGCGTTCGCGGACCCGTTCGAGGCGCGGCGCCTCGGTGTCCCGTCAATCCTGATCGGTAGCGATACCGATCCGTGGATGCCGCTAGCCGGCTCGCGCGAACTGGCGCAACGCCTTGGCAGCGCGTTCGTGAATCTTGGCGATGCGGGGCATATCAACACGGCGGCGGGGTTCGGCCCTTGGCCGCGTGCCAAATACTTTGTCGATACGCTCGTGCATTGCGCCGCGCCGCTGCGGTTTCGTGAGGAACCGGTCGAGCTGGCCAGTCACGTGCTTATTTGAGGTGGGTTCGAGGGGGGGCTCACGAGCCATTCAGATAGCGCACGCAGCATGCAAAATGGCCGCCTCAATGTGAGGCGGCCATTTTGCTATTCGGGGGGCAGTGCATTAGCGTGCATCAGCGCGTTTGCGACTACCGCGCGCCTAATTCGCCGGCGCGTGCCCGTCGCAGCCGTGCTCGCAACCGCTCTTCTTGAGCGGCATCTGCTGCGCAGCTTCCGCGCGGATGCCGAGGCGCTCGAGCAGCTTGCGGTCGGCTTCGGCTTGCGGGTTGCTGGTCGTCAGCAACTGGTCGCCGTAGAAGATCGAATTTGCGCCGGCGAGGAAGCACATTGCCTGCAACGCTTCGTTCATCTGCTCGCGGCCGGCCGACAGGCGCACCATGGCGCGCGGCATCGTGATGCGGGCGATGGCAATCGTGCGCACGAATTCGAACGGATCGAGCGCCTCAGTGCCCGTGAGCGGCGTCCCCTCGACCTGCACCAGATTGTTGATCGGCACCGATTCCGGATACGGGTCCATATTCGCGAGTTGCGCGATCAGGCCGGCGCGCTCGCGGCGCGATTCGCCAAGGCCCACAATGCCGCCGCAGCATACGTTGATGCCCGCGTCGCGCACGCGCTCCAGGGTGTCCAGCCGGTCCTGATAGGTGCGTGTCGAAATGATCTGGCCGTAGAACTCCGGCGACGTATCGAGGTTGTGATTGTAGTAATCGAGGCCCGCGTCGCGCAGCCCTTGCGCCTGATGCGTCTCGAGCATGCCGAGCGTCACGCAGGTTTCGAGGCCCATAGCCTTCACGCCGCGGATCATGTCCTTGATCGGCTCGAGGTGGCGATCCTTCGGACTGCGCCATGCCGCGCCCATGCAGAAGCGCGTCGCGCCGTTGTCTTTGGCGACGCGTGCGGCGGCGAGCACTTCGTCGACCGGCATCAGCTTGTCGGCTTGCAGGCCCGTGTCGTGGTGCACCGACTGCGGACAATACGCGCAGTCTTCCTCGCAGCCGCCGGTCTTGATCGACAGCAGCGTCGACAGTTGCACGGTGTTCGCGTCGAAGTGTTCGCGATGCACCTGTTGTGCACGGAACATCAGGTCGTTGAGCGGCAGTTCGTACAGTGCGATCACGTCGGCGACGCGCCAGCGTGCGGTGGGCGCGGCCGCGGTGGCTGCGTTGGCGTTCGTGGCGGTGGAGTCGGCCTGGGGCCTGTCGAGGTGAAGCTGGGTCATGTCGTCAATCCTCATGGATGGATGTGAAGTGGATCAGAGCCGCGCGGTGCGCAGCGTCTGCAATAGCCGGGTGGTGTCGAGCGCGTCCGCCGCCGTATCGGCGCAGACGCAATTCAGGTGCGGGACGATGCCGAGCAACGGCGCGTCATACTGGCGCTCGAGCCGGTCGCGAATCGCGGCAATGTTCTCGTCCGCGAAACCCATGGCCGGATCGACGCGGTTCGCGACCCAGCCGGCCAGATGGAGTCCGCGCGCGGCGATGGCTTCGGCGGTGAGCAGCGCGTGGCTGATGCAACCGAGCCGCATGCCGACCACGAGCACGACGGGCAGGTTCAGCGCGAACGCGAGATCGGCGGTGTCGTGCATCTCGGTGAGCGGCACGCGAAAGCCGCCGACACCTTCGACGACGACGATGTCCGCGAGACGCATGGCCTGCGCGTGGCAATCGACGATGTGGGCGATATCGAGCGTGACGTGTTCCTGCGCGGCGACGATGTGCGGCGCAGCCGGCGCTTTCAGCAGATACGGCGTGCGAAGCGCGGGCGGCAGCAGCACATTGGATGCGGCATCGAGCTGGTCCGCGTCTTCGTTGTGCCACACGCCGTCCACTTCGAAGGCGCCCGCGGCGATGGGTTTCATCGCGGCGGCGCGCAGGCCTGCACGAGCGAAGCCGCGCAGCAGCGCGGCAGACACCAGTGTCTTGCCGATTTCCGTGTCAGTGCCGGTGACGAACAGCGACAGCGGGGCTTGCGGTGCACTCACGCCACGCCCTCGCCGAGTTGCTGCAAGCCCGCTTCGAGCCGGTCGAGATCAGCCTGCGAATGGGCCGCCGACAGCGAGACGCGCAGCCGCGAGGTACCGACCGGCACCGTAGGCGGACGGATGGCGGGCACCCACAGGCCGGCTCGGTCGAGCCTGGCGGCGATGTCGAGCGTCGCATCGTTTGCGCCGATGATGAGCGGCTGCACCGCGGTGTGCGAGTCGACCGGCAGCCACGGCGTCGCTTTGAGCATGGCCCGGGTGCGTTCGATCAGTTCCTGCAGATGCGCGCGTCGCGCGTCGCCTTCGTCGCCGCCGATGATACGCAGGCTGGCTGACACGGCATGGGCGGCGGCCGGCACGGAGGCGGTGGTGAAGATATACGGACGTGCCCGCTGCACGAGCCACTCGATCACGGTTTCGTGGGCCACGACGAATGCGCCCGACACGCCGGCCGCCTTGCCAAGCGTGCCAATCGAAATCAGGTGCTGCGAGCGCAGCGCTTCGTGCGCGACCGCGCCACGGCCTTGCGGGCCGAGCACGCCGAAGCCGTGGGCGTCGTCGACGATGAGCCATGCGCCGTGCTGCTCCGCGAGCTCGAGCAGGCGTGGCAGCGGCGCGACGTCACCGTCCATGCTGAACACCGTATCGGAGACGATCACCTTCACGGCGGCATCCGACGCTTCGAGCATCGCGCTCAACGCCTCGGTGTCGGCGTGCGGATAGACCTGCACGTCTGCGCGCGAGAGCCGCGCACCGTCGATTAACGACGCGTGATTCAACGCGTCCGAGAACAGCATGGTGCCGCGGCCGGCGAGCGCGGTGAGCGTGGCGAGGTTCGCCATGTAGCCGGTGCTGAAGTACAGCGCGCGCGGTGCATCGACGAAACCGCCGACGAATCCTGCGAGATCGTCTTCGAGCTGTGCATGCGCGCGCGAATGGCCGCCCAGCAGATGCGAGCCGCCGCTACCTGCGCCGTAGCGCCGCGCGCCTTCGGCGATTGCAGCGACCAGCAGCGGATGCGCGGCGAGACCGAGATAGTCGTTGCTGGCGAAGCCGATGATTTCACGGCCATCCACCGTCATGTGCGCCGCGCACGGCGTATCCGCGATGCGGCGGCGACGGCGCAGACCACGCGCGTCGAGATCCTTCAGGCCCTCTTCGAGTGTTTCAAGCAACGGCATCATGATCCCTCCGCGAGCGTGGCTTCGAAGGTTTCGCGGGTGCGGGCGGCGAGCCAGCGGAGCTCCTCGTCGTCGAGGATGTAGGGTGGCATCAGATACACCGTAGTCGAGATTGGACGCAGCAGCAGTTCGCGCTGCAAGGCGTTTTGGAAGAAGCGCCGCGAGAACGTTTTCGCTTGTTGCGGATCGGCGATCACGGCGTCGAATGCGAAGATCGTGCCGCACTGGCGCAGGTTGCGCACCTGCGGATGCCCGGCGAGCGGCGCGAGCGCCGCGCGCAGTGTGGCGGATTTGTTTGTGTTGGCGGCGAGCACGTTATCGCTCTTGAACAGGTCGAGCGTAGCGAGCGCAGCGCGGCAGGCGAGCGGATTGCCCGTGTACGAGTGTGAATGCAGGAAGCCGCGCGCGGTATCGTCGTCGTAGAAGGCGGCGAAGATTTCGTCGCGCGACAGCACGATGGATAGCGGCAGATAGCCGCCGCTGATGCCTTTCGACAGGCACAGGAAGTCGGGCCACACACCGGCTTGCTCGCAGGCGAAGAACGTACCGGTGCGCCCGCAACCGACGGCGATTTCGTCGGCGATCAGATGCACGCCATATTGATCGCACAGCGCGCGCAGTCCCGCGATATACGACGCGTCGTGCATTGCCATGCCGGCGGCGCATTGCACGAGCGGCTCGACGATCAGCGCGGCGATCTGGGTGCTGCGCGCCTCGAACAGGGCACGCACGCTATCGAGGGCGCGGCGTGCGACATCGGCGGCGCTTTCGCCTGGTTGTGCGAGCCGGGCATCGGGCGACGCGACGACATGCGCGTGGCGGATCAATGAGTCGTAGGCGTCCTTGAACAGGGCGACGTCGGTGACGCCGAGCGCGCCGATGGTCTCGCCGTGATAACTGTTAGCGATGCAAACGAATTCTTTCTTGTCGGCATGGCCGCGATTACGCCATGAGTGGAAGCTCATCTTCAAGGCGATTTCGACGGCGGACGCACCATCGGAGGCGAAGAAGGCGTGGCCGAGGGTGTGCTGCGTGAGTGCCGCGAGGCGCTCGGCCAGTTCGATGGCAGGTTCGTGGGTACAGCCGGCGAGCATGGCGTGTTCGAGCGTGTCGAGCTGATCTTTCAGCGCAGCGTTGATGCGTGCATTGGCGTGGCCGAACAGGTTGACCCACCATGAGCTGATGGCGTCGAGATAGCGATGTCCGGCGCGGTCATAGAGCCAGGCACCGGCGCCGCGCGAGACGGGGACGAGCGGCAGACGCTCGTGGTGCTTCATCTGGGTGCAGGGGTGCCATACCGCGCGCAGGCTGCGGGCGACCCAGTCTTCAGGTGCGTCTTTTGATGCGTCTGTTGCTGCGTCTTTGGTTGCTGGTGTGTCCAAAACTACTCCGGTCCGGGGCGTCGCTTTTTATCTCGCGAGGCGGTGTGCCATTTTTTGTTGCTTGATGCATGAGGGGTTTTTTACGCGGTGCGGTGGGGGTTTTTGTTCCCCCCGCGGGCGTTGATGCGGGGCAGCGTGGCTGCGGCGGGGTTGAGATTAGCGCTTTCTTTCGTTCGATGCACTACCTCGAAATGTGCGGTTTTTATGGGGGTGGGGTGGGATTTGCTGCTGTTCGCAGCAGGAAATATCTGTTCGGGTTAGATGCCCTGAAATGGGCGGAGATGGCGGCGGCAAAGTCATAGGTCTTATGTGGAAAAAATGTGGTCCAGAGGTTTGGGTTTTTTGCCTGCGGCGGCTTCTGGGGGCTGGTTTTTCTGTTTGCCTGCGGCGCTTTGGTTTGTCTGCCTGTGGCTCTGGCCTCTCCCTGCGTTCTTACTGGTTTATTAGCGTTGCCCCTGTGCGGGGCGGCACCTGCTTTCTTTGTCCCCCCAGGGGACTTCCTTCGGGGCGCCGCCACAAAGAAAGTAGGCAAAGAAAGCGGGCTCACACCGCCAGCTTGCAGGTGTCCGCCTCGTGAGTGAACCCGGAGTGGCCCGAAGACAATACCGGCCCTCGCGCCACATCCGTTAGTGACAAGGCCGTCATTCATCCTGCCTTCGCAATCCGTGCGCGGCAGTTGGGTCCGCTCGGCATGGCCATGCTAGTGCCACTGGTTCATTTGTTCTACGAGAGACATGCCGCGATTGCCGTGTGCATGAAGAACGGTTCGCGTCAGCGGACAGGTGCGGCGGCGGTGTGTTACGCGAGGGGTTGGAGCGCGCTCGCGCAGCGATTGGGAGCGTAGCTGCTATGGTGGGGGGGACTTCGCGTGGAGATTTGCAGAAGGTGTTATGCCTGACGGCGGAGCGCGTAGCGCGACGCTGGAGCGGATGGTGCTTTGTCACGAGCGTGGGTGGTGCGAGGGCAGGTCTCGTCTCGCGCCACTCCGGGTTCATTCGCGTGGCGGACACTGATGAGCTGGCGGGGTGAGCCGGCTTTCTTTTGCCTGCTTTTCTTTGCGGCGGCGCCCCGAAGGAAGTCCCCTGGGGGGACAAAGAAAGTAGGTGCCGCCCCGCACAGGGGCAACGCTGATAAACCAGCAAGAATGCAGGGAAAGGCCAAGGCAACAAACCAGACAACCAGAGCGCCGCAGGCAAGAAAAAAACCTTACTCCCTGCTAGCCAGCGCCCGCTTGTCCTCAACCTTCCCAGCCGGAGCGTCGCCGGAAGAACCTGAACTCGCAGTCTGCGAAGAAGAATCCTTCCAGACGACAGAATCATTCACCGCATACAACCTGCAAGGATCCGAACTCTGCTTCTGGCAATTCGCCACAGCAACAGACATCGGATCATCGCCACCTTCAGCCCAGGACCAGGCCCCAGAATCGGACACCGCAAAAGCCCGGCTCGGATACTGATGCAAAAAGTTGCGATACCCATTGCGCCCAGCTTCATCAACAAACGGCACCGCAATCACCGCATCGAGCGCAGCATACCCACTCGCCTTCGGCGGCGCCGGATCAGCAACCCGATACTGCACGCCCGTGGGCATCCCCACCCGCGCAAGGAACGCCTCAACCGCCGGCCACCATACCCGCACGCCGTCGCGATCGCCAACCAGCCGGTGCGCGTCGTTCTTGTACGCGCCAAAGTCGACCATCTTCGCACTCGCGCCATGCGCCGAGTAGGCGGCATACATGTTCGCAACCAGCGGCGCCGACCAGATCGAATCGTTATCGCCATACAGCCACAGCGACGGCACATGCGTCTTCTCGCCGTAAGCGCCAAACGCATGGGTAAGGTTGCCCTGCCAGTCCATGCAGGCGTCCTGCCGCAGTCCACCGGAGAAATTGATCAGCGCCCGGACCCCCGGCGCTGCATCGACGCCGTAAGCAATCGTCGCCAGCCCGCCGTGCGAGGTGCCGGCGACTACGATGTGCTGCGCATCCACGTAGGGCTGCTTCGACATGTACTCGACCGTGGCGGCGACGTCGCCCGCCTGGCTCAGGCCGTTGCGCTCGACGTCGCAACCGTCCTGCTGATAGGTGCCGCCAGATTGCCCAAAGCCCTGCCGGTTCGGCGCCACCACCACGTAGCCGCGCCGCACGAACTCGCGTGCGAACGGCAGCGGGTCGCTGCGCGACTGCATGCGCGGGTCGCCCTGAATCTTGCCGTGATTGAAGACGATCATCGGGAATGGGCCCGGACCGTCCGGCTTGTAGACCGTTGTTTCAAGCGTGACCGTGCCGGCGGCGTCCACCGGCACGCGGATGATTTTCTCGTTGAGGCTGGCGACCGGCAGGTAGATGTCGTCATCCAGGGCGATGCGGGGCACCTCGGCGCGGGTGAGCGGGCCACCCGGCGTGTCGGCGAGCGGATCGGCGTGTGCGACCGGCACGGCACACGCCGCCCATGCACACACCATCGCACCTGCCGTCAGAAACTTTCTGCAACCCATTCGCCACACCCACCTTGAAGTATGTCCTTAATACCTGAGTCGCCTGCGGCCCTTCGTTGCTCGCTGACAGTTGCCTTGCAGTCAGATTTAAAGCAACAAAAAGACACTCGCGTACATGGCGCGCTTGGCGCACGCACGCGGACCGAGATCGCACGGGATGACTCACCAGCTTGGCCGGCGCGACCCCACGCGCCGATGATGAGCAACACACGATGTCACATGAAGCAGCTGTCGACACACTAGAGATCAAGGCATCGGCGCAGCATCCGCACATCTATGCGGGGACGGTTTGGACCGCACCCTCACAACGTGTCGCTACAAAACCTACAGGTCGATCCTGGCACGACCAAATATGTTTGTGCAATTAAGGAGAACCCGCGAGAACAAATTCGCAGTGCTCGACGCCTCGCAGATGCGCCGGATTACCGCTGTCATGGCGCTGCGCGGGGAAGGCGGGAGAAATGACCGATGTGGTAGGCGGCCAACACACGCGCAGGCCCATTTTGAGGGGCACATGTGTGGGCGCGATTAATCGCGCGGAAGCAGCGCTGAGACCTTACAGATACTTACTGGCCGCCGGGGATAGCAGCGGTTCTAACTTTCGCGGACGTCGCCGTCGACGTAGCGCCAACGGCCATCATCGCCGCGTAAGAAGCGGCTTAGTTCGTGCAAACGGTGCGCCCGGCCGCCCACCTTATAACGTGCGACGAATTCGACTTCGGCATGCGTGCCGTCTTGCGCCGCGAAACGCCTGATCTGTAAGCCAAGCCAGCGGGGGGCGTCGGGTGCGTCCAGGTTCGCGTCGAGATCCGCGGGGCAGGTGTCCGGCGCCCAGGTGGCGCGCAGGTAATCGGTTGCGCCGAGCACGTAGGCGCTATAGCGCGAGCGCATCAGTTCCAGCGCGGTGGGCGCGGCCTCGCCGCCGTCGATGAAGCGGCCGCAGCAGGCTGCGAAGCGCGGCGCCTTCGCTCCGCTGCGCAGGTCCGGCGCAGCGCCGCCACACGGGCATTCGGACGGTCGTTGTGTAAGCAAGGAGTCGGTGTTCATCGGGACTTCAGTTCAGGCCGCGCGCGATCAGGATCTTCTGGATGTCGCTGGTGCCCTCGTAGATCTGGCAGACGCGCACGTCGCGATAGATTCGCTCCACCGGGAAGTCGCTCAGGTAGCCGTAGCCGCCGTGAATCTGCAACGCGTCCGAACAGATCCGCTCCGCCGCTTCCGATGCGAACAGCTTCGCCATCGCGGCTTCGGTCAGGCACGGCTGTCCGGCGTCTTTCAACGAGGCGGCGTGCCAGATCAGTTGCCGCGCCGCTTCGAGCTGGGTCGCCATGTCGGCGAGGCGAAACTGCACCGCCTGATGGGCAAACAAAGGCTGGCCGAAGCTTTCGCGCTCTTTCGCATAGGCCAGCGCCGCTTCGAAAGCCGCGCGCGCCATGCCGACGCTTTGCGCCGCAATGCCGATGCGCCCGCCTTCGAGCCCCGATAGCGCGATCCGGTACCCTTCGCCTTCCGCACCGATCAGGTTCGCTGCCGGCACGCGGCAGTCTTCGAAGACGATCTGCGCGGTGTCTGACGAATGCTGGCCGAGCTTGTCCTCGGTGCGAGCGACGACGTAACCTGGGGTGTCGGTGCGGACGATGAACGCGCTGATGCCGCGTTTGCCGGCCGCCTTGTCCGTGACCGCCATCACGATTGCAACGTTGCCGTTCTTGCCGCTCGTGATGAACTGTTTGACGCCGTTCAGCACGTACGCGTCGCCTTCACGCGTGGCGGTGGTGCGAAGGGCCGAGGCATCCGAGCCCGCTTGCGGTTCGGTCAGGCAAAACGCGCCGAGCATTTCACCGCGTGCGAGCGGCGTGAGCCAGTCGCGTTTCTGTGCGTCGTTGCCATAGGTGAGCAGGATGCTGCACACCGGGCAATTGTTGACCGAGATGGCGGTCGACGTGCCGCCGTCGCCCGCGGCGATTTCTTCGAGGATCAGCGCGAGCGCCAAAGCATCGAGTCCGGCGCCGCCATAGGCCTCAGGCACGAGCACGCCATACGCGCCGAGCCCGGCAAGCTGGCGGTGAACGTCTTTCGGAAACGTGCGGTCACGGTCCCATTGCGCGGCACACGGTGTGACCGCATCGCGCACGAAAGTGCGCACCGCATCGCGAACCATCAGGTGATCCTGGTCAAGCAGCATCCGTGCGTCTCCTCACCACTCGAGTGGCGTACCGTCGTACTGGTAGAAGCGGCCGTTGAACGATTCGTGTGCCGCGGCGGCCTGGGCGAGCACCTGGCGCATGCCGCTGACGCTGCGTTCAGGGTCGATCGCCGCCTGGGCGCCGCCCATGTCGGTGCGCACCCAGCCTGGGTGCAGCGCGACGCAGGCCGCGCGCCGTGTCTGCAACGAGGTGACCTTCAGCGCGTCGTTGAGCGCCGCCTTGCTCACGCGGTATAGCCAGCCGGTGGTGCCGGTCGCTTCACTGATGCTGCCCATCTTGCTCGACAGCACCGCGAGCACGCCATGGGCTTCTTCGACGAGCGGCAGCAGGATCGGGATCAGTTGCATCGGGCCGCGCACGTTCGTGACCATCACCTCGTCGAAGTCTTCGGCGGTGATGGTCTCGACGCTTTCGGTGCGCGGGCCATACACGCCTGACACCAGCACGGCGGCGTCGAGCCGCTCGCCATCGAGCTTCCAGCCGAGCGCGGCGATTTCTGTGGGGACGGTGACGTCGAGCGAGAAGGTCTCCGCGCCGAGTTCGTCGAGTGCCTCAAGCGCCGCGTCATCGCGCGCCGTGGCGAGCACGCGCCAGCCGGCACGTTTGTACTGGCGGGCAAACTCACGGCCAATGCCGCGTGACGCCCCTACGATCAACGCTGTTTTCATCCGAATGCGCGGGAAACCTCGTCGTTCACGGCGAGGAGGGATAGCGCGCCGTGCGAAGCACGGCCTTTGCCCGCTTGTCCTTTGTCAATGCTATCCGTGGGTTGAAGGAAATAGCCGTATCCGTCGTTACGCTGAA
>DASZIR010000030.1:0-41867 GCA_035948995.1 Paraburkholderia sp. | reverse complement strand
CTATAGCGTGCCGATCATCGAGGACGACGCCTACGCGATGCTGCCGCAGCAGGCGCCGGACGCGCTGGCGAGTTTCGCGCCGGAACTGACGTACTACATAACGGGAATGTCGAAAAATCTGGGCGCCGGGTTGCGCGTCGCGTATCTGCACGCGCCGACTCCGCGTCAGGCGCAGCGCCTCGCAGGCGCACTGCGCGCGACCACCGTGATGGCGAGTCCATTTACGGTGTCGCTCGCCACGCAGTGGATTGCCGACGGCACGGCGCAAGAGATGCTCAGCGCAATTCGCAGCGAGTCGAAAGCGCGCCAGGCGATTGCCGCTCGCGTGCTCGGCGCGTGGCCCTATGACGCGCATCCGGACGGCTTCCATCTGTGGCTGCCGATTCCGGGTGAAGGCGGCTGGAGCTCGTCCGAACTGGCGCTGCAATTGCGCAATCAGGGCATCGCGGCTGTAGCGAGTGCGGCTTTCTCGACGGACGGCAATCCGCCCAACGCGTTGCGCGTGTGCCTGGGCGGCTCGAAGAATCGCGACGAATGCGAGGAGGCACTGCGCATCATCGCCGACACGCTCGAACATCCGCACCACCTGCATTCGGCCATCATGTGAGGCAGTGCGCGCCGCACTCGCGTCACACCGTGCGAATGCGGCGGGCGCCCCGCGAACCCGACGATGACTTAGGCGTTCATTGAAAACGAACCGCCGTCATGCGAAAAAACACGTACAGGCAAGGTGCCCCAGCAGCGGTCCTGAAGCGCTCTCCTGTAACGCCCCGAAAGCACAATGCGCTCCGCGCCGCTCAAGTCTGCGGCCGCACCGCCGTATACCCGGACGAGGCGTGCCGCCTTATCGAGTATTGCGACCACTGCTTCCCTCCGAAAGACACCTGAATGTTCTGCTCCATTCGCGCGCAAACCGTTGCACCGTGCGCCGCTATCGTTGCCGTAGCCCTCGCGGCCAATAGCGTTCTCAACAGCGTAACCGCCCATGCTTGCCACGCCGGCGCGCCCGGCAGCAGCGTCATTGCCGCCGAGCATGGCCACGCGGCGGCATCGGCGCATGGCGCGCCGTGAATCATCTGATGATTAACTCGCTGCAGGGGACGGCATTGCAGTCCGCTTCATCAGCAGGTCCAGTACTCGAAAGTGTCTTCCCGGACTGGCGGCGCACCGCACCGTGCCGCACGTCCAACTGAAATTGAGCCGGTTCCGATCGTCCCGCTGACGTCACAAGCGTTGACGGCAAATCGCGATCCGCATAACGAATCAGGAGTGACCGTGTCGTTTTATAAAAATCTGAAGATTGCGATCAAGCTGGCGCTGCTTGGGGCCGTGTTACTGGCGGCGACGATGGTCGTGGGTCTCGAAGGGTGGCATGCACTGTCCAATACGCACACGCTGCAGAGACAGTCCGCGCAAACGCTCCAGCAGTTCGGTCACGCTGCCGATACCGCCCGCGTCGCACAAGTCGAATTCAAAAAGCAGGTCCAGGAATGGAAGGACCTGCTGTTGCGCAGCGCGGATGCCGCCGCGCTTGCGACGCACACGCAGGCCTTCATCGCGCAGAGCGACAAGGCGAGCGCAGCGTTACAGCAGCTCAGAAGCGAGCTGAGCGCACTGGGCGTCAACCTCGACGGCGTCGACGCCGCGATCGCCACGCACGCCTCGTTGCAAACGAGCTATCTCGATGCGCTCAAGCATTTCGATGTGGCCGACCCGAATAGCCCGCATGTAGTGGACAGTCTTGTCAAAGGCATCGACCGGCCGCCGACAGCAGCAATCGATGCGATTGTCGCCTCCGTCATGCAACAGGCGCAGGCCTCGAACGCGCGTATCGATCAGGCCGCCGAAGACGCCTACCGTCTTGCCTGCACGTTGCTGCTCGTGGTCGTGCTGAGCGCGCTCGGCATCGGCGCCGCGGCAATCTGGTTCCTGAGCCGCAGCATCACGCTGCCGGTCAGGCAGGCCGTCGGGGTGGCGCAAGCCGTTGCGGCGGGCGACCTGCGCGCCGACGTGGCAGTGCAGAGCCTCGATGAGACGGGCCAGTTGCTGAGCGCACTGAACGACATGAATCAGCGGCTACGCCATATCGTGAGCGAAATCCGCGAAGGGGCCACCACGATCTCTTCCGCGACCCAGCAGATCGCGGCCGGCAATCTCGACCTGTCCGCGCGCACCGAACAGCAGGCCGCTTCGCTCGAGGAAACCGCGGCGTCGATGCAGCACTTTACGGACTCCGTAAAGTTGAACGCCACGCACGCGCGCGATGCAACGGCGCTCGCGCAAACCGCGGCGCAGGCCGCGCGCGACGGCGGCGCCGTGATGTCCGATGCGGTGCGTACGATGGAGCAGATCAACGTTGCGTCGAAGCGCATCGTCGACATCATCGGCGTGGTCGAGGCCATCGCCGCGCAGACCAACATCCTCGCACTCAACGCCGCCGTCGAAGCGGCGCGCGCAGGCAGCCAGGGACGCGGCTTCGCGGTGGTCGCCAGTGAAGTGCGCAGTCTCGCACAACGCTCGGCAGATGCCGCGCGCGAGATCAAGGAACTGATCCGCGATTCGGTGGCAACGATCGATGCCGGCACGCAACTGATCCATCGCGCGAACCATACGATGGACGGCGTGGTGGAAAGCGCCGGCAGCGTCACGCGCATCGTCGAGGCGATTGCAAGCGCCACCGTCGGTCAGGCGACCGGGATCGCCGAGGTGAATGACGCGATCACGCAGATGGACCGGGTCACGCAAAGCAACGCAGCGCTGGTCGAACAGGCCGCGGCAGCCGCCGACGCGGTGCAGAGCAAGGCGTCGGGGCTGGTGCAGAGCGTGAGTTTCTTCCGCATGGGTGCGGCCGCCTGACGAATATGAAAGCGGGGCGTCAGCAATCATTCATAAAGCACTGCTAGGGTAGGAAGGCTGTCCTGCAAGTCCGTGTACGAAATAACCCCCCAAATGCCGTACGGAGACTACAGATGCAAACCTTCCCCCGCTCCCCCCTGCTTTGCCGCCGCGCTTCCCGGATCACGTCAACACCCGCTTCACAGTCCCCCTCACAGCCCACCCTCAGGCCCCTACTCAAAACGCGTACTCCACTGATCGCGCTGGCACTGCTCGCCGCCAGCGCAGGCGCCGCTGCGCAGCAGTTTCCCTTCGGCGGCGAGAGCCCCTTGTTCCCAGGCTTGCTGGTGGTGAGCCGCAGCGTCTACGACAACCTGTCGAGCAACGTTCAGGTCGGGCAAGTCTTGCCGCCGAACTGCGCGAGCACCACCGGCGGCTGCGGCGCGTCCACGGGTGCGATCAATGACGGCACTTACCCGTACGTCTGGAACAACGACAAATATGACGGCAGCTTCGGCATTACGTCGCGGATCTATCTCGACCAGATCACCCCGTGGGGCGGGCTCGTCAGCACGCTTGAAGTGCCGAACAATCTGCAGAACGGCACCGCGCGCGATCAAATGGTCACGAGCTTCAGTTCCAAATCGGAACTCGGCCTGCATCTGTCCACCGACGGCAAATATCTGACCTTCATGGGCTACATCGCCCCGGTCAATGCGCTCGACGTGTCGAACTCGAACACCCCGGGCGCGGTCGATCTGACCAATCCGGTCGGCGAGAATATCTATCGCGCAGTCGCACGCCTCGATCGCGAAGGACATTTCCGCGTCACGGAAACCAACGCGTATAGCGGCAACAACGGCCGCTCGGCGATTCTGAACAACAGCAACGGTGAGGACATCTTCTACACCGCCGGCAACGCAGGCAACGGGGCCAACCCGCAACCGGACGGCGTGATTCTCGGCGCCGGCGCGCAGTTGATCGATCCGTCGAAGCAGCCCGAAGCACAACAGAGCCCGGGCACGCCGACCCCGCTCGCGAGCTTCAACGTCACCGAACTCGGCGCCAAAGCCGACAAGATCGGCAAGGACGACAACTTCCGCGGCATGACGCTGTTCAATAACGTCCTGTACTTCACCAAGGGCAGCGGCAGCAACGGCGTGAACACCGTGTACTTCGTCGACACCACGGGCAGCGCCTGCCCGAAGGGCGTGGGCGTACCCGCGGCCAACGCGAAGCCGCCCACCACGGCGCTTGCATATAGCGCGGCTACCCTGCAAACCACCGGGCTGCCGAGCAACATGTGCATCCTGGCCGGCTTCCCGGCGACGCCCGTCAAGACCGCGACGACGCTCTCCTACCCGTTCGGTCTCTGGTTCGCCGATGCCAATACCCTCTATGTGGCTGACGAAGGCGATGGCTACGTGGGCGGCACCGACCTCTTCACGCATGCCGCCGCGCAAACGGGTGCCGGTCTGCAAAAGTGGGTTTATAACGCCGGGACGAAGCAATGGACGCTCGCCTATACGCTGCAAGCGGGGCTGAAGCTCGGCACGCAGTACACGGTGACGGGCTATCCGACCGGCTCCAACGCGGCGACGGGCCTGCCCTGGGCGCCTGCCGCCGACGGGCTGCGTAACCTGACGGGCCGTGTCGAAGACGACGGCACGGTAACGATCTGGGCCATCACGTCGACGGTCAGCGGCAACGGCGATGTCGGCGCGGACCCGAACCAGCTCGTCGCGATCCGCGATCTGCTCAAGAACACCAGCGCGAGCGGTGCGGCGCAAGAGCAGTTCGTCACGTTGCGTAGTGCGGGCTTCGGTGAAGTACTGCGTGGTGTGTCGTTCACGCCGGGCACCGACACCCACGGACGGTTCTGATCGCGCAACGTCGATCGTCTTGAGGTGAGCGGGTAGAGCGGGCCTGTCCATTGCACGCCCCTCTACCGCTCACCGCTTACCACTCACCGCTGATCCCGGGTGCGCTAACGGCGCGGCGTACTTGCGCTAGGCCTCGAAGTCGAGACCGCCGATCAAGATCTCCGGCTCTGCCTGCGTGTGGGAGCGGAAATCGACCTCGCGGGCGTTGTGCCACGCCTCGAGCTTGCGGGGAATCGCATTCAGATAGGCAGCGAAGCGTACCCCGCCGCCTTCGCCCATCAGGCGCTCGATTTCGTCGCTGTCCCAGGTCAGATGCAGATTGAGCTTGTGCGGATAGTGACGCAAGGCTTCGATCGGCTCGCCCGTAACCTTGACGCGGGTCGGATGGCCGTGCCCCTGATAAGGCAGTACTTGCGCATGGACGCCTGTATCGAACAGGCCGGCAATGGTTTCGGCGATGCGTGGGGCAAATTCGGTGTCGAACCGGGCGACGGTCTCCGGACTCATGCATGTCTCCATACCTGGTGCGAGGCATCGTAGCATGAGCGCGCAATGGGCTCGCCACCCCTGCCGGGTCCGACGCACGATATGGAAAGACTCATTTATCATACGAACCTTCTGCCAGCCTCCCCGGCTCGCCACGAGCGAGCAGCGCCTCAAGTCTGCCGGAACAAGCACTGAAAGACCCGGCAAATCCGAGGTCCATCCGGCTGGCCCCGCGACAACCCCGTTGCACGCGCAAGCAGTCTCACGGCTCGCCCGTTGTTTAGTCGCTTCAGATAAAAACCGGGCTTAAACTACCGGGTGCCTCGATCTTCACCGGAGCCCATGCGAACCATGCCGAATTCCGCTGCCCTGCACGCCGGTGTCTGCCGCCCCCGTGCCGCTGCCCTCACATGGCAGTGCACGTTGTCCGGAGCGCGGGCGGCCGGTCCCGACGCACACGCCAGCGCATAGCAACCCATGGTCTACCCCACACTGCGCGACTGGCTGTTCTCCGTCAAGACCTTTGCCGCGGCGATGCTTGCCCTTTACATCGGACTCTCGCTCGAGTTGCCGCGCCCCTACTGGGCCATGGCAACGGTGTACATCGTGTCGAATCCATTTGTCGGCGCGACCCGCTCGAAGGCGCTGTATCGTGCGCTCGGCACCGCCATCGGCGCGTCGGCGGCGATCCTGCTGGTGCCGCCGTTCGTCGAATCCCCCTATCTCTTCAGCGTGATCGTCGCGCTCTGGACCGGCACCCTGCTGTATCTGGCAATCTCCGACCGCACCGCGCGCAGCTACGTCTTCATGCTCGCGGGCTACACGATGCCGCTGATCGCGTTGCCCGCCGTGTTCAACCCAACCGGCATCTTCGACCTCGCCATCACCCGCACCGAAGAGATCACGCTCGGCATCGTGTGCGCCAGCATCGTCGGCGGCGCGGTGTTTCCGAGCCGGCTCGCCCCCGCCATCATCGAGCGCACCGACGGCTGGTTCCGCGACGCCATGTTCTATGCAACGGAAACGCTCTCAGGGCGGATTGCGGGCGCATCGATCTCGGCCTGCCGCCAGCGGCTCGCGGCAACCGTCAACGGCCTTGAACTGCTGCTGAGCCAGCTCGCCTACGATCACACGCGGCCCGACGTGCTGGCGCGCGCCCATGCATTGCGCGGCCGCATGCAGCTGCTGCTGCCGATCATGTCGTCGCTGGCCGATCCGCTGGTGGCACTGCTCGGCGGCCAGCAGGCGCGCCCTCCCGGGCTCGAGGCGCTGCTGGCCGATGTCGTCAAGTGGTTCGATACGCCGCTGCGCGCAGCGCGCCGCGGCGGCGAGCTGGCCCGCGAGGCCGACACGCTGCGCGAGCGGATCGCCGCAATGCAGCCGCCGCCGGCCGCGCTCGCCAGCTGGGAGGCTGCGCTGCTGTCGAACGCGTTGTGGCGCCTCAGGCAACTGATGGACGTCTGGCAGGACTGCCGCGCGCTGCGCGTGATCATCAGCGAGGAAGAAGGCACCTGGCAGCCGCGCTTTCGTCACTGGCGGCTGGGCGGCACGGAACGGTATTTCGACCGCGGCATCATGCTGTTTTCGACCGGCTCGGCGGTCGGCGCGATCATCCTCGCCTGCGTGCTGTGGATCAGCTCCGGCTGGAACGACGGCGCCGGCGCGGTCACGCTCGCGGCGGTGGCATGCTGCTTCTTTGCCGCGCTCGACGAACCCGCGCCTCAAGTGTTCAAGTTCTTTACGGCGACCGCGGCCAGTGTCGCGCTGGCGGGGCTGTACCTGTTCGCCGTGTTGCCGCATGTGCACGACTTCCCGATGCTGGTGATCCTGTTCGCAGGGCCGTTCATTCTCGTCGGCACGCTGATCCCGCGTCCGCAGTTCAATCTCGCCACCATGCTGGTGGCCGTCAACACGGCCACCTTCATCAGCATCCAGGACGCCTACGACGCGGACTTCCTGATCTTCATGAACAGCAATCTGGCGGGTCTCGCGGGTTTGCTCTATGCCTTCCTCTGGACCAAGGTGACGCGGCCGTTCGGCGCCGAACTTGCAGCCGCCCGCCTGATGCGTTCGAGCTGGGCAGACGTGGTGCTGAGCGCATCGACGAGGCCGATCGAAGATCAGCGCAATCTCGCGGCACGCATGCTGGACCGCCTGATGCAACTGATTCCGCGCCTGGCCGCCACTGACGACCATCGCCACCCGTCCATCGAAAGCTTTCGCGACCTGCGCATCGCGTTTAACGCGGTCGACCTGCGCCGCCTGCGCCCGCGGCTCTCCGGCGAAGCACCCGCTGCGATCGATCGCGTGCTGGACGGCATCCGCAGCCACTTCGAAACGTGCATTGCCCGGCGCGTACGCCAGCCGGTGCCCGAAAGCCTCAGGGCCGCAATCGATGCGGCCGTCGCGCGGATCACCACGCAAGGTCTCGCCAATGCGGCAAGCGACACAGCGGGCGGCACGGCGGGCGACACAGCAGGCGGCACGGCAATCTCCGCGCGGCAGTTGCGCGATGCCTTGCATGCGCTGGTCGGCCTGCGGCTGTCGCTGTTTCCGGCCACGATCGCCCCACTCTCCCCGCCTAAAGAGGAACCCGCCGCGTGATGCGTCCATCGAGCCCCTTGCCCTCATTTGAGCGTTGCAGACGATGATCGGCGAAATCGATATCTTCGGCGTGTTTGTGCCCGCCATACTCGTGCTGATGCTGATCGCATATCTGATCAACCTCGTCATTCGCACGCTGCTGGCGCGCGCAGGCTTTTACCGCTTTGTCTGGCACCGCTCCATTTTCGATCTCGGCATCTATGTGCTGGTGCTGGGTCTTGTCGTCATCGTTTCGCACCGACTAATAACGTGAAAAAAACCTGGTTCTCCGTTGGTCAGATCGTGCTGACCCTGATCGTCGTCGTGATCGCGGGCTTCGTGTTGTGGAAGCTGGTCAACTACTACATGTATGCGCCGTGGACGCGTGACGGCCACGTGCGCGCCGACATCATCCAGGTTGCGCCCGACGTCTCGGGCCTGATTACCGAAGTCGATGTCACCGACAACCAGCAGGTCAAGCGCGGCCAGACGCTGTTCGTGATCGACCAGGCACGTTACGCGCTGACGCTGCGGCAAGCAGAAGCCACCGTGCAGCAACGCCGCGCGACGCTCGACCAGGCGCGGCGCGAAGATGTGCGCAACCGCCAGCTCGGCGATCTGGTCGCGCGCGAAGTGGCGGAAGAAAGCCGCTCGCGGGTCGAACAGGGCGAAGCGGCGCTCGCCGACGCGATGGTCGCGGTGGATACCGCGAAGCTCAATCTTCAGCGCACCAATATCGTCAGTCCGGTCGACGGCTATCTGAACGACCGCGCGCCGCGTACCGGCGAATTCGTTGCGGCAGGCCGGCCGGTGCTGGCCGTCGTCGACGTGCATTCGTTCCGCGTCGACGGCTACTTCGAGGAAACCAAGCTGAGCGGTATCGACATCGGCCAGGCGGTGGATATCAAGGTGATGGGCGAGCCCGGTGTGTTGCGCGGTCATGTGCAAAGCATCGTGGCCGGGATCGAGGACCGCGACCGCACCCAGGGTTCGAACCTGCTGCCTAACGTGAACCCGGCTTTCAGCTGGGTGCGCCTGGCACAACGCATTCCGGTGCGCGTCGCCCTCGACGAGATACCGAAGGATTTCCGCATGATCGCCGGGCGGACCGCCACGGTGTCCGTGCGCGGGCTTGCGCCTTCGATCGGTACGCAGTCGGCCGCGGACCATACGGTCGCTTCGGCTGTGGAGCCGGCTTCACCTGCCGCTTCGCATCCCGCAGCGAGCGCCGCGCAATGAAGCTGTCGCCCATGAAGCGGTTACCCATGAAGCTCTCGCGCGCACTCCCCCTCCTGCCGCTTGTGCCCCTCCTGCCACTCGTGCTCGCGCTCGGCGCCTGCATGACGGTCGGCCCCAACTACTCGTTGCCGAACAATGCGCTCGTCAATGCGCCGTCGGCCAGCGCGCCGTTGCCGGATGTCGACGGCCAGCGTGTCTCGCAGGACGCGGTGCCCGCCAACTGGTGGCATCTGTATGACGATCCGGTGCTCGAGCAGCTGGTGAGCGATGCACTGCAGTCGAACACCGACCTGCGCGTCGCCGCGGCGAACCTCGCGCGCTCGCAGGAGGCGCTCGGGGTCGCACAGGCACAAGGCGGCTTTTCGGGCAAAACCTCCGCGGCCTTTGTGCGGGCCCAGGAATCCGCCGAACAGTACCTGCTCTTCAGCAAGCTGCCGGTGGAATATGAAGGCGACGTCGGCATCAGCATCTCGTACGAATTCGATCTGTTCGGCAAGTTGCGCCGCGGCGTGGAGGCGGCGAACGCGGACAGCGAAGCGACCCAGGCGGCCGGCGATCTGGCGCGCATCACCGTGGTCGCCGATGTGGTGCGCGCCTATATCGAAGCCTGTTCGTCCGCGCACGAGCTCGCGATCGCGCAACAGTCCCTCGCCCTGCAGAAGCAGCGCGTGGACGTCTCGCGGCGGCTGCGCGATGCCGGGCGCGGCAATCAGCCGGACGTCACGAGCGGCCAGACCCAGGTCGAGTCGCTGGCGGCCGATATTCCCCGCTACACGGCGCGCCGCAAGATTGCGCAGTACCAGCTGGCGATGCTGCTGGCGCGCGCGCCGTCCAATCTGCCGCCCGCCGTGCTGGCGTGCAGCAAGGTGCCGCAGATCAGGCAGCCGATTCCCGTCGGCGACGGCGCCGCGCTGCTCAAGCGGCGTCCCGACGTGCGCGAAGCGGAGCGGCAGCTCGCGGCGTCGACGGCGCGCATCGGCGTGGCCACGGGCGCGCTGTATCCGACCGTGAGCTTCGGCGCCTCTGCGGGCCTGACCGGCATTCTCGAGGATCTCGGCACCTCGCCCACGGCACGCTGGAATTTCGGGCCGCTGATCAGCTGGACCTTCCCGGTCAACGGCGCGCGCGGCCGCGTGCGCGAGGCTGAGGACGCCAGCAGCGCGGCACTCGCGCACTTCGACGGGGTGGTGCTCAATGCCTTGCGCGAAACCGAGACGAGTCTTGCTACTTACGTGGCGGACTACGCCCGCGCCGACTCCTTGCGTGCGGCGCTCAAATCGGCCACCGCGTCGGCTGGCGAAACACACCGGCTGTACGTCGGCGGACGCGAGTCGTTTATCGCGGATCTCGATGCCACGCGCACATTGACATCGACCCGCGCGCAAGTGGCCGCGGCAGAAGATCAGGTCGCGCTCGATCAGGCGAATCTGTTTCTGGCGCTGGGTGGTGGATGGGAGACGGAGCCGCAGGCGGCGAAATAGCGGTCGAGTCGCGAGGGAATGCTTGCGTCACTCAGATACGCCACTCGCCGCGCGCAAAGGCCGCAACCAGAATCATCTCGTTGCAGTTGACGGGACGGTGCTGCCCCCGTCCGCGGGGCCTAAAGATCGCGTCCCCTTTCTGGATGCGCTCGCCCGTCAACGCGCAGTACCCGCATCCGCGGGCGATCACCCGGGTCCAGACCTGGTCGACGTAGTGGCACATCGTGGGATCGCACCATGAAACGAGCGCCGATACCTCGTCCTGGCGCTCGATTGCCGTAATCTTGCTGCGGTGGCCACCCGCCGATAGCGCCTGATGCGATTCGCTCCGCTTGCCGTTGCGTGCGGCCTGCCGGCTCCCGCCGCCGGCACGGCACGACTGTGCGCCGGCGCTATCGGCGCCGCTCGCGAGATGCGACAGCAGCGAGACGACCTGAGTCCACGGGTTGACTTGTTCCATGTCGGCATGCCTCTCGGATAACTCGGGGAGGATTGAACATCTTGAGAAAAACGGCACGCTGCGGCCGGGCTCGTGGTCATGATGACCACGAGCCCGGCCAAACGATGCGTTACGCCTTAGTCTTGAAGAAAGGCCAGCAGATCGGCATTGACCTTGCCCGACTCGGTCGTGCACATGCCGTGCGACGCGCCCGGATAAACCTTGAGCGTGGCGTTCTGGACGATCTGCACGGATTTGCGCCCGGAGTCGTCGAGCGGGACAATCTGGTCGTCATCGCCTTGCAGGATCAGCGTCGGCACGTCGATCTTTTTCAGGTCCGCGGTGTAATCGACCTCCGAGAACTGCTTGATGCACTCGTACTGGCCAAGCACCGAACCCATCATCCCTTCGCGCCAGAACTCGTCGATCACGCCTTGCTGGACCTTTGCATTGGGGCGGTTGTAGCCGTAGAACGGCAGGGCCAGATCCCTGAAGAACTGCGAGCGGTTGTTGGCGGTATTGGTGCGAATGCCGTCGAACACTTCCCGCGGCAAGCCGCCCGGGTTGGCCTCCGTCTTCACCATCAGCGGCGGCACCGCACCGATCAGGACCATCTTCGCGACACGCTTCGTGCCGTGCCGGCCCACATAGTGCGTAATTTCTCCGCCGCCGGTGGAGTGGCCGACCAGCATGGCCCCCTTCAGATCGAGCGATTCGATCACGGCGGCGAGGTCGTCCGCGTAGGTGTCCATGTCGTTGCCGTGGGCAGTTTGGCTCGAGCGGCCATGACCGCGGCGATCATGCGCAATCACGCGATAGCCCTGCTGGGCCAGAAACAGCATTTGCACATCCCACGCGTCCGCACTGAGCGGCCAGCCGTGCGAGAACACGACCGGCTGGCCCGTGCCCCAGTCCTTGTAGTAGATCTGCGCGCCGTCCGTGGTGGTAACGTAGTTCATGGGGTGTGCTCCTGTATGGTCGGGGTGATGGCCGGCGCCACTGTTCGAGGCGGAACCGGCCGCGTTGGAAACACTGGAAAACGTGGCTGCAGCAACAGCGCTTGCGCCGGCTACCAACTTACTGCGATGCGATGTCGATGAGATGTCCTGATCGGCCTTATACCTCATCGTAGTTCTTTTATAGAACTCTGCCGTTCCTGACGAAGATCTGCCTGTTTCTGAAGCCCGACTGAATCCGCAAGCGCAGCGTGGGCAAGCGCATGACTCAGAACGCGAAGCAACTACACCCCAGCGCGCCCCAGAAGGCATTGGCGTCTCCAGCCGGCACCGGGCTTCGCCAGGCGAAGCCGTGTGCATGGCCGTGCACGCCGCACAGCGTCGCGCAGCCGTCGGCGCACGCCTGTTGCAGGGAAGTCACCTGCCGGTACGGACGATATCCGCCGAACTCCGCCACCGGCGACCACGAAGGACTGACCGGCAAGGGGGGCGGCGCAAGCGGTGCAAATTCGTCGGCGCCGTACACCACGCGGCCGTTCACCACCGTCATCACCGATTCCAGATGCCTGATCTGGTCCTCGTCGATCGTGAAGTAGTCGTCGCTCAGCACGGCAAAGTCGGCCAGCATGCCGTCCACCAGCGCGCCCTTATGCATTTCGTCGCCGGAGAACCACGCGCTGCCCACCGTATAGCGGCGCAACGCCTCCATCCGGTCGAGCCGGTCCTGCTGCGCGTACATCGCGGTGCCGCCGACCGTGCGCCCGGAGACGAGCCAGTACAGCGAGACCAACGGGTTGTAGCTCGCCACGCGGGTGGCGTCGGTGCCGGCGCCGACCGGCAGGCCGGCGGCCAGCATCTGGCGGATCGGCGGCGTGCGCGCGGCGGCCGCAGCGCCGTACCGGGAGATGAAGTACTCGCCCTGAAAGGCCATGCGGTGCTGCACCGCAATGCCGCCGCCCAACGCTGCGATGCGCTCGATATTGCGCGGCGTGATCGTCTCGCAGTGATCGAAGAACCAGCGCAGGCCATCGAACGGCGTGTCCTGGTTGACACGCTCGAACACCTTCAGAAAGCGGTCGATCGATTCGTCATAGGTTGCGTGCAGGCGAAACGGCCAACGGTTCTGCACCAGCAGCCGCACCACCGCTTCCAGCTCGCTTTCCAGCGAATCGGGCAGGTCCGGACGCGGCTCGAGGAAATCTTCGAAGTCGGCGGCGGAGAACACCAGCATTTCACCTGCTCCGTTCACGCGCAGGAAGTCGTCGCCATCGCCGGGCTTCGTCATCTTCACCCACTTCGCGAAGTCGTCGATCTCTTTCTTCGCGTTCTGGGTGAACAGGTTGTAGGCGATCCGCACGGTCAGCTCACCGCGCTTCGCGAGATCCATGATCACCGCGTAGTCGTCCGGGTAGGCCTGGTAACCCCCGCCGGCGTCGATCGCGCTGGTGACGCCGAGCCGGTTCAGCTCGCGCATGAACTGGCGCGACGAATTGAGCTGGTCGTCGAACGGCAGCTTCGGGCCCTTCGCGAGCGTGGCGTACAGCAGGCCGGCATTCGGGCGCGCGATTAGCATGCCGGTCGGATTGCCACGCTTGTCGCGCTGAATCTCGCCACCTGGCGGATTGGGCGTGTCGCGGGTGTAGCCGACGGCCCGCAGCGCGGCGCCGTTGAGCAACGCACTGTCGTACAGGTGCAGGATAAACACCGGCGTGTCCGGTGCAATCGCATTGATCTCTTCGAGCGTCGGGCCGCGCTTCTCGGCAAACTGGAATTCGTTCCAGCCGCCGATTACCCGCACCCATTGCGGCGCAGGCGTGCGCGCCACCTGGCGGCGCAGCATCTCCAGTGCTTCGTGCAGCGAAGGCACGCCGTCCCAGCGCAACTCCATGTTGAAGTTCAGGCCGCCGCGGATCACGTGCAGGTGCGAGTCGTTCAGCCCGGGGATCACCGTGCGGCCCTTCAGGTCGATGCGTTCGGTCTTGTCATGCGCATGGCGCATGACCTCCTGTTCGGAGCCTGACGCGATAATCTTGCCGTCGGCGATAGCCAGCGCCGTGACGAACGACCGGCGCTCGTCCTGGGTGGCGATCTTGCCGTTGAAAAACACCCGCTCGGCCAAGCGAGGCACTTGTGTCGCAGCGTTCATCGTTGCTCTCTCACCGGTTAAGCCTGAGGCACCCGCATCAGGCTTTCGTTGCCACGTGCGCAGCGCGCATACGCGTGCAGGCACTCACACTCGGTGGCCGATCAGTGGCCGCCCTCGTTCGCGTGCTCGCCGAGAATCTGCTTGGCGTAACGCACACCGACGCCGTACGCGCTGTGGGCCTTGAAGATGTCCATGCAGCCGTCGTAGGTCTCACCGCGGGCCCAGTCACGTTGCAGTTCGCACATCAGTTGCAGCGAGGTCATCGGCACCGCGCCGACCTGCAGCATGCGCTGCACCGCTCGTTCGTGAGCCTCTTGCGTGACGTCGCCGCAGGCGTCGGTCGGCACGTAGATCTCGTAGCCCGCCGCACGCATCTGCACGGTCGGAAAGGCGACGCAGACCTCTGTCCACAGCCCCGCGATAACGATCTTCTTGCGTCCGGTCTTCTCGATCGCGGCGCGGAAATTCGTGTCCTCCCACGAGTTCATCGAGGTGCGGTCGATCGGTTGCTGTTCAGGGAACACCGCCTGCACTTCGGGCAAGATCGCGCCACTGAAGGTTTGCGCCGCGATGGTGGTCAGAATCGTCGGCACCTTGAACAGCCTGGCGGTCTTCGCCAGAATCTGCGCGTTCTGGATGACGTTCATGCGTTCATGCGAATGGGTGCCGAAAATCATTTGCGGCTGATAGTCGATCAGTGCAAGCGCGCAGGAATCGGGCGTCAAGAGTTCGTAGGCCATGGATATCTCCGATAGGAAAAGGGGTGTGGCAGACGCGGAAATGCAAGATGTATGAACACGCTTCGAGCGCCTGCTGCTGTCGTTGTCGCAGGCGCGCTCCGGCATCCCGGTGAAGGAAAGGTTAGGGTGGAACGGTAATAAAAGTCCTGATGCGCGGCTTAATTGTTCTTAACGATCTGAAGCGCAAGCATGGCTGGCCCCGGTCGGTGAGCAAGCGCACGTGTGCCCCGCTCGCTACATTTCAGTCGTGACCCGTGTTATTCATATAGGATTACTTATTATTTTAACGACAGCGCTTTCCGTTATCGCGGATGAACCAAACGGCTGGGCGTGCTTCGCACGCCCAGCCGTTTGTACTGGTCAGATGAAGATTGCCCGGACCGGAGCTTCCCGCGCAGACCGCGAGCCGCCCCGTCGGCGCCCGCGTCGCTGCACCTCACACCAGTTTGGTCCGCGTCAACTTCGGGGGAGGCCATCCACGGCAGTTTCACGACTGAGTTTAGGTTACAGGCAGAAAACTGAAAAGTCCTGAAAACGGCATTAAAACTTGTGAGAGAGACGATCCTGAACTCTATGCCGCCAGCATATGCAGATTGCGCATGCCGCAGGGACGCAATGACGAGGCGGTCGAGTTGCCAGGTTCGCTTTGTCGCCTCAAATATAAAAATCTCCCATTCAATGATTCACCGATAAAGCGCCGCATCATCGGCATTTTCCCCTCTGTCAATAGTCGATGACAGCATGCAAGGAATACCTGACACAGGCTCAGAAAAACCTTGGCTCGAAAGGCTTAGTAATGGAAAAAACAACTCAACGCTCAAGCGCGAATACTCGCAGATCGATCAAGTATGCTAAACAAAATCCACGTCAGGCCACGCTTACGATTTTTTTACGTTACATCCATCGACATCCCTTCAGTGACAACATATTCTGCCGTGAACACTCAGAGGCGCCGGGGTTATGGACTCTTAGCGCACCTCCTTGCAGACCCGGTCCATGAAGGAAGCAACGTGAACAGTTTTGTACAGACAATCAAATTCAAGATCATTCTTGTATTCGCCGTATGCGTGATGTTAATGGCCACAATTGGACTGTTTGGGTTATTCGGTCTTTCCAGACTGAATTCGAACATGAGCAACACCTATTCCGGTAATACGGTTCCAATAGGTCTCCTGTCGGACATTCGTTCGACTCAGCTCAATGTGCGTCTTCAATTGAGGCGCATGCAGGTATACCGGGATCCTCGCAAAACGACCGAACTGGTTGGCGTCATTCGCACCGGTCTTGATCATATGAACAAGTCATGGAACCAGTATTATCCGGGCCGGATATCCAGCGGCAAGGAACGTGAGATCGCGGAGTCGATCAGGAACATGCTTCCCCAGTTCGTCGCACTCACGACCGAAGCGGCCGACGCTGCCAGCGCGAACGATTTCGACGCGGCTTCCTCGGCAACCGAAAAGCTGGTTGCGGTCGCGACGTCGATGAATGACGCGCTGGACCAGGACGCCGCACTCAATCTGGACCAGGCCAAACGGTTTGCCGACGATAGTGCATCGATGTTCGGGACCATTCTGCAGATCGCCATCGTGCTGGTCGGCCTCGGCCTCATCGTCGCCTCGGGTTCGTCGGTCTACCTGTTGCGCGCGATCTCCCATCCTCTCAGGAAGGCCATCGAGATTGCCAACCACATCGCCGCCGGCAAACTGGAGAATCGGCTGACCGTCGATTCAGGAGGCGAATTCGGTCAGCTTCTCGAAGCATTAAAGCAGATGGATCAGCAACTCAGCGCGACCGTGCGTGGAATCAAGGCCACCACTGAATCGGTCGCAGTGGCTTCGCGCGAAATCGCCAGCGGCAACACCGACCTGTCGGCGCGCACCGAAGAGCAGGCTGCCTCACTCCAGGAGACGGCCGCCAGCATGACGCAGTTGACGGAAACCGTGAAGCAGAACGCCGACAACGCCCGTCAGGCGAACACGCTGGCAACGAATGCCACGGACATGGCAGACACCGGCAACGAAGCGGTGCAATCAATGGTCTCGACAATCGGCCAGATCAGCGGCAGCTCGAGCAAAATTTCCGAGATCACGGGCGTCATTGAAGGTATCGCCTTTCAGACCAACATCCTCGCGCTGAATGCGGCCGTGGAAGCCGCTCGTGCGGGTGAACAGGGGCGTGGCTTTGCGGTCGTCGCCAGTGAAGTGCGCAGCCTCGCGCAACGCTCCGCTGCGGCGGCCAAGGAAATCAAGGAGCTGATCGGCTCGTCCGTCACGATGATTCGGGACGGCGCGCAGCAGGCCAACGAGGTCAGCGCGACCATGGGGCAGGTGAAGCAGGCCATCAAGCAGGTTTGCGATCTTGTCGGTGAAATTGCAGCGGCATCGGAAGAACAAAGCCGTGGCATCGAGCAGGTGAATCAGGCCGTCAATCAAATGGATGAAGTCACCCAGCAGAACGCGGCACTCGTCGAGCAGGCGGCAGCGGCCGCACAGTCACTTGAAGAACAGGCGGCGAAGCTGAACGACGCCGTCGCCGCATTCAAGGTGGACGACACGAAACGAGCCGCGCCACGCATGGCTATGACGCAAGGCAAGCCGCTTCTGCCTGCGCCGAAAACTCAGGCAACGCGTCGCACAGATTCTTTGAGGCCGAGAATTGCACCCATAGCGATTGCCGACAAACGAACCATGGCCGCAGCCGAAACGGCGAGCGCGGACTGGGAAACCTTCTGATCCTGACACGACCTTATGTATAACGCCTTCAACATGCAATCCGACGACGCCGGGCTCGGGGCCCAATCCGCTTCGCCCATCCAATCGCCCCTCACCGAAGCAGCAGCGTGGAGCCGGGAGGAACTGAGCGACACGTTGCTCGATTCGGTTGCAAGCCTTTCGAGAATCAGCGCCATGTCCGTCGTTGAACATGGTGCGCGGCACTCGGTCGTGGGCGAATTGCTGCTGTCCATCCTGACGCACCTGCCCCTCTCCATGCAGGCGGACATTGCCAAGGCGTTTCGCAACCGGATCGACGGTTTGATGTCCCTCGGCGACGACAGGTACCTGCCGGAACGATATCACTCGGCCTTACTAACGGAGGTCAATCGTTACCTGAACGTACTCCCGTAACGTAGCCTCTCACCCCTACGTCCACGGTTCCCGCCGGCTCCGGCGAGAACCCCTGGCGCCGCCTTCGCGCGGCGCTTTTTTTGCCTGGCTTCAATGCAGTTTTGCGTCTGGCTGCGGCTTTGGGTCTGCAACGCACTGATTTGAACGCTCAGCGTCTCTGCACCCTGCCCCGTGCGCACACCGGACACGCGCAGTTCATCGCACCATCGTGCCCCGCCTCGACACGGACCCGCTGTATCATTCCGGTGCGCCGACCGACGCTGCCCGCAAGCGGGGAGCGATTCGCCTCGCGCACAAGCAAAGGAAGCCAATGGTACAGAAGACACGCCGGCGCGTGCTTGTGGCCGGCGTGCTCGCAGCGGCCAGCCTGACAGTTTCGAAGATTGCCAACGCCACGCCTGACGGCAAGATCACGATCGCCCTCGTCCTGAAGTCACTCGCCGATCCGTTCGCGCTCGCGATGCAACGCGGCGCGCAGAACTATCAGAAGCACTTCGCCTCGCAGTTCGACCTGACGGTGCTCGGCACCGCCTCGGAGTTCGACACCACCAGCCAGATTCGCATGGTCGACGACCTGACCGGCGCGCGCACGAACGCGATCGTGCTCGCCCCTACTGATTCAAGAGCGCTGGTCCCCGCGGTGGCGCGAGCGATCAACGCGGGCATCATCGTGATCGCCATCGACAATCCGCTCGACGAGGCGTCGCTCGATGCCGGCCACCTCGCCGTGCCCTTCGTCGGCCCGGACAACCGCAAAGGTGCCCGGATGTTGGCGGATTATCTTGCGACGAAGCTCAGGCCCGGCGACGAAGTCGGGATCATCGAAGGCGTCGCCGCCGACCGCAACTCGCAGCAGCGCACCGCGGGTTTCAAGGAAGCCATGAACGCCGCGGGCGTGAAAATCGTCGCCGTCGAACCGGGCGACTGGGGCTACGGCAAAGGCAAAGCCATCGCCGCGACGATGCTCGTGCAGCACCCGCGCATTCGCGGGCTGCTGTGCGGCAACGACAACATGGCGACAGGCGCGGTGGACGCCGTGCGCACCGCCCACCGAACCGGCAGCGTGTACATCACCGGCTACAACAACGACGCGGCCATCAAACCGCTGCTCGATACCGGCCGGATCCTCGCCACCGTCGATCAGTTCCCCGAGCGGCAAGCCGTGTTCGGCGTCGATGTGGCGCTCAAGGCGCTCACCGAAATGACCAGGGAGCAGGACTTGTCGCCGTTCATCGAGACGCCGTTGCAACTGGTCACGCGCGGGGTGCGTTGACCATGCTTATCCAGGCCAACCACGCCTAACCACGCGCCTGCACGCCTTGCTGGCCCGCGCCCTCCTCGGCGCTGCTGCTTCTCTCCACCAGCAGCCGGCGCAGATGCGAGACCTGGTTGACCGCGTCCGCTTCAACCAGCGACAAGTGCTCGCGTGCAAACAACGGCTCGGCGCCCGGCACAGGTGCCGTGCCGCGCAGATGGGCATCGATCTCCCGGCTCACCGACGCGATCCACGCCACCAGCTTGCCGTCCGCCTTGAGCTTGTTCGCCGCCAGACGCATGCGGGTTGCCGTGCCGGCCACGCGGCGCAATAGCGCGAGCGCTGTGATCGCGGCGCGGTCAGCCATCGAGCTCTCCAGCCGCTCGAGCCGCAGACGGTTAAAGGCCTCCTCGGCGTTGTTGCTCGCAAGCCCGGCTGCGCGGCGCAGCCGTTCGACCTCCGTGTCCTCGCCGCCGGCATGCTCGAGCGCGCTCACGAGATACGTCAGATTGGCTTGCACGGCCTCGGCGAGGCGCTGGCGGAAATCGATCGGCTCGCGGCTCGGCCACAGCACGAAGGTGGCGAGCAGCGCAATCGAGCAGCCGAGCACGTTATTGCCGAGCCGGGTCAGCGCGTAGATCCATTCGCTCGCGCCCGGTGTTGCGAAGTCCGCGACCAGCACGAAGGTCGGCGTCAGAAAGAACACGAACAGGCTGTAGCTCACGGGCCGCAGCGCCATCGTGGCGCACACCAGCGGAAACACGATGAGCGCGATGCCGATCGGCGAATGGACCATAAGGCCGATCGCCGCGGCGAGCAGCCCCCCGGCGATGCTCCCCGCCGCCCGCTCGATGCTGCGCGGCCACGTTGCCGCAATCGACGGCTGGAGGATCAGCAGCGTCGCCATGGTGGCCCAGTAGCCGAACCGCAGGTGCAGCGCCCCGACAATCATGAAGCCCGCTGTGACGGCCAGCCCGACGCGCGCCGCATGCCGCAAGCCGATGGACTGGAACGACGCGTTGGCCTTGAGCGTCACCCAGGCGCGCGACAGGTTATCGAAGGCCGCCCGCCACCAGCTGTCTTCGCGCCGCTGCGAGGGATCGAATTCAAGCGCGCCTGAGTGCAGCCTCAACGCCAGCGGCTCGCCCAAGGCCGCTTCCAGCAAACTCGCCAGCTTGTGCAGACGCTGCTGGAGCGCGACCGGTGCATTCCAGGGTTCGTCGTTGATGGCACGGCCGATGCGCCGCAACACCTCGGCCATCGCCGGCAGGATCCGCGCCGCACGCTGCGGCTCACGCACGCTCTGATGCCCGCGCTCGCAGGCGTCGGTCACGGCGATCAGATAGGCGAACAGGCGCTCGGTGTCCGCCAGTGCGAGCAGCAGGTTCTCGTAGGTTTCGCGCTTGTCGGCTCTCGAGTTCGGCACTTTGGCGAGCACCTTGCGGGCAGTCTCGAGCGCGGCGCGCGCTTGTCCACGGTAGGTGGCGGCATGGCTCGCCCAATGCCGGAAGTCCGACGCTGGCTGCCTGAGCAAACGGGCGCTATCGAGCGCGATATCCGCGAGACGTCCGTACACCGCGCGCACCGCGGCGCGACTAGGGCCAAACGGGTGAATCCGCCAGACTGTCAGGCTGAGCACGACCGCAAACAGACACCCCGACAGGTAGATGCCAAGGAACAGCAAGCCCTCGCGAACGCTTTGCATCGGCTTGTCGACCATCACGACGCACGCAGTCGCGGCGAGAATCCCCACTTGCGCGGCGGCCGCGCCCCAGACCCGGCACAGCGCGCCGGCCGTCGAGAACAGCAGGATCGACCCGGTCGCGGCCAGCGTGCCGCCGCCCGCGGCGAACGCGGTGACGCCGCCGCACAGCGTGGACAGCAGCGCAAAGCTCATCATCGAGGCAAACCGCATGCGGTTCGAGCCGGCCGCATCGGCGAGGCAAGTCCAGAACGCGCCGATCGCCGCCCATGCAAACAGCGGGTTGTCGAGGAGGTTGCCCAGCAACAGCATCGCCGTGGACGCGCACGCGGCCCGCAGCCCCTCGGACAGATTGGTTTCGTCCACCGCGAAAGACACCATCCACACTGGGCGCCGCCGCGAGACGTAGTCAGCCAGAGCGTGCAAGGTGTTCAACCGGCGGCTCGCCGCGTGCTTTGCCTTGCGATGGAGATGACCGAACATTGAGCCTTGAAGGTGGAATAGCCGGGTTAGACGCCGCAGACCGCTGCGATCGTTGCGGAATCCAAGATGATAAGGGTAAACACCTAGTAATAAATATGAGTTCGGTGCATGTCGAGGATGCCTTTTTCCCATCGGTGAGGCAAATCGCGCGGCTTTCCTTCTGCTACCGGCGAGGCTTGCCCCGTGGACGTTTCACCCAGCGGAATTGTCAACTGATGCCGCATTTGTGGCAGGATGGAACCGGTTCCATCTATAATCTGCGGCCACACAGATGTGAGAGGCGCCGCCGCAGATGCGCCAGTGCCTCTGGGCCCCCCTGTAAGCAGGCGACGTGGGGCTCTACACGTGCATGGCAAGTTCATCTTGGCGCGCAACAATGAACTGATCGGCGTGCCCCTGGTTGCCCCATCAGTTGCCCCATCCTGCCGCTGTGCAATTTCCGCGGCGAGCCGCCACAACGGCGAAGAGCCGTAAGGCGAAGCGCAAACGGAACCGCCCCGCGCGGGCTGCATTCGTTTTAAAACACCGAGAACGAACAAGAAAGAGGAATCGCAACTCGAACCGAGATAACTGGCACGGCGACCGTGCCGCGAGCGCAGCGCCTACTACTGTCGCATCCGCGGGGGACGCCCGAAGACTTCGACCGCGCGGTGCGCAAGGGCGTCGCCAGGGACGGACATAACCCGTATCCGGCCGTGCCGTACGTGTCGTACGCAAAGATCAGCGACGACGACGTGAAGGCGCGCTACGCCTACTTCAAATACGGCGTGGCGCCGGTCAGCCAGGCGCAGCGGCCGAGCGACATTCCGTGGCCGCTCAACATGCGCTGGCCGCTCACCGTGTGGAACTGGGTGTTCCTGAAGGACGGTCCTTACCAGGCCAAGCGGAACCAGAGCGTCGCATGGAATCGCGGCGCCTATCTCGTGCAGGGCCTCGCTCACTGCAGTACCTGTCACACGCCGCGCGGCTTCGCGATGCAGGAGAAAGCACTGGACGAGAGCGGCAGCGGCTTCCCTGGGCGGCTCGGTGCTGGCGGGATGGGATGGCTACAACATCACGTCGGATGTGAACAGCGGGATCGGCAACTGAACGCAGGCGCAACTGGTGCAGTATCTGCAAACGGGCAGCGTTGCCGGTCTCGCGCAGGCCGCCGGTCCGATGGGCGAAGCCGTACAGCATAGCTTCTCGCACATGACCGACGCGGATATCAGTGCAGTCGCCACGTACATCCGCACGGTGCCTGCATTCAGCGGCGAGTCACGCTCGCGCTCGGCGTGGGGCACGCCGGCAACGGACGTGACGCGGTTGCGTGGGGTTGCGTTGAGCGAAGAACTTGACCCTTCACGGCTCTATCTGGGCAATTGTGCGACCTGTCACCAGGCACACGGCCAGGGCACGCCGGACGGATACTATCCGCCGCTGTTCCATAACTCGACGGTCGGTGCATCCAACCCGGGCAATCTCGTGCAGGTCATTCTGCACGGCGTGCATCGCCAGGCGACCGGCAACGATGTGGGCATGCCGGCGTTCGCGACCGGGTTGTCCGATGCGCAGGTCGCCGCGCTGACGAACTACGTGACAAAGCAGTTCGGCAATCCGGCGGCAACGGTGAACGCGAGCGACGTCGCCAGGCTGCGGTAAGCGGCACAGCGACGAACCGTTCGGTTCGTCGCTGTGCCGCGAGGCGGCCGTGGTGACTGGCTCGCCCTCTCCCCTCTTTACCTTTCTGGATTGCCGCGCGGACTCGGCGGCGCGGCCAGGACGTCGCGCTAGCGAGGAGTCGTGCACCTTGCGCGCCGGCAACGCCAGATCGAAGCGCTGTCTATGCACGAGACCATTCTGCCAGCAGCGCCGGCAGATGTTCCATGTTCTGAAACACCTGGACGACGCCCGCTTCGCGCAATGCATCCGGGCCACTGTGACCCGGTTCGGCCGGACTGTAGCCGAAAACCGTGGCGCCTGCTGCGACACCCGCAGCGGCCCCCGTCACCGTATCCTCGATGACCGCGCAACGTCTGGGGTCTACGCCCAAAGCCTCGGCCGCGGCCAGGTACACATCCGGATGAGGCTTGCTGCGCGGCGTTTCATGCCCGCTGAATATGCGGCCGTCGAAGCAGTCGAGCATCCCCGCCTTGCGCAACTGCAGCTCAACCTTGCGCCGGTCGGCACCCGAGGCGACGGCGATGCGGCCGTCGAGCGCCTCATGGAGGGCCCGCACGGCTGTCGCTGCACCGCTGATTGCGACCATCTCGCGATCCAGTGCCGCGTTGCGGCGCTCCCTGAACTGCGTGAGCCACTCCGGCGTGACGGCGACGCCGGTCTCCGCCTCGATGCGCGGTGCTTCGTCCTTCACGGCCTTGCCGACAAAGATGCGGGTCGTCTCTTCAACGCTGATCTGCCAGCCAAGTTCGCCCAGCATCTCGGCGAGCACGCGGTTGGTGATGGGCTCGGAGTCGACGAGCACGCCGTCGCAGTCGAAGAGTACGGCGTCGAAAGGGAAGTCAGGCATGGCGGTTACGCGGGGCTACGCGGTAGTAGATCACGAAGTGTGCAAGGATACTGTAGGTTCGCGTTGGGCGTACCGGTTACCGGTCAAGCTTGACGAGCCCCGCCTGCAAAGCCATCAGCGCTCTTACCGCTCAGGTGATTTGCCTGTCCCGCAGCTTCTGTATCTGCTGCTCTGCATGTTTGGCGGTCGCGTTCTCGCTGGGCGTGTCGTCGCCCGCGCGTCGCTGCTCCCTGCGAATCTGCCGTTTCCAGCTTTCCGTGGTTTTCGACGCGTCCGTTGTGGCCAGTCGCTCGGCGTAACGATGTTCGAGACGATGGAACGCCGCTATGTCTTCGCAGGCCTGAATGAGTTGGCGTCGGTATGACTCTGTTTCGCGGCGTCGCACCGACGAAACGTAAGTGAGCCATCCCGTAATGAGACTGCCAACGACGGCGAAGCCTCCCCCCACCACCGCGCCCACCACGACAGGGACCAGCGAGTCGTTCATCCTGTGCCTCCGGTTTTGCGTTCAGTCATCACTGGCCACTCGCGATTCCGCTTCCCGAAGCGAGCTCGCTCCCCCTTCAGGACGCCGCGGCCTGCCCGCTTTCTTCCAGTGCTTGCAGAAACGTCGAAGCCCACCAGTGCACGTCGAACCTGCGGATTCGCCCGAGCAGCGCTTCGTGCCGGTTGATCCGTTCCTCGAGCGACATCGTCAGCGCCCGCTGGATGGCCTGCGCGGTGCCTTGCGTATCGTAGGGGTTGACCAGCAGCGCTTCTTTCAATTGCTCCGCGGCACCGGCAAAACGCGAAAGCACCAGCATGCCGGGATCAGCCGGATCCTGCGCGGCGATGAATTCCTTCGCCACCAGGTTCATGCCGTCCCGCAACGGCGTGACGAGCGCCACGCGGCTTGCGCGATAAAGGCCCGGCAGACGCTTGCGGGCCACGTTGCGATGAATGTAGCGCACCGGCATCCAGTCGAGCTCGCCGAAGTCGCCATTGATCGCGCCGCACAGACTATCCATGTGACGCCGCAGATCGTCATAGGCCTCGACGTCCTCACGGCTTGGCGAAGCGATCTGGATCAGCGTTGCGCTATTGCGGTTTTCCGGGTAGTACGTCAGCAGTTCACGGAAAGCATGCACGCGCTGTGGCAGCCCCTTTGAGTAGTCGAGCCGGTCGACGCCCAACAGCAAACGCCGCCGCGAATACTCGGCGCGCATCCGTGCAAACATGTCGAGCCCCTCCTTCGAGCCGGCAAGACGAATGAAATCGTCGACGTCAATGCCGATCGGATATGCGCCGACCTGCAGCGTGCGATTGAACGCCCGCAGGCGGCCCGGACGCAACCGTTGCGCCTGCGCTTCGGATTCGACGTAGTGAGAAAAGTGCGTCACGTCCGCTTCGCTCTGGAAGCCGACCAGATCGTAGGCAAAGAGCGAGCGCATCAGCCATTCGTGTTCCGGAACCGCGGCCATGATCAGCGGCGGCGGCATTGGAATATGCAGGAAGAAGCCGATGCGGTTAGTACACCCCATGGCACGCAACTCGGCCGCAAGCGGAATCAAATGATAATCGTGAACCCAGATGAGATCGTCCGGCTTGAGGAGCGGCAACAACTTGTGCGCGAACAACTGGTTGACGCGCCGGTAGCCCGCAGAGAATCGCGTGTCGAAATTGGCCAGATCCAGCCGGTAGTGGAAGACCGGCCACAAGACACCGTTCGCGTAACCCAGATAATACGTGTCGTGATCTTCCCGGCTCAGGTCGAGGGTCGCAAGCGTAACGTTCCCCGCCGTCTGGAACTGGACTTCACCGTGGCCAGCCGTTGCGCTGTCCGCGGCTTCCCGAATCTTGCCGCTCCACCCGAACCAGAGTCCGCCAGTCTGTTGCAGACTCTCCCGTAACGCGACAGCAAGTCCGCCGGCAGCAGGCTTGCGAGGATCGGTAGTGCGATTTGAAACGACGACAAGGCGGCTCATAACGTCCCTATGCAGTTGCGTTCACGTGGCGATACCGCCAACCGGCGCGATAAACACATGATTGCACGCATCGGGATTGTCATTCAACCGCTATCGGACGAGTGCCGACGAACGGCGCCCCGCTCCATTCTGCGGGTTAATGGACAGCACCGGTCGATCAGGCGCTGGGGTAACGGCACTAGCGGGATTGCTGCGCAGACCCGGAGCCAGATAGATGAATTTCCATCCGTCGTAGGTCTGCTCGGTCTCGAAGTCCTCATATCGCCGGGGAAACTGCGCGCGCTTGATCGTCAGCGCCTGTGAGCTGCTATAGACGCCATAAAAGCGATCGCCCTGCCGCAAGACGAGCCAGTCGGTCTTACCGGTGATCGGATCCGGGTATGCCTGACGCAGATGATGCATGGGAATCTGGAAGCGGTTATCGTCCAGCAGGTCGTCGACCGACGCCGGGTAGACGCGGCCGACCCGGTAATACCGCACAATCGCCTGCCGGTACTGGTCGCCCGCGAACAACAGTTGCTTCTCCTCTTCGCGCCGCCGTTCCAGCGACCAGACGTCGAGCGCACCCGCCAGCGCGATTGACATCAGCATCAGCGCGATCAACAGCGCCAGCATCACGAGCCCGCGCTGGTGTGCAGGGCAAGGCGAGGTTCGATGCCGCGCCGCCGGTTTCAGGCGCGCGCCCCGACGCGTCGAGAAAGGGCCCTGACTCACTTGCCGGCTCCTGCGGTTTCGGCGGGCGTACCCTGCGCACTGCTCGCGGGCGCGACATCGTACACGCCCGCCTTGTTTTCGTCGGGCGATGCGATCACCGCCCACTTGTCGTCGCCGTTGACCGGATCGACCGGAACCGCGCGCAGGTAGTGCTTCGCAACCAGTTCATCGAGCGTTTCCGGGTACTGGCCGTTGTCGCCGTAGTATTTATCGATCGCATCGCGCATCACCGCGACGTTCTGCTGCCGGACCTGCTCCTTGCCGCGTTCGATGCTGTGCATATAGCGCGGCAGCGCAATCGTCAGAAGCAGGCCGATGATTGCCATCACAACAACCAGTTCGATCAGCGTAAAACCGCAGGATCTGCGCGTATGGGCGGGTTTCATGATGCACGGTCACCATTGTTTGTACGGAACGCCGTTGATACCGACGCGATCGGATTTCGACGACACGTCGAACACGTCCTTGCCAGCCTCGGCGTTCCCGGACAGACCGTCGGCGCTAGTCTGATCCGGCGGCACGCCATAGGACCGCTCGTTCCAGGTGTCTTCCGCGGGCGTGTCCTGCTCGCCTGCAAAGAACGGATCGCGCGGCACATTACGCAGGAACATCAGCAGGCCGCCTTTCGGATCCTTCGCATTCGGCACGCCTGTCACGAGCACGGTCAGCGTCGGCGGATAACCGGACGCCTCCGCCTCCTTGTCGATCAAACCTGCTTCGCTTGCGTCCTTGTAGGCATCGAGTGCCGTGCGAATCTCGCGCAACGCGGCGCTCAACTGCTGTTCCTTCTGACGCTGCACGATCAGTTCGGAGAACGGCATGATCGCGAGCGCGAGGATTGCCACGAGTGCGAGCGTGATCACCAGCTCGATCAGCGTGAAACCGCGCTGAGCGGGCCGGCTTGCGCCACGCGAGCGGAGCATGTTCGTCGCCATGGCCACGCCTCAGTACCCGTTTTGAATCGGGCGAAGCGGGTTGTCGTTCGGAATGTCGCCCGGCGGCATCTGCAGGGTCGGGGGAGCGGGCGTGGGCGCCGGTGCGGGGGCCGCCTCTGCAGGCGCGGGCGCCTGCGCGGCCGGCGGCGCCACGTTTGCCCCGGCGCCCGGCGCCGCCTCCCCTCCCGCCTGTTCCGCTGCCGGCGGCGCGCTGGGACCCGGCGCCGCAGGCGCGGCGGACGGCGTCCCGAAACGCCCGCCGTAGGGCGCGGGTGGCGGCGTCGTGCGCGGCGCCGGAGGCAGTTGCCCAAACGCACCGGTCGGGGGTACCGTCAATGAACGGTTTGCCGCTGCGCCTGCTTGACCGGACGCGCCGCCTACCATGCCGCCGCCTACGTTGCCGGGCGGCGGCTTCAAGGCGGGTGCTCCGGGTTTCATGGCCGGCGCCCCGGGCACCGGCGCGACGGCGACGACGGGGTCGAGCCGAAGCTGGTCGGCGTGCACGTTGACATCGGTGCCAGACCAGACTTCCTGGGTGTCCACATCCGCCGCCAGTTGCGGCCGGATAATGTGCGGCGTGATCTGCAACACGATCTCCGTCTTCACATGGTCGCCGTTGTGGTCCGAGAACAGGCGCCCGAGCAACGGCAACTGTCCGAGGCCGGGCACCTTGTCGGCCGACCTGCGGTCCTCATCCGAGATCAGGCCGCCGAGAATCTGGCTTTCGCCATCCCTCAGGCGCAGACTCGTCGATGCGCTGCGCGTGCCGATCTGATAAGCGAGCGAGCTCAAGCCGGTTTGCGAATCGCCGCTCTGGATCGTCTTGGTGATATTGCTGACTTCGAGATTCAGTTTCATGCCGACGTCGCCATCCCGGTAGACTTGCGGCTCCACTTCGAGCTTGATGCCGACATCGATGTATTGAATCATCTGCGTGAACGATGGACCGCTCGTGCTGGGCGTGCTGGAACTCGAAATCACCGGCAACTTGTCGCCGATCAGGATCCGGGCCTTCTCCTTGTTGCGCGTACGGATGCGTGGACTCGCGAGCAGATTCGCGTCGGTATCGGTCAGCTTGAAGTTCGCCGTTGCGGACAGGCCGCTGACGTTCAACGCATTGATCGGCAGATGGTGCAACGCACCCCACGTGTTCGCCGTACTCGGCGTCGACATCGTGAACGAGTTCGGCCATTCGATCCCGAGATCGGTCAGGCGCTCGTGCGAAACCTCCAGCACCTCGACTTCCAGCATCACCTCCGGTTCCGGCAAGTCCTGCGCGGCGATCATCTCTTCGGCCACCTTGATGGTGTCCGGCGTGCCGCGGATGGTCACGGTATTCGCGCGCTCGTCGATCACGGCTTCCTTGATCTTCAGCAAGCTCTTCAGCAGCGCCTGGATCTGTTTGGCGTCGACGTTCGACAACTGGAACGTGCGCACTTTCAGTTCCTGATATTCGAGCTGCTTGGCGGGAGTCGCCGGGTAGATGAACAGCGTGTTCGCATTGAGCTGCTTCTTGTCGAGCTGGTTCTGCATGAGGATCATGTCGACCGTGTCCTGCAGCGACGCGTTCGTGACGAAAATGGTCGTTTTCAGGTCCGCACGAACGTCGCGGTCAAGGATGACGTTCAAGCCCGAGGTGCGCGACAGCGCTTCGAAGACCATGCGCACGTTAGCGTCACGAAACTGCAGCGTGACCGGCGTGCGCATGATCGACGACTCGGCAAGTTTCTCTTCCTTGTCCGCGCGTTGCTGGCGGAGCTTGTCGTCGATTTCCTTTTGCATCTGCAGCGCCAGCGCGTTGGTCGGATTTTCCAGCAGCACGCGGTGCACGCGATCGGCCGCCGGTCCATATGAGCCACGTTCCATCATGCGGTCCGCCTCCTGGAGGATCGCGAGATCCCTGCGGTCCTGATCGATCAGCGCACCGATGTTGCGTCCGCGTTCGCTGGTTGGATCGATCTGGCTTGCCGCATACAGCTTCTGGGTCGCGGCATCGAACTCGTAGTGCAATCGCAACTGATCGGCCTGATCGAGCAGCGCATTGACTTCGCCATTGCGATCGCGCAGATAGTTGATTTTCAACTCGGCGTTGGTTGGGTCCTCCTGCCTCGTCGGAACATGCATGCAACCGCCAAAGGCAAGCATGGACATGGCGACCGCGAGCACGTGCTTTCTCGCGATCCACCTGGCAGGCAAGCGCTGGGCACCGAACGGGACAGGAGGCGAGAGGCGTATCGATGGGCCGCTGTCCCCATTGCGGCTCGCACCCCGTGTGCGTGAGGTTTTCATCTACTTTCCTTCGTCTCTTGGAATGGATACGGCCTGCGTCTGGTTAAGCGGCAGATAGGTCAGCACCACGTCGGATTCCGAAACCGATTCGACGCGGTACTGGTCATCGACGACTTCACCCGGTGAAACGATCAGTAGCCGGTCCCCGCTACTGAGAAATACCTGCGGCCTGGCCGCTTTCGCATCGAGCTCTCCGAGGTAAGTGAACGGCACCGGCGGAGCCACGGGCGCCGGCGCGCGCACCTCCTGAACGACCGGCGCCTCGACGGGCGGCGGCGGAGGAAGCCACGAAGAGGCAGCGAACGGATTGTTGGCTGACTCGACGGACAGCGGCGCGCGCAGGGCGGCGAGCCTTTCACGGGGCGTCGCCGGCGTCGCGCTCGCCGCGGCGCCGTGCGACGCGGGGGCTGGGGCGTGTGCGGCTGCGTGCGCCATTGCGTGTGGCGTTGCGTCTGTCGCTGCGTCTGTCGTTGTGCGCGCGGCAGGCAACGAGGCCTGGCGATGATCCGCAACCGGCCGCCCCCGCACATCGTTGCGGTGCTGAACGTTGATCGCAGCTATCGCCACCGGTGTCTGGGTCGCCGCCACCAGCGCGCGATATCCGACTCCAGTGGCGGCGATCCCGCACAACGTCAGCAGTATGCGTTTGACCAGAGCGGGTTTCATGGCTGCGCTGTCCGATAGATGAGTTCGAAGCGGACCCGCGCATCGAGAATGTTGCCGTCGACCGCGGGACGTTCGACGTGGATTTCCTGCAGGGCCGCATTGGGCACCTTGTTCAGGACCGACGCGAGAAAACGCCGGATCGCGCTGTACTGATCCTTGACCGGCAGCATCACCTGATAGCGCGTGAAGTGCGCGCCGGATTCGGTCGTTACCTGATATTCGGCGGAGCCGAGCGTCAAATTGCTGTCGCGGGCCTGCGCGAAAATCAACGCGATATCGTCGGCGCTTTGCGCGAAACCCGGGAACAGGGTCGGCAAACTGTCGAGCGCAACCGCATCCACCGCTGCACCATGCCCGTCGACGAGGCGATGCGCATTCGCCGTGCGCGCAACGCGCGCAGAATCCTGCATGTCGTGCATCTCGTGCGTCTGCGATTCCACACCGGGGATCGTGGCCACCACGATGACGGCCGCGCCGATCATCAGCGCGCCGAGCAGTCCGGGCAGGCCCAGCGAGCGCCGCATTTCGAAGCGCAGCGTCAACAGCGCGTCGCGCAGCTGGTCCGCTTTCATGACTTCCTCCAGACGGCCGTGATCTGGAAACGAACCGGGTTGCCCGGCACATTCGTCTCGATCAGGTGATCGTTGAGCTCGGCTTCCCGCAACAGCACGCTGCGCTGCAGGTACTTCAGGTACGCGATCATCGCGTCGAAGTTCTTCGCTTCGGCCGTAATGCGGATCTGGCTTTGTGCGGGGTTCTGATCGATGCCGATCAGCGCGACGTCATGATCGGGATAGTCTTCGACGATCGAGAAAAGATCCTGCCAGGGCACGGTCAGTTCACGCAGCACCGACTGGCTCTGTTTTTCCGCAAGCTTGACGGCCGGCGTCGGCGTCGCCTTCACCACGTGCCGGCTCGCCAGCGTGCCCTGCCGCAGCGCCTCCAGTTGCGCCTGCGCGCGATCGTTTTCCGCGTAGGCATGCCAGAGCCGCGCGCCGCTTGCGAGCAACAGCACTGCAGCAGCGCACAGCAGGATCATGCCGTGCTTCGCCGGGCGAGCCCGGCGCCGGCTGAAGTCGATGTCGAGACGCGAGTTCATTGCGCATACTCCATCAGTCGATGCGCGGGCGAGCCGCCCATCACCGGCTGCGCCAGCGGGACCGCCGCGGCAAAGCGCGCTTCGAACGGCGCCAGCTCGGTTTCGATCCCGAACAGATAGAGCTTGCAGTCTTCGCGTTTCGCGTTCGCTCGCGTCGCCGAGCGTTCGAACAACTGCTCGGCCAGCTCGGCAAGCCGGGATGCGTCGCCCGCGTCGCCGGGAAACAGGCGCTGCGCGTCATAGGCGGCCCAGCGGTTCTGTTCGATCATGACCGCCTGCAACAACTCGTCCTCGACGAACAGCAGCAGCGCCTCGGCGGCGCCGTCGGCGGCACCGCCGAGGCGATTGAGCATCTCCGGAAGACACAGGCTCAGGCGGCTGATTCCGACCTGCTCCGCCGCGCTTGCCTCGTAGATGCCGTCGAGCAGCGCGCGCGACATCGCGCTGGCAAAAAGCGTGTGGCCGCCGCGCTGCACACTGAAGCACACCCGCAGCGATTCGCTGTCGATCCCATAGGTATCGGTGAAATGGGCCAACACGATCTCTTCGAGCTCGCGCGGGCGCAGCGTACGGAAATCGCCGCGCAAGATCGCGTGACTGCCCCAGAAATCGTCCAGCACCACACAGGCGCTGCGCGCCTGCATGGACGCCTGCTCCACTTCCGCAGCACCGTTGGTGGGCGTAGTGGGCTGGGTCGTGGGTGGGGTGGCAAGCGCGGCGTGCAGCGCGTCGAGGACGCCCGCTTCGGTGCAGCACCGATCCTCGGCAATCGCGACGCTAACAGGCTCGCCGGCCGGTGCTGGTTTGCGCAGGCGCGACAGCCAGGGCGTGCGCGCTCCCACGACGATCTCGCGTGTGCCGACTCCGATCGCGACCGGACTATTCAACCATGGTGACACGGTTAATCTCCTCGAGTGTCGTTTCGCCGCGCTTGACGAGTTCAACCGCAGCGGTGCGCAGGGTTTGCATGCCGTAGCGCATCGCCGCTGCCTTGATCGCTCCAAGCGGCGCACGCTCCGACAGCAGTTGTCGCAACTCGTCGTTCATGCGCAGCGCTTCTGCAATCGCGCGGCGTCCGCGATACCCGCTGCCGCGGCATGCCGCGCAGCCCGTACCGCGGTGAAACAGGTAAGTGCCCGCGGTGTCCGGATCGATGCCCGAACGGACCAGCGCGTCCGCGTCGACCGTTTCACGGGTTGTGCAGTCCGCGCAGCACTGCCGCAAGAGACGCTGCGCGACCACGCCATTGAGCGCCGACACGAAGCTGTACGGATCGACCTCCATGTTCGTGAAGCGGCCGATCACGTCGAACACGTTGTTCGCATGGACGGTAGTGAACACCTGGTGACCGGTCAGGGCCGCCTGCACGGCGATTTGCGCGGTTTCGGGATCGCGGATTTCGCCGACCATGATCTTGTCCGGGTCGTGCCGCAGGATCGACCGCAGTCCGCGTGCGAACGTCAGCCCCTTCGCTTCGTTGACCGGAATCTGCAGGATGTCGCCGAGTTGATATTCGACCGGGTCCTCGATCGTCACGATCTTCTCGAGGCCGTTGTTGATCTCGGTGAGAATCGCGTAGAGCGTGGTCGTCTTGCCGCTGCCGGTCGGCCCGGTGACGAGCAGCATGCCGTAAGGCATCGATGCGACCGAGCGCATGAACCGCGTATCGGCCTGCTGAAAGCCCAGCGCTTCGAGCGTGAGACCGCCGGCGGCCTGCGACAGTTGATAGCGGTCGAGAATCCGCAACACCGCGTCCTCGCCGAACTGGTTCGGCATGATCGAGACGCGGAAGTCGATGTCGCGGCCCGCGTATTGCGCCTTGAAACGCCCGTCCTGCGGAACGCGCCGCTCCGCAATATCGAGTTCGGAAATCACTTTCACGCGCGACAGCACCTGGTCCGCAACATCGCGGCCTTCGACACGGCGGACTACCGTCAGCACGCCGTCCACGCGGCACTTGATCATCAAGCCGTTGGCGCGGCATTCGAGGTGAATGTCGCTGGCCATCATCTTCAGCGCGTCGTAGATCGTCGAATTGAGCAGCCTCACCACCGGGCTGTCGTCACTGCTGATGCCCTGCAGCGTCAACGCGAGTGACGACGGATCGACGGCGTTCTGGATCGGGTCGTCGAACGCGAGCGAGTCCATCGCCCGCACGTCTTTTTCGCGCACGGCCAGATATGCGCTGATATCTCCCGCGCTCGCGAGCGCCCAGCTGTACGGCACGGTCGGCCGCAAGCGCATGCGGTGTTCGACCGTGCCGCGCGTGCGCGCGTCAAGCGGATCGGCAATCACGAACAGCAGGCCCTTGCCACCGTTTGTGCTGCTTGCGTCGCCTGTACCGCTTGCCTCCCGAAAGCACACGCACAGGCGGGTCGTCGCTTCGACGAACGACATCACGTCGAAATCGGGTTCGTACTGATTCAGCTCGCGCATGCTGATCGGCTTCATGCGGAATTGCGCGGCCAGCTTCACGCGCATCTCTTCCGCGCTCAGCGCCGTCTGCGCCATCAATTCCTCCAGCGCTCGAATGCCGGATCCATGCCGCTCGCCGAGCGTGCGCAGCGCCTCGCGCAGCTCGACGCGCGGTTCGACATGGAGGCTTTCCGGTACGGTGCTGATGGTATCCACGCGCGTTCCCCAGGCAGGTTTATTGAATGCTCGATGCGATTTCGAAAATCGGCATGTACATCAGCACGACAATTCCGCCGATGACCACACCGATGAAAATCATCATTGCGGGTTCGATCAGGCGCGAGATCAGATCGATCGCGCGCGACACCTGTGCCTCCTGAAACGCGGCGATCCTGTCGAGAACCGGTCCGAGTCCGCCGGTCTTCTCCGCGACGGTCAGCAGGCGGTAGGCAATCGCGTTGGCGAGGCCGCCCTGCTGAAACGCATCGGAGATCTTTGCGCCGTTGCGCACCTGCTGCAGGGCACCGGCGAGTGCGGCCTGGTCTGCGCGGCCGACGAGGCCACGCGCAAGGTCGAAGGCGCGGACGGCAGGAATGCCGCCGTCGACCAGCATGGCGGTCGTGCGATAAAACTGCGACTGGCGAAAGACGCGAAAGTGTTGGCCAATGCCGGGCAGCGCCAGCATGCGATCGGCGATCCAGTTCCGCACCGCCGGCCTGCGCAGCGCGAAACCGCCCGCCACCGTCAGCACAGCGAGGCTCACGCTCAACTCCGCGCCGTGGGCGTGCACCATGCTGCCCCAGGCGATCAGCAAGCGCGAGAGCAGCGGGAGCTCGCGTCCGCTGTGTTCAAGCAGCGTTGCGAACCTCGGCACGACGAAAGCCAGCAGGAACAGCACGACCGCTGCGCCCACCACCAGCAGGACCGATGGATAGATCGCCGCTGACACCACCCGGGCGCGCAGTTCGTGAAGCATCGCGCTATTGCGCGAATAACGGGTCAGGCTGTCCGCGAGGCCGCCGGTCTGCTCGCTCGCTTTCACGCAGGCAACCAGAACGGGCGGAAAGATGTGGCTCGCGTGCTCGAGCGCCGCGGAGAGCGACTGCCCCTCTTCCAGTTGCCGCAACAGGTCGCGGTACACCTGTGCCGAGGCCTCGCGGCGTTCATTGCCGCCGAGCGTGCGCAATGCGTCGACGACACCGACGCCGGCATCGAGCAAGGCCGCGAGTTCGCGCGCGAACAGTTCGACGTTGAATCGGGCACCGGGCAGCGCCGGCCAGCCGGTGCTGCGACGCTGCCGTCGCGCGTCGGCGCGAACCGAGACGACGCGAAGGCCGCGTGCGCGCGCGAGCGCCGCTGCGGTCGACGAAGAATCGCTATCGATACGAAGCGTCTGCACCGAACCACTGGTATCGAAGACACGCAGCACGTACTTCACGTCGACTCTCCTTGCAGACATCCCACTACCGGACCGGCGTCGCAGCAACTGCGCGACGCACCGTTACCACGACGAGACGGTCGTGTTCTCGCCGACGCCACCGCCTCGTCCATCCTTGCCAAGCGAATACAGGTCATAGTCGCCGTGCTCGCCGGGCGAACGGTACTGGTACGGACGATCCCACGGGTCCACCGGCACCGCCTTCTGCAGGTACGGCCCGCTCCACCGCACTTCACTTTGCGGTTTGGTCACGAGCGCCTGCAGACCTTCTTCGGTCGACGGATACGATCCGACATCCAGCCGGTACTGATCGAGCGCCTGCCCTAGCGAGACGATCTGCGCGCGTGCGATCTTCGTATTCGACTTGCCGATCTGTTCGAAATATCGAGGGGCCACGAGGCCCGCCAGCAAGCCGATGATGACCATCACCACGAGCAGTTCGAGCAGCGTGAAACCGCGGCTGCGGCGCGCCCGCCATTCGAGGCGAACGCCCTGCCACTGACGCCCGGGCATGCCGGGCTTGAGAGAGGACAATTCGTTGCGCACAGCTCCCCCTGTATCGACCCACTGCTTCGGCGTTGCCGAAGCCGTTGAATGCATTCTTGTTCAGGTCGATACGGGCAAGAAGTAGGGAGAGCCGTCCAAAGACATGGGTAAAGACCCTCCAGTTACGCCGCTCTCAGGTGGAGGGATGACGCACCCGTTCGTCGTCCGGCAGCGTCAGAACGCCCATGTCGATGGCGATGCGCACAAGAGCCGTCACGTTCGTGATGCCCAGCTTGCGCATCAGGCTCGCGCGATGCTTTTCGATCGTCTTGGGGCTGAGCTTCAGGTGCTCGCCGACCTGCCGGTTCGTGTGGCCCTCGACAACGAGTCGCAGCACGCTACGTTCGCGGCCCGTCAACGCGTTCCACAGTTGCGTTGTTTGCGGGGTTTCCGCACGCAGATCCAGTGAACCGGCGCGCCGGCCGCAAACGTCGAGGCTCGTGTTGCGCTTGCCCTGCATGACCAGCCGCATCTCACCGACCAGGTCTTCGAATGACGCGTCCTTGATCACGTATCCGTCGGCGCCTGCGGCAAACGACTCCTGCACGTGCTCTTCGCTGCGGTGAACGGTCAGGACGATGATGCGGATCTGCGGTGCGCGGCGCTTGATTGCCGCGATCGCCTCGAAACCGCTCCGGCCCGGCATCGACAGGTCCATCAGGATCAGATCGGGCAGCGTCGCAATGGCGAGACGATACGCTTCGAGCCCGTCGCTCGCCTCGCCAACGATGCTGTAGTCGTAGAGTTCGGACACCATGCAGCACAGGCCGCTGCGCAAAAGATGCTGATCCTCCGCAATCAGCACACGGTGCTGTTTCTCCAATTTCGGCGCTCCTTGCTGGACCCTGCGCGACTAGTTGGACGCCACGGCGTCATGGTAGGCGCTCAGCAGTTCTGCCGGCGTCGCGAAGCCATCGATACGCAGCCACGGTCTGCCGGGCGCCGCACGCAGGAATGCAACCGGCGTGTGGTTCATCTTGTCGCCCCGATAGACGTTGAAGGCGCGTTGGGTCGCAATGCTCGCCGCGACGGTGCCGGTATAGTGCTGCCACTCCGGGCCGGCGTCGAAGCGGGCTGCGTACGCTCTGAGGCGTGCAGGAGTGTCCTGCTCAGGGTCGATCGAGATCGACACGATGTGCACCTTGTCGCGGTCGCTGCCTAACTCGCTTTGCAACTTCTCGAGCGTCTGACTGACCATCGGGCAGATCGTCGTGCACGTGGTGTAGATGAACGTCATGATCACCGGCCGGCCGTCATTCAGTTCATCGATCAGCGAGACCGTCTTGCCGTCGTCCCTGACGAGCTTCACCGGCGGCAGCGTGTAGTCGACGGTCGAGCGCATCGTGCCCGACATCATGTGGTGATGCATGTGCGCGTCGGCGCCGTCCGCGGGGGCTTCGGCGGACGCGCACCATGCCGCGGGCCCGGCCAGTCCGGCGCCGGCCAGCAATACCGCGCCGATCAGAAATAGGTTGGTCGTTCTCATCGCTGTCTCCAGAAGTCGCAGGCAAGATTGGGCTGGGTGAGCGCATGAAAGGTGCGCCACCTTACATGTTCAGTCTCATGAATTTGCTTCGTGACGTCATTGGATGAGAGCCCCCAAAGCACGGTAGGGTATGCCCACCTGAGGGAAAACCCGCCGCGTGCGACCGGGGGTGCCCCACTCCGCAATCCAGCACATGTCCTGTTGCGGCGAGCTTGAATCAAGGCCTACAATCAGATATAGATAGACTTAAGGTTCCCTTAAGCAAACGTATCGGGAGCTCCAATGGATGCAAGCGAGCCCGAGGGACCGCAGGTAAAGTTGCTCGACCTGATCGAGGCCATGCGCAAGCTGTGTATTGCGGCGCGGCCCGACGAACCGGGTGCCGGCAGCGTTACCGATGCGCGCGGCGCAGCGCTGGCCATTCTTACGCCGGATGGAACCTTCCTGTCGGCGAACCGAACTGCCGCGGCCCTGTTGGGCTACCCGAGCGCCGACCTGGTCGGCAAGCAACTCGCCGACATGGCGCCGGATGACGGGCACGCCACGCTGGCGAGCGAATTGTCGGTGAGCGCCCAAAGCGAGTTTCACTCCTTTCGCGCGGTGCTCGCCGGCCGGACCGGCCGACCCACCCCGCTCACACTGCACCAGCAGTCGGTTCCCACCAGCCAGGCCGGGCGCAGTGCGTTGCTGACGCTGTTCGAGGAGCCGCTGATTCCCGGCCCCGAACTTGCGGATCTCACGCGTCTGCCCGACACGAGTGCGCGGGACCGCCTGACGTACCTGACAATGGGCCAACAGAAGGAACGTCAACGCCTTGCAGCGGAACTGCATGACGGCCTCGGACAAGCCTTGACGCTCGTCAAGCTGATGACGGAGGACGCCGTGATGCGGATACGCCGCGGGCAAGTGGACGACGCGGCCCAACTGCTCGACGCAACCGTGCTCAGAATCCGCGAGACGATCGGCGACGTGCGGCAGATCTGCGGCGAACTGCGTCCGCTGATGCTCGACCAGCTCGGCCTGCCTGCCGCGTTGAGTTCGCTGTGCCGGCGCGTCGAGCGCAGTTCCGAACACATCTCGGTTGCGTTCAACTGCGATGTCGACGACGACGACATCCCGGAGCATCTGAAGGCCGACATGTTCAGGGTCGCTCAGGAAGCGTTGAACAACACCGTCAAGCATGCGGGGGCCACGCAGATCGCGCTCGGTTTCCGGCGGATTGCGGGTGCCCTTTTGATGACGATTCAGGACAACGGCATCGGCTACGAAAATCATCCTCTGTCGACAGAGGATGCCTGCGCAACCGGTCTTGGTCTCATCGGCATGCAACACCGGGTCGAGTCGCACGGCGGCACCTTCGCCATCCAGTCGCTGGGCACCAGCGGAACGCTGGTCTCGGCGGCATGGACCGTCTAGCGCCCATTCAAGCCGCTCTTATCCCGCCGCTCCGCCCAGCCGGTACTCCGGCAACTCCGTATCCGCATCGGCTTGCGGCGGCCGGTCCGGGTCGGCCGGCAATGGCACAACGGTGTCGTCGACGTTCGGTTCGGAGCACTTCGTGGCCAGTGAAGTAAGCAGACCCATGCTGATGGCGACCAGCACCAGTTCCGTCAGGTTGGCGATATTGAGCTTGTGCATCATGCTGGCGCGATACTTCTCGATCGTCTTCGGGCTGAGGTTCAGGTACTGTCCGACCTGCCGGTTTGTGCGCCCTTCGGCGATCAGTTTCAGCACGCTGCGCTCGCGTGCCGTCAGGATGTCCCACGCTTTCTTCGGCGCGGGCGTCTCGCGGCCTGTGACGAACGAGTCGACCATGTACCCATAGACGTCGGCGCTCAGATGTTTTTTCCCGCGCATGACCGTGCGCATGGCGCTCAGAAGCTCATCGAACGAAACATCTTTCAATACGTAACCTTCGACGCCGGCGCGCAGCGCCTCGCGCACATACTCTTCGCTCTGGTGAACCGTGAGCGCGACGATTCGCACGTTCGGCGAGCGCCGTTTGATTGCCGCGCTGGCATCAATGCCGTTCATGCCTCGCATCGACAGATCCATCAGGATGAGATCGGGATTGAGCGTCATGGCTATTTGACAGGCTTCCTTGCCGTCTCTGGCCTCGCCGATGACGTCGTAGTCGCCGTGCGCCGATAGCATCGAGCGCAAACCGTTTCGTAGCAGATCGTGATCTTCAGCGATCACAACGCGGCATTTGATATTCACGTTCGTTACTCCCGGTGACCACGGCCAGGTCTCGACAATGCGGCGCTGCCGTTGTTAGGCGTTCGCCACGTGTCGAGTCTTTTTATTGCCTCTCCGACCTTCGAATTCCTAATTTTTCCATTCCTGACTACTTCCCTTCACTTACCGAGCAGCCACGTTGCAGTCCGCTATCATTTGCAAGGTTCGCGCCATCTCTCTGAAAACCAGCATGGATCAGTATGTGAATTTCATACGATGTTTGAAACGACCGGCGATCCCGGCGTGTATGTTTCAAAACTGAACGGATTTGCCCTGAACTGGAGATCAGTAGCAATACGGATAGAGAAGACATCACACGTCAAATCGGTCGGCGAGACAGAACTCGCCGCTTACCTGCCCGTGCCGGGAATGATTCACCTCGACGGGCGCGGCAAGTGAAGTCGCGAAAATTTACAGATGGTTACCGCGCGTTACCAATGTAACGTTTTTGTACAGCCTTCGATGCGTTTGATTTGCGCATGAAAGTGTAGGGAGGTGCCCCATTGCATAGGCGCTTTTCTCCGCACCACAATTCAGGTGCGGGAGAACACGACCATGCGCTGCAGCCCTTCGTCCAAAGCGGGAAATGCGATCATTTTTGCATGCACAGTGCTTGGCATGGTATCGCCGCGGATTGCGTGCGCCGAAATTTTCGGAGCGGTCGACAATACCGGCGCGATCGTGCTGACCAACGTACCAGGCAAAGCGGGACTGGCCGTCATCGTTGCCGGGGAGCCATCTGCCCAACGCGATGCGAAGCGTGGCGACGCCGCATCGTCCGTCAGCAACGAAGGGTCGCTGTTCGCGGATGTGATCGCCGAAGCAAGCCGCACCTTTCGCGTTCAGCCCGAACTCTTGCGCGCGGTGATCGACGTCGAATCCCGCTACAACCCGAAAGCGGTTTCAGACAAAGGTGCACAAGGACTGATGCAGTTGATGCCGGATACGGCGCGGCGCTTTGCCGGTGGAGACATGTTCAATCCGCGCGACAACGTACTGACAGGCGCTCGCTATCTGCGGTTCCTGCTCGATCTCTTCAACGACGATGTCGAACTCACGCTGGCCGCGTACAACGCAGGAGAAAATGCCGTGATTCGCGCCGGATATCGTGTGCCCTCCCTTCCGGAAACGCGTCTTTACGTCCCACGGGTGTTGGAGCGCTATCGGCGCCTGCTCGCGGCCGGTTAGTGTTGCCGTGCTTGCCGTTGCGCGCACTTGCGGTAAACCGGTGTCGAGAGACATGGCGTGCGGGCGTCGCCGCCCGACGGCCTCGCCGCACGCTTGCCGGGCCTGCGCGCAGATTACGGAAACGCGGGAATGGTGGGCTCCGTTCCCTGGATGTCGGCCTCCGCGTGATGAAGCTGGATCATCTCCTCGATTTCCTCGACGCGATGGACGGGGACGTCGATCATCATCAGCAGTTCGCCCCGCTCGATCGCCTCTTCGAAACGCTTTAGGCGCGTATTCGGTACATCGATGCCGATCATCGTCGCCGTCCATGCGCCAAAGCCCGCGCCTGCGAGCGTGAGCGCAACGACAGCGCCACCCGCAATGGTCAGGCCCGCAGGCGGAAAGGCCATGGCAACCAGGCCCGTCAGCATGCCGGTCGCGCAACCCGCCGCGGTGCCTCGCGTGAGTGCGTGAAGCAGGTCGCTACTCTGCACAAGCGTGGCCGCCGGCAAATCCTCGAGCCGCACGCTATGGTTGGCAATGACGTGGATATGGCGCCACTCGACCCGCTTCAACAGGAGTTCGCCAACGATCATCTGCGCACATTGCGTGCTCGGCAGCAAAAAATAGATGCGTCTCATAGCGACCTCTCTGACCGTAGACCAGGGTGCGTCCGGACCGGTGCATGCATTCATTCTTGCGCAGATCGAGAGCAGGAAACAGTAGGAATGCTCGCCCAAATGCGTGGGGAGGGACCCGCACTGCATCTCGCACGCCGCGCTGCGCCCTCGCCGTGCAATGGGGCAGTCAAGCGAAGCGCGCGGCCGCTCCAGCGTCCGCTTACAGCTTGCCGTAGCTATGCAGCCCGGAGAGGAACATGTTGACGCCAAGGAACGCGAAAGTCGTCACCAGCAGGCCGGTGAGCGCCCACCACGCGGCAACCGCGCCGCGCAGCCCCTTCATCAGCCGCATGTGCAGCCAGGCCGCGTAGTTCAGCCAGACGATCAGTGCCCAGGTTTCCTTCGGGTCCCAGCTCCAGTAA